>NZ_JAWOQS010000009.1:0-69974 GCF_033438945.1 Vibrio sp. Y176 | reverse complement strand
TCGATATGATTTCAAAAGGTTGGCGTGAAAGCGTCAACCTTTTGTTTTATCTGGCGTATACTGATGTCATTCAATTCAAATCGGATAATATAATGAGTTTTGAACTGCACCCTCAATTGGCAAAAGACACTACCGTTATCGGTCACTTCCCACTGTGTGTGGCACTTCTGCATAAAGACAATGCCGTGCCATGGGTTATTTTGGTACCTAAACGTGCAAACCTAAAAGAGCTTCACCACTTGCCAATGAAAGAACAGCAACAGTTTTTGCTAGAATCTCAGGCAGTAAGCCAAGCACTGGAAGCAACATTCCGTCCAGACAAGTTAAACCTTGGCGCACTAGGTAACATGGTGCCACAGCTGCACATTCACCATATTGCTCGCTTCAAAGATGACGTCGCATGGCCGGGACCGGTTTGGGGTAACACCAAAGGTGAATTCCGTACAGAAGAAGAGCAAAACGAATTACTTGGTCGCATTAAAAACGTGTTGTCACTGAGCTCTATTTTCCAAAAAGCATAAGAACTGCAAGCGAAAATAATTCGCCTTTGAATACGGCTGAAATAGACAGAGAAAGATTAATACGTATTTGTAACAATCTTTCTCATTTTTCTGGGATTATCACTAAAATAAAACTTGTTTAGACTACCAGCTCAGTTAGAGAGGGTCATCATGAAACAAGTCTTCAACACATTCCGATACGTCAGCTGGATCGCCATCATCTGTTCCATGGCTGCTTCATTCTTGCTTTTTCTTATGGGTGCAGCAAAAACCTATTCGGCATTTGCGGTCTTCATTCTCAATCAAACACCTCCAGAAGCACTCGCACATTTAGATAAAGCAGACATCGCGATCGCTTATTTGATCAAGTCACTGGATACGTTTCTTGTCGCACTAGTTTTGTTCATCTTTGCTCACGGCATCTACACACTATTTATTTCCAACAAAGCTAAAGCGAAAACACAAGAGCAGTCGGTTTTGCATTGGATCAGAACCCCGAACATCGGCCATCTAAAAAACATTTTGGCTGAAGTCATCATCGTGATCTTGTTTGTGAAGTTCTTAGAGCTCGTGCTGATTAACTTCGACAGCTTAGATTGGACGATCTTAACATTACCTATTTCGATTTTAGTTTTAAGTCTTGGTTTGAAGTTCCTAGGGTTAGGCGCGACTAAACACTCTGAAGAACATTAATTTCGCTGTATTCACAAACAATAACCAGCAAAATAAAAGCCGCATCATTGCTGATGCGGCTTTGTCGTTTTTACGTGATAATTTTTAGGTGACTAATTTTGATAGTCGCTACATGGTGACTGTCAGAGACAAACCATCTTGTTTAGTCACTGAGTAGCGAACACGAGTCACGTCATGAGCTTTATTAGTGTCGACTAGGCGGCTAATTTTGCCCTTCTTAATCCACACGTTTAACATCGCGTCGGCGCCATCTTCACTCATCCCAAACTGTTTAGCCAGATCTGACTGGGAGACGGTTCCTTTGTCTGCAATGTATTGATAAAGCTCTTTTAAAATCATGCTACTTGCGCCTCTAATGCACCGTTTTGTTTCTTACCAACTTGTTTGAACACACGGTAGGTACCAAAGAAGATAGCAACGATCACAGCCATCCAAATGCCACTTGTCACTGGGCTATCTGCGAAATGCGTCAATTGGTTGTAGAACGTCGCACATAGGTAAGCCAAGCCCATTGTCCAAACCGCAATAAAGCGTGCGAACTTATGACCAAACTCACGTACGTAAGCCCCCATCGCCGCCACACAAGGTGTGTACAGTAGGATAAAGATTAGGTAAGCAAATGCGGCATTGCCAGAAGCAAACTGAGATTTAATGTTACCGAAGATAGAAGCATCGACTTCTTGTTCTTCGGCAACGGCATTTGAGTCAGTTAAGTCACCCACTTCAATGCCTAGTGGATCTGAGTAGCTCAAACCGGCTAGGTTTTCAGGGATACTCATTACTGCCTCTTCTAGGCTGCCCATTAGATCAAATTCTGCGTCTTCACCGTCGCTTGGCGTAGTGTATAGACTGTTCAGCGTACCAACTACCGCCTCTTTTGCGAAGATACCAGTAATGATACCTACCGTCGCTGGCCAGTTGTCTTCTTGAACACCGATTGGTGAGAATACTGGAGTCACTACTTGCGCTGCTTTAGAAAGCACAGAGTTTTCGCTGTCTTCGTTACCAAAACTGCCATCAGTACCCAATGAGTTGAAGAAACTCAGAATAGCAACAACGATAACGATGGTTTTACCTGCACCAAGTACAAAGCGCTTTAGCTTTTGCCAAGTTTTGATCACCACGTTTTGTAGCGTCGGAAGTTCGTAATCAGGCATTTCCATTACTAGGCTGTCACTGCTACCTGGGTAAAGCGTGTGCTTAAGGAAAAGACCTGTGAAGATCGCTGCTACAATACCAAGTAGGTAAAGTGCGAATACAATGTTCTGACCAGAACCAGGGAAGAATGCTGCAGCGAATAGTGCGTATACAGGCAGACGAGCACCGCATGACATAAATGGCGCCATAGATGCAGCCAGTTTACGCTCACGTTCTTGGTCTAGAGTACGAGTCGCCATGATTGATGGTACGTTACAGCCAAAACCAAGAACCAACGGTACAAATGCTTTGCCCGGTAGACCGATCTTCTGCATCACTTTATCTAGTACGAATGCTGCGCGAGCCATGTAACCTGAGCTCTCAAGTACCGCTAGGAACAGGTACAAACACGCGATAACCGGAATGAAGGTTGCAACCGTCTGGATACCACCACCGATACCATCAGCAAGAACCGTCACTAACCACACAGGCAAATGACCGTCTAACAAGTGGTGACCACCATCAACCAACAATGCGCCCACACCAATGTCAAAAAAGTCGATAAATGCACTACCGATGTTAATCGAGAACATAAACATCAGGTACATAACAACAAAGAAGAAAGGAATTCCAATCCACTTGTTCAAAATAAACTGGTCGAGTCTTTCAGTCACACTACGACTTAACTTGCCTTCGCTTCGGCGAACTTTTTTACACTGTTCATGCAGATGCGTGTACTTAGTATCCGCGACATGCAAATCGATATCCAAATCTAACGTCGTAATGACTTCCAAGACTTTGCTTCTATCGATATCAGAAAGACTATTGAGCACCATTGTGTCTTTTTCAAGCGCACGAATCGCTAGTGCACGATGAGCGACGGTTTGGTCGTTAAAAAGTGCGGAAACCGTTTGAATTGCCGACTCCATCTTCTCACCATAATGCAAAGACAATTCTTTAAGTGGCACTCCTTGAACGATGGATTTATGGAGCTTTTCTTTAAACTCTGCCACTTGAGTTTTATTGGTTGCAGATAAACTGACAACCGGACAACCTAACGTTTTCTCAAGCTCTGCAACGTTAATCATCTGACGTTCACGCTTTAGCGCATCCATCTTGTTGAGGACAACAATCATAGGGCGACCAAGTTCGCGAAGTTGCAGCGTCATATATAAGCTGCGCTCTAAACTTGTAGCATCCACCACGTTAATAATGAGATCAGCAGGATGAGTTAGAACCGCACGCGATGCGATGGATTCATCAATACTATTACTATCATTACCACTGTCTAATGAGTAAATACCCGGAAGGTCAGTGAGCAAAAACTCATCCCCAGCATGCTTGAATTGTCCCGTTTTCTTTTCAACCGTGACGCCTGCCCAGTTACCAACTTGCTGTTTTGCGCCAGTTAAACCATTAAATAGCGTCGTTTTACCACTATTAGGGTTACCTACAGTTAGCACTTGATATTGCATTACACTCGCTCCACTTCAATTTTCTGAGCAATTGTTTCTCGCAATGCGACAGACACACCACGGACTTCGACTTGTAAAGGATCGCCCATTGGCGCACGTCGAATCACTTTGACTTCTGTATTGGGAAGCAGCCCCATTACCATGAGTTTCTTTCTGATATCTGATGAAAGACCATCTAACAACCGAATCGTCACCGTATCGCCAGGATTAATCTCTGATAACTTCATAGTGGCCCTTAAGAGTATTGCTAATGAGAAATATTATTATTTAATAAGTTTAGGTTGCCAATATTACTCCCCTATACCCCTTCAATCCTTGTGTGAAATCAAAGATTCCGTAAATGTTTTCACGCTTTCAAACGTTAACTTCGTAAATTTCCTCTCGTTATTTACGTCAAAATTAACATTTAAAAATGACACCTAACGAAACAAAAATGTCACAAACCAAGATAGAAAACAAAAAATGCAAATTAAAACAATTGGTTAAGTAAAAAACCAAACGTTGTCGCTTTTCTCATATAAACATGGCGTTATTTTTATAAGAAAAATAAGTAACCTCTCGTATAGTTACTCCACCGAGAGGGCAACCTCTCTAATAAATTCCAGAGGTGGCATGGCAACATGTCACTCCGGCAGCAAGCGAAGGTGTCCTTGACACCCGTGGTATAGTCCCCCCGGCTATACCACGATATTTTTTTTCACCTCTTTCAAAACTTCTTTACCTTATTCATCTTTTCAACACAGTTTTCGTTTTCACGAATGTCGCACACCATCATTCACCCAAATGAACAACGCTCTTTTGATACAGCAATACAACTGTCATTTATTTGTTGCAACTATCAATAAATCATTCTCTTGAAGCCATTTATGCTTATTGCTATGAACATCGCGACTAACAGATAGAACGTGATCGTGCTTACGTGTTGAGAATAGATTTGTAGGCTAGATGTGATGAAGAAACAATGAAACTCACTGCGTTAGCAACTGCAGCAATAATAGAGCACTGCATGCAGCTCCCCAGCATCTTAACTATTAACTAGGGAGCGTATAATGAAGGTTTTCTAGTTAATTTCTTGGCTTTCTTGAGTCAAAGCAAACTTGGACGGGGGCAAACCAAAATGTAGCTTAAACTTTTGGCTAAAGTAAGATGGATCATTAAAGCCACAGTTAAAGGCGACTTCACTGATTTTCTCACCCGCCAATAACTGTTCACACGCCGTTTCCAAACGCACCTCTGTGACATAGTCTTTTAACGTTCTTGACGAGGCAGATTTAAAACGTCTCTGCAAAGAACGTTCAGACATATACAGCATTTTAGCGGCTGACGCAGTGCCAAATTCAGGATCATGGTAATGCTCTGCCACTAATTGATAGACTTTTTGCAACCACTCTTTCTCTGGTGTGACTTGATCTTCTGCAATAGTTACAGGATTGAATTCTTGCTGCGGTTCATCCAAATAACTCCTTTCCTTCGCAGATGGCCATGTGATCTCGACTTTGTTCTGAGCATCAGAAGAGAAGACAGCCAAATAACCACCACTCGTTGTCACTAGTTGGGCAAGGTGGTCAATACTCAACTCAGAGTGATTTAAGTTAGATGGAAGCCCAGTCGCGACTTTATTAGGTAATTGCGTCCCGTAATCAAGAAAGCTCAATGACACAATATCATGCCCCTTTTCTAGCATAATTCTAACCGTTTGACCCCGGAAAGAGCGCTTGATGATATTGGCAAAAATGCTATTGAAAATAACATCAAGATTAAAACTTTCCAGAGCAACCCGGCTCTGCTTGCTCTCATCTTCTAGCTCTACCAAAATACCCGCTTTTGCAAAGTCATCTTGCCATACATCAACCACTGACTGAGTTATCTGACTCAAGTTGTAGTTCTGACTCCCACCACTTACATCACTTGGAACGCTTTTGAGTTCATTTAACTGCCAATTCGTTTTAGCCAAATGATCCTCCGTCGCAGTATCCAGAGGCATAGGTAGTTTCGCCACAATAAAGTCGACGCTTGATTTTATGGATAGAGCTACATGGTCTACGAGTAGGTTTCTAACTTGAATCTGTTTACGTAATTGCTGGTTGCTCGTAAGCAACACTCTACTTTGATGTCTTAACTGATTCGTTTTGAGAGTCACTTGAGCTGCTAGATCACGGTTAGCCTGTACAACGTAGCGAGAGCGCCAGAAAACAAGTAATGCGACGACCGCAATACTAGCTACGACAAAGCCTAAAATAGCAAATCGCGATAGATACCAAGGATGAAGGACGATAAAGTGAGATTCTAAACCAACGACTCCAGTGGCAACTTGAGACTCATTACTGACCTGCAAGTGATATTCACCGGAACTAAGGTGCTCGAGTGTCAGTTGGCCCCCCTCTAACGTTTGCCATGGGTCATCGTTGTTCAATCGATAGTACAAATTTTGACTGTCTGGTTTTGGCATCACACCGAATAAAAAACTCAGCGAAGATCCATATGGCAGTGTGAGCCCATTCAGATCGGCACTACCAACTTGCAGAACTTCATTTTCAAGCACAACTTGGCTAACAATAAACATAGACTCTGGGGGATTAGATACAAGCAGCTTGGATGCTTCTGCTTTTACGAGTCCGTACTTCGACCCCAGAACAAGCTCTCGCTCACCAATTTCTGTCTGCTGTATAACGCTACAAATACCAGGGAGGAACTCATTGTTCATTAAGCCTGATGATGATGAGTAATGTTTCACTAACTCACCCGAAAGGTGGTAATAGCTTAAACCGACAGAGGAAGCTAACCATACACCTTGCCTGTCTCTGATCAAGCAAGCAGGTCTGGCGTTGGGCTCACTCATTTCAACAACACGTTTTTCATCGCTTCGTGTATCAGTTTTAAACACACCATAAGATGAAGCAAACCACTGGCTGCCATCAACCGCCGTGGTCATGTCTAATGATTCACCAAACTTTTCTGAAAAACGGATAAACTGGATGTTGTCATTACTGTATTGGTATACGCCATGATCGGTGCCTATTAATAGGGCATCTTCAGTATCATATAGGCGCGTAACCTTAGCAGGCAAATACTGACTTACTAGCCACTCACTTCCAAAGTTTCGTACGCTTCGTGCAGCAGTATCAACATTGTAAAGATGGTATCCGCTTGATACCCAAAGACGGTCATCACCATCAACGGTCACATGCTCTACGGCATGTCCGGCCATAACCTGTAAATAAGGAAATGTAATCTTGTTGAGACCATTTAGCTCAAATATTTCCAGCCCTTTTGAGGTCGCAAGCCAAAGCATACCGTTTTGAAATGCAAATTCATTGATCTGCGACTCCAACTCTAAGACTTGGTTAATCCCACTCTTTCCTGAACGATAAATCTTTCGGTCATCAGCAAACCAAAGCGCACCATCAGGACCTTCAATAGTTTGCCGAATTCGTCCTGATAGGGTGTGTGAGTCATAACTACTAAAGGTCACTCGTTCAAATTTTTTACTAAATAGCGAGTAATAACGAATACCTTGGTTAGTCGCAATCCACATCCCTCCCATATTGTCGCTCAACAACGAATAAATCTTCGTGTTATCTAACTCTAACTCAAGAAAACTTGCAGGCGCGACTTCGGTGACCTCACCTGAAAAAAATGAGTACAAATAAAGACCATGCTCGGTCCCCACCCAATACTCTTGATTTGTCTCTGCGAATGTCAAAACATGTGAGCCGCCAATTCTAATCACTTCTTTATCAGGCTGGTAAATGTTGAAAATTAAAGCGCCACGCAAAGTACCTATCAAAATTTCTCTTCGCGTGTGTGAATAATAGACTTTCTCAATGTAGTTTTGACCTGAGGCTGCGACATGGTCAAACTTATCACCTTCAGAAAGATAGAAGCCGGAAGTCGTTGCTAGTGCCCACTTCGTTTCAACTAGCACCGCATCATTAATGTAAACGTAGCTATTATTACTATGTTGATAGAGCTGCAATAGAGAGAAAGAGTTTAACTCGCTAGTGTCGATATTGTAGGTATAGAAATGCGCGCCATCACTCACCCAAATATAGTTCTTTGAAGACCCTATTTTTCTTATTTGTGAGCCTGGATTTAAACTAAAGACTAAACGTCGTTCCTGATTTGGATAGGTTCGATAGACCTCATTTTCAATAAAGGTCCAAAAAGCACCTTTATGATAAGCCAACTGCTTGGCCGACGTTTGTAGGAAGCTACCTGATTTAGGCAATATAGTTTGACCATCGTAAAACAGGACTCTCCCGTGTACGTCATGAATCCACAAACCGCCCTTTTCACCCAAGAACAACTTTTTAGCCGCGATAAAAGTACCCTTTGACTGAGTTGGCAAAGGGTAAAAGATTGCATTTGCATTATGAAGCGCAAATGCTTGGTAGGATAAGATAAAGCCCAACAGAGCAAGGGCTAATTGGCGTAGCAAGACGAAAACCTTTTGTATCAATTTGTGCTCAGAAAGCGACCGTTCATCGTTTGTAAAACATGGATTTATACGGTTATTTTGAGCTGATAATTATTGGTAATGATATCTCAATTACTTTCTGAGAAAAGGCTCGCCTTACCAAAGGTTGTAATTCTTACTACTGGATCACGTTAAAAAGACTACTCCTACATTACGACAGCACTTAATCTGACTTTTTGTTCAAGCATTGCTCAAAACTATTCGCCATATTGTTGAGAAAAGTAAAGTAACTGCCAGGTTTTGCTTCAATTGTACTCCCTAACGGGTCAAGCTCGCCTTTAGCGACATCACTGCCTCTCATTACGCTCTGAACGACAGCCGGGGTAAACTGAGGTTCAGAAAATACACAAGCCACATCTCCACCACTTAGCTTTTGACGAATTTGAATTAAGGTCTTCGCTCCTGGCTTGCGTTCTGGGCTCACAGTAAAATGCCCCATTTGATTTAGTTCATAACGATCTTCGAAATAACCGTAAGCATCATGGAATACAAAGTAACCTTTGTTTTTTACTGGTGCCAGCTTCTGCTTTATCTGTTGGTCAGTGTCTTTTAGCTCGAGTTCAAACTTTTTGAGGTTCGCTTGATATTGAGCTGCATTTTCCGGATCAAGTGATACAAGTTGATTCACAACAGCCTTGGCCACTTGTTGTGCTTGGCTTACACCTAGCCAAAAGTGCGGATCATGTGAGCCATGATCGTGCCCATCATGGTCATGGTTGTGCTCACTATCAAATTCACGCAATTCTAGATTTGGAATTTGACTAATAGTCAAAGTATTCGATCTATCCGAAACAACTTTCTCTAGAAACGGTTCAAGATCATGTCCGTACCAGATAACCAAATCAGCCGAAGCGACCTTTTTAACATCCGATGGACGCAAAGCATAGTCATGGGGTGATGTGTTAGACTGCAATAGCACGTCTGGTGTAGTTACTCCTTGAGTAAGCTCTGTTACTAACAACTGAATAGGTTTGATACTCGTCAGTACCGTTACCGCCTGTGCTGGCAGTGTTAACATTGCTGAGGCAGCAAGAATTAATGCTCTTTTCATAGTTTTACTTGGGATATGGCGTGGAAAGTGAGATAATGTTACATTATAACATTATTGATTTGCAAATGAGTTTCATTCATGTCTTCCTTAGTCCATCTTGAGCAGTTATGCGTCGAGTTCGATGGCCGCAGAGTTCTCGATAACATTAGTATGGAATTAGAAAAGGGCAAAATAACTACCCTAATTGGTCCCAATGGAGCGGGAAAATCAACGTTAGTCAAAGTTATCTTAGGTCTTCAAAAGCCGACTAGCGGCAAGTTGAACCGACAAAGAAAACTGAAAATTGGTTACGTTCCTCAAAAGTTGAAGCTCAATGACTCCCTTCCATTGAATGTAACCCGCTTCCTAAATTTAGCAGGAAAATACAGTAAGCAGGAGTGCATTGATGCATTACGGCTTGTTGGCGCTGAACATTTACTTAATAGTAATATGCATCGCTTATCCGGTGGTGAAAACCAACGAGTGTTACTGGCGCGCGCTCTGCTTCAGCGTCCTCAGCTGTTGGTATTAGACGAACCAGCTCAGGGTGTGGATATCCAAGGTCAAATCGATCTCTATGACTTAATTGAGAGCATTCGTCACCGCTTTGATTGTGGCGTATTTATGGTGTCGCATGACTTACATTTAGTGATGGCGAAAACGGACGATGTTATTTGTCTGCATCACCATGTTTGCTGCTCAGGTTCACCTGCCACTATTACTCAGCACCCTTCTTACATCGCACTATTTGGCAATGCTGCGAGAGAGTCTCTCGCGTTTTATCATCACGACCATGAGCACCATCATCACGATTTATCCGGAACGCCAGTAAGCGGTGATGCGACATCATGCTCCCACCATAAACACGGACATCACCATCATGATTGAGTTTCTCCTACCTTCTATTCTTGCTGGTATTGGTATCGCGATCATTGCCGGTCCACTTGGGTCATTTGTCGTTTGGCGTAAAATGGCTTACTTCGGAGATACCCTAGCTCATGCATCGTTAATGGGCCTAGCGCTGGGCTTCTTGCTCGACGTAAATCTCTACCTTGCGCTACTCGTCTGCTGTTTAGCTCTGGCCGTTTTGCTTGTCACTCTGCAAAAGCAACAACTTGTGGCTACAGACACGTTGTTAGGTATCTTGGCACACAGTGCACTCTCTATCGGTTTAGTATCGGTTAGCTTTTTGGAAAACGTGCGCGTCGATTTAATGAGCTACCTATTTGGGGACTTACTTGCCGTCTCTCCACAAGATCTGATGTTTATTTACGCAGGTGTTGTTGCGGTAAGTGCGTGTTTGTACGTCTTCTGGCGCCCACTGCTTTCTAGCACTGTTAGTGAAGAACTTGCCGCTGTTGAGGGCGTGAATACAGACTTAGTTAGATTGGTGTTAATGCTAATGGTGGGTGTAGTAATCGCAGTAGGTATGAAGTTCGTTGGCGCGTTGATCATGACTTCGCTCCTAATTATCCCAGCAGCAACAGCACGTAAAGTCTCTTCATCACCAGAGCAAATGGCATTGTTCGCATCCATTATTGGCTCAGTGGCAGTACTGATGGGGCTTAGCCTATCATGGCACTTCGATACACCGGCCGGCCCTTCCGTAGTGATCAGCGCAACATCCTTATTTATGCTGAGCCAGCTGATTAAAAGCAAAGCATAATCGCATTGAGTATTAAACGCGAAAGACCTTGCTAACAACAAACATAAACCCACGGGAACGGAAAAAGAAAAGCCTGCGAAGTCGCAGGCTTTTTAATACTTATTAAGTAGTGTGGTCGATTACCAACCCGTCACTTCACGTAGACCTTGGCCGATCTCTGCTAGAGATTTCACAGTTTTAACGCCAGCCGCTTCTAGTGCAGCAAATTTGTCTTCAGCAGTACCTTTACCACCAGAGATAATCGCACCAGCATGGCCCATACGCTTACCAGGAGGTGCAGTTACACCAGCAATGTAAGAAACCACTGGCTTCGTTACATTTTCTTTAATGTATGCTGCTGCTTCTTCTTCTGCAGTACCACCGATCTCACCGATCATAACGATCGCTTCTGTCTCAGGGTCTTCTTGGAACAGTTTTAGGATATCAATGAAGTTTGAACCCGGGATTGGGTCACCACCGATACCAACACAAGTAGACTGGCCGAAACCTTCGTCAGTGGTTTGTTTAACTGCTTCGTAAGTTAGAGTACCGCTACGAGATACGATACCTACTTTGCCTTTCTTGTGAATGTGACCAGGCATGATACCGATCTTACACTCATCAGGAGTGATAACACCCGGACAGTTAGGACCGATCATGCGAACGCCAGTTTCTTCTAGCTTCACTTTCACGTCGATCATATCTGTAGTAGGGATACCTTCAGTAATCGTTACGATTAGCTCGATACCCGCGTCAATCGCTTCTAGGATTGCATCTTTACAGAAAGGTGCTGGTACGTAGATGACTGTCGCTGTTGCACCAGTCGCTTCTACTGCTTCACGAACTGTGTTGAATACAGGAAGACCTAGGTGAGTTTGGCCGCCTTTACCTGGAGACACACCACCAACCATTTGCGTACCGTATGCGATAGCTTGCTCTGAGTGGAAAGTACCTTGACCACCAGTGAACCCCTGACAGATTACTTTAGTGTCTTTGTTAATTAATACAGACATTATTTAGCCTCCGCAGCAGCAACAACTTTCTGAGCAGCATCAGTTAGCGACTCAGCAGCAATGATATCAACATCAGAATTAGCAAGAACTTCGCGACCTAGGTCAGCGTTAGTACCTTCAAGACGAACAACAACAGGTACGCTTACGCCTACCTCTTTAACCGCACCGATAATACCTTCTGCGATCATGTCACAACGTACAATACCACCGAAGATGTTAACAAGTACCGCTTTCACATTGTCATCAGATAGGATGATCTTGAATGCTTCAGCAACACGCTCTTTCGTCGCGCCGCCACCTACATCTAAGAAGTTAGCTGGTTTGCCGCCGTGTAGGTTTACGATATCCATCGTACCCATTGCTAGGCCTGCACCGTTAACCATACAGCCAACGTTACCGTCTAGTGCTACGTAGTTCAGCTCCCACTGAGCTGCGTGTGCTTCACGCTCATCTTCTTGTGAAGGATCATGCATTTCACGAAGCTTAGGCTGACGATACAGTGCGTTTGAGTCGATGTTGATCTTACCGTCAAGACATAGCAAGTTGCCTTCGCCAGTAATCACAAGTGGGTTGATCTCTAGCAGAGCAAGATCGTACTGAGAGAACATAGTGCCAAGACCCATAAAGATCTTAACGAATTGTTTGATTTGGTCGCCTTCAAGACCAAGTTTGAACGCTAGCTCACGACCTTGGTAAGCTTGTGGACCTACTAGTGGGTCAATTGCTGCTTTGTGGATGAGTTCCGGCGTTTCTTCCGCAACTTTTTCAATTTCCACACCACCTTCGGTAGAAGCCATGAAAACGATCTTACGGCTAGCACGGTCAACTACCGCACCTAGGTATAGTTCGTTCGCAATATTTGAAGCTTCTTCAACAAGGATTTTTGTTACTGGCTGACCATTTGCGTCTGTTTGGTAAGTTACTAGGTTTTTACCTAACCACTTCTGTGCAAACTCTTTAACGCCTTCTTTTGTATCGTGTAGCTCTACGCCACCCGCTTTACCACGGCCACCAGCGTGAACCTGACATTTAACTACTTTCTTGGCTGTACTGATACGGCCTGCGGCTTCAAAAGCTTCTTGTGGTGTATCACACGCGTAGCCTTCTGGCACAGGCAAACCGAATTCTGCAAACAGCTGTTTGGCTTGGTATTCATGCAAATTCATTTCGATATTCCGTTTGTTTTTCCCTTAAGGGATTTATTATTTCCATAACGCTGCAGTCTTGGCTGCTTGTACGTCTGTAGGGTCTTCTCAAATCAATCCTTCATAACGAGTACTCTTACTGAAGGATTAAAATGAAGGCCAAACGTTGAGCTAGTCTAGCCATTGAAATTTTTAACGTCTAGCTACCTACGATAACTAGACGTTTTAGCGATATTAAACGTCTAATAGGAGACGTGCTGGGTCCTCTAGTAACTCTTTAATCGTTACTAGGAAGCCAACTGATTCACGACCATCAATTAGGCGGTGATCGTAAGATAACGCTAGGTACATCATCGGCAAGATTTCAACTTTGCCATCCACTGCCATCGGACGCTCTTGGATCTTATGCATACCAAGAATCGCTGATTGAGGTGGGTTGATGATTGGTGTAGACATTAGTGAACCGAACACACCACCGTTTGTGATAGTGAAGTTACCGCCCATTAGCTCGTCTACCGTTAGCTTGCCATCACGACCTTTAATAGCCAGCTCTTTGATGCCTTTTTCAACATCAGCGAAACCAAGCTTGTCACAGTCTTTTAGGACAGGTGTAACTAGACCACGTGGCGTTGATACCGCCATGCTAATGTCGAAGTAGTTGTGGTAAACAATGTCATCGCCATCAATCGAAGCATTTACTTCTGGGTAACGCTTAAGCGCTTCTGTTACTGCTTTCACGTAGAAAGACATGAAGCCCAAACGAATACCGTGACGCTCTTCGAACTGATCTTTGTACTGCTTACGAAGGTCCATGATTGGTTTCATGTTCACTTCGTTAAACGTCGTTAGCATTGCCGTGTTGTTCTTCGCTTCTAGCAGACGGTTAGCGACTGTCTTACGAAGGCGAGTCATTGGAACACGCTTCTGACTGCGAGCCGCTGCCGGCACGTCAACCACTGCTGGCGAGTCTTCTTTTGACGCAGATTTAGCGTTCGCAAGATGCGCTTCAATATCTTCACGCGTAATACGACCACCAACACCAGTGCCTTTCACTTGGCTTGCTTCTAAGCCATGTTCAGCCAACAAACGGCGCACTGCTGGGCTTAATGCGTCATTACTTTCTTCGCTAAGCGCAGCTTTGTGACGCTTATCAGGAGATGCTTCAGTACCTTCTGTTTTGTCTGCAGTTGGTTCACCTGCAACTGCGCCTGGCTTCAATTTAGCAATGATTTGTTTAGAAAGTACTGTCGCACCTTCTGCTTCAACAATAGCTTCTAAAACGCCAGCTTCCGGAGCTGGAACTTCTAGCACAACTTTGTCTGTTTCGATGTCAACCAAAACCTCGTCACGCTCTACTGCGTCGCCTGGTTGTTTGTGCCATGTCGCTACGGTTGCATCAGCAACTGATTCAGGTAAATCTGGAACCAGAATTTCAATTGTCATATCTGTTTCTTCCTTTAACTTCTAATTCTTAATTCGAAGTTTTTGAGTTCACGTTCAGAGCGTCTTCAACCAACGCTTTTTGTTGTTTCAAGTGCACCGACATGTAGCCAACTGCTGGCGAAGCAGAAGCTGGGCGACCTGCGTATTTAAGATTTGCACCTGCAGGAATAGCGGCACGGAAGTTATGTTGGCTACAGTACCAAGCACCTTGGTTCTGAGGTTCTTCCTGACACCACACGAAGTCTTCAACGTTAGTGTATTGAGCAATTGCTGCTTGTACTTCTTCCATTGGGAATGGGTAAAGCTGTTCAATACGCACGATAGCAACATCGTCTTGCTCGTTGTTACGGCGCTGCTCTAGTAGGTCAAAGTAAACCTTACCAGCACAGAACACGACACGTTTCACTTTGCTTGGTTCTAAATCATCTACTTCTGGAATTGCAGATTGGAATGTACCATCCGCCAAGTCTTCAATCGTTGAAGTACATAGAGGGTGGCGCAGCAAAGATTTCGGCGACATAACAATGAGAGGTCGACGCATTGGGCGTACAACCTGACGACGAATCATGTGGTACACCTGAGCCGGTGTTGAAGGAACCACAACCTGCATATTTTGCTCAGCACAAAGCTGAAGGTAACGCTCTAAACGTGCAGATGAGTGCTCAGGACCTTGACCTTCATAACCATGAGGTAGAAGCATAGTAAGACCGCACAAACGCGCCCACTTTTGCTCGCCTGACGAGATAAACTGGTCGATAACAACTTGTGCACCGTTGGCAAAATCACCAAACTGTGCTTCCCAGATAGTTAAACCACCTGGTTCGGCTGTTGCGTAACCGTATTCAAACGCCAACACTGCTTCTTCTGACAATACTGAGTCAAAGACTTGGAATGGCCCTTGGTTGTCATGAATATTCGCTAATGGAATGTAAGTGCTTGCATCGGTTTGGTTATGAAGAACCGAGTGACGGTGGAAGAAAGTACCACGACCCGAGTCCTGACCAGAAAGACGAATACGCTTGCCATCGTCAACCAATGTAGCATACGCCAATGTTTCAGCCATACCCCAGTCAATGGCTTTTTCACCGGTCATCATTGCTAGACGATCGTTGTATAGCTTATTAACACGGCTTTGCAGTTTATGGCTTTCTGGGTACTGACACAGACGATTGCCTAGCTCAATAAGGCGTGTCTTGTCGTATTTTGAATCCCACTCCATATCCCATTCGTGCCCTAAGTAAGGGGACCAGTCTACAGAGTGCAACGCCATTGGACGCCATTCTTTAACAACCACTTCACCGCGATCTAATGCATCGCGATACTCATTGACTAACTGAGTCGCTGTCTCGATATCTGATTCATTTTTATCGATCAGAACATCTGCATACAATTTGCGTGGTGTAGGATGCTTTTTGATTTTCTGGTACATCAAAGGCTGAGTCGCATTTGGCTCATCCGCCTCATTGTGGCCGTGGCGACGGTAACATACAAGATCAATCACGACATCGCGCTTGAACTCGTTACGGTAATCCAATGCAATGCGAGTAACAAAAGCAACTGCTTCTGGGTCATCTGCATTTACATGGAAAATTGGCGCCTGCACCATCTTCGCGATATCGGTACAGTACATCGTAGAACGCGTGTCACGAGGATTAGACGTCGTAAAGCCTACTTGGTTGTTGATGACGATACGTACCGTACCACCAACTTGGAACCCACGAGCAAGAGACATGTTGAACGTTTCGGCAACCACACCCTGACCAGCGATTGCAGAATCACCGTGGATGGTGATAGGAAGCACTTTGCTACCTTGATTATCACCCAAGCGATCTTGACGTGCTCGAACTGAGCCCATGACTACTGGGTTTACGATTTCTAGGTGCGACGGGTTAAATGCAAGTGCTAAGTGAACATCACCGCCAGGAGTCGCAAAATCAGCAGAGAAACCTTGGTGATATTTCACATCACCCGTACCCCAAGTTTCGTCGTGTTTACCGGCGAACTCATCAAACAGGTCTTGAGGTTTCTTACCAAGTACGTTCACCAGCATGTTCAAACGACCGCGGTGAGCCATACCGATAACCACTTCACGCATTCCACTTGTACCCGCATGACGGATCAACTCTTTCGTCATCGGAATCAGCGCATCACCACCTTCTAAAGAGAAACGTTTTGCACCTGGGAATTTCGCCCCGAGGTAACGCTCCAAACCTTCAGCGGCTGTTAGCTCTTCTAGGAATGTGCGCTTCTCATCTTTGTTGAATGATGGCTGGCCTACGACAGACTCAAGGCGTTGCTGAATCCAACGCTTTTGCTCTGTGTCAGTCATGTGCATGTATTCAGCACCGATGGAACCGCAATAAGTTTTGTTGAGGGCTTCATAGATATCTTTCAACTTCATGGTTTCTTGCCCAACAGCAAAAGAACCTACGTTGAAAGTTTCTTCGAAGTCATCTTCGGTAAGATTATGAAAAGCAGGGTCTAACTCCGCCACTGTTGGGCGTTGCCATAGACCTAGTGGGTCTAATTCTGCAGCTTCATGCCCGCGGAAACGGTATGCGTTGATTAGCTGTAGAACTTTTACTTGTTTTGCATCGACATCTGGGTCACTAACTTGGACATTGTAATGCTTTGTTTCTCTAGCGAGTCGTCGGAAGTAGTCACGGACACGTGAATGTGGTTGTTCTGCCACTTCTTCTGATGGCTTAGGCAAGCCTTCAAAAACACGTTTCCACTCCTCACTTACCAGATCGGGATCACTTAGATACAGTTCGTAGAGGTCCTCTACATACGTTGCATTGGCGCCAGCCAAGTGTGAAGACTCGAGCCATGCCTTCATCACGCCGTTGTGCATATTTTCCCTTAACCAGTAGTTTTCACGTTTGCTTCGGTCTTTGCCGAGCTATAAGAGCCGACTAAAAATACGGTCGGCAATTTTTGTATTCTTTACTCGAATATTACTGAAGCAGTGAAGCGGTCATATCGGGTGATCCGCAACACTGCGACATTCCTAAGAGCGAGTAAATTAAACCGAACGATTAACCAACATCGACTTAATGTGACCGATGGCTTTCGTCGGATTTAATCCCTTAGGACAAACACTTACACAATTCATGATGCCATGGCAACGAAAAACGCTAAATGCATCATCAAGATCAGACAAACGTTCATCTGTTGCCGTATCGCGGCTATCAATTAGCCAACGGTACGCTGCGAGAAGACCAGCTGGGCCGATGAATTTATCAGGGTTCCACCAGAATGATGGGCAAGACGTTGTACAACATGCACACATGATACATTCGTACAATCCATCTAAATGCGCACGATCATCAGGCGATTGTAGGTTCTCACGTGATGGTGGTAATGCACCATCATCAATCAAGAATGGTTTAACTTTCGCATAGTTATCATAGAACTGCGTCATGTCAACGATAAGATCGCGCACGACAGGTAACCCTGGTAGTGGACGAATAACTATTTTATCGCCTTGTAGAGCAGATAACGGTGTGATACACGCTAGGCCGTTTTTACCATTCATATTCAAACCATCAGAACCACATACCCCTTCACGGCATGAGCGACGGAACGCGATGCTTGGATCTTGCTCTTTTAGCAGAATCAATGCATCAAGCACCATCATGTCTGAGCCTTCGTCTACCTCAAGGGTATACTCTTTCATGTAAGGCTTGGTATCCACATCCGGATTGTAACGGTATAAAGAGAAGTTTAATTTCATAGTCGTATCCTCCCTTTAGTATGTACGTACTTTCGGCGGGAAAGCTTCACGATGCGTTGGCGTCATGTTCACATCACGCTTAGTCATCGCTTCTGTTTCCGGATTGTAGATAGAGTGGCATAGCCAGTTCTCATCATCACGCTCAGGGAAATCGAAACGAGCATGTGCGCCACGACTCTCTGTACGGTAGTTTGCTGCAACGGCAGTTGAAAACGCGGTTTCCATCAGGTTATCAAGTTCTAGACACTCAATACGCTGCGTGTTGAACTCTGAAGACTTGTCCGCTAGATGCGCATCTTTCAAACGTTCGCGAATCACTTTCAACTCTTCTAGACCGGTTGCCATCGCATCGCCTTCACGGAATACCGAGAAGCTGTTTTGCATGCATGCTTGTAGGTCTTTACGAATCTGAACTGGATCTTCACCACCAGTGCTGTTTTCCCAACGCATAGTACGCGCTAGAGACGCTTCAATATCAGATTCTGTTGCAGGACGAGCTTCTGCTTGCGCTGCTAGCGTTTCGCCAAGGTGCAAGCCAGTAGCACGACCAAATACGACCAAGTCTAGTAATGAGTTGCCGCCCAGACGGTTAGCACCGTGTACCGATACAGAAGCAATCTCACCACATGCGTAAAGGCCTTGTACTTCCATCTCGCTACCGTCGGCCTTCTGCTTAATTGCTTGGCCAGAGACTTGAGTAGGTACACCACCCATCATGTAGTGACAAGTTGGAATTACTGGAATTGGCTCTTTCACTGGGTCAACGTGTGCAAATGTACGAGACAGTTCACAGATACCTGGTAGACGTGATTCAAGTACTTCTTTACCAAGGTGATCAAGTTTCAACTTGATATGTGGACCCCAAGGACCATCACAGCCGCGGCCTTCACGAATTTCAATCATCATTGAACGAGCAACCACGTCACGACCAGCAAGGTCTTTCGCGTTTGGTGCGTAGCGCTCCATGAAGCGTTCACCATCTTTATTTAGAAGGTAACCACCTTCACCACGACAACCTTCCGTCACTAGAACACCCGCGCCAGCAATACCTGTTGGGTGGAACTGCCACATTTCCATGTCTTGCATTGGAACGCCTGCGCGAAGTGCCATACCAACGCCATCACCCGTGTTGATGTGCGCGTTAGTGGTCGATGCGTAAATACGACCTGCACCACCTGTAGCTAGAATGGTTGCTTTCGATTTGAAGTAACAGATTTCACCCGTTTCCATACAAATCGCAGTACAACCCATGATTGCGCCGTCTTGGTTTTTCACAAGATCCAAAGCGTACCACTCCGAGAAGATGGTTGTTTTGTGTTTTACGTTTTGCTGGTAAAGCGTGTGAAGAAGTGCGTGACCAGTACGGTCTGCAGCAGCGGCTGTACGAGCAGCCTGCTCACCACCAAACTCTTTAGATTGGCCACCGAATGGACGTTGGTATATGGTACCGTTATCAAAACGAGAGAATGGAAGACCCATTTTTTCAAGCTCGATAACTGACTCAGGACCATTTTTACACATGTATTCAATCGCGTTCTGGTCACCGATGTAGTCGGAACCTTTAACGGTATCGTACATGTGCCATTGCCAATCGTCTTTGTGCGAGTTACCCAGAGCAACGGTAATGCCGCCCTGTGCAGACACAGTATGAGAACGTGTTGGAAATACTTTTGACAACAAAGCACATGATAGGCCTTGCTCTGAAATTTGTAGTGCAGCGCGCATACCTGCACCACCAGCGCCGATTACTACGGCATCAAACTCACGAACTGGAATAGACACTTACGCACCCCACAGAATAAATAGACCAGAGAAGACATAGCCGAATAGCACGGCAATAACACCAAGTTGTAGTGCGCCACGTAGTTTCGCGCACTTAATGTAATCAGTTAATACTTGCCACAAACCAACCCAAGCGTGAATCAGGATCGAGACAAGTGCCAACATGGTGAATACTTTAGTGAAGGTACCACCAAAGAATTGGGTCCAAGATGCGTAAGAGATATCTGAAAATGCACAGAAGCTAATCAGATAAATCGTGTATAGCGTCATAATGATTGCAGTTGCACGAATTAGTAGGAAATCGTGTACACCATTACGACCAAATGAAGATACGTGTTTTACCATACCAAGATCCCCGCCAATAATGATAATACTGCTGTTGCACCAAACGCGACTTTAGCGCTCATCGTGCCTGAATCTAGTTCTTCAAAGTGACCTAGATCCATCAATAAGTGACGGATACCACCTGCGATGTGGTAGGCAAGTGCAGTAAGAATTCCCCACAGGATGAATTTTACGAAGAAGCTATCGACGATGTCAGCGGCTTCCATAAAACCCATTGGGGATGACAGAGAAATGGATAGTAACCACAGTAATATACCCACCGCAACAAACGTAATTACCCCAGACACACGGTGTAGGATGGATGCGATTGCTGTGATAGGAAAGTGGATGGTCTGTAAATCTAAATTAACAGGTCTTGACTTTCTTTCTTTCACGGGCTTGCTCACTCAGCTCCATTGAGCATTTATTGTTATAACCAATTTCAGCTTCCAAACGTACAAAAGTTAACATCTATTTAACAAATATCGCGAGTAACCACTCAGATAATTGTAAACAAGTTGTTAACAAACGGAATCCAGCAACAAACCTCACTCTTTGTTTCTAGCCCCGAATTTATAAGGATTTAACTAAAATTTTCTTTGCCAATATACGGCGAGCAACATTCTAATACAATTGGTGTAACAAATTATGCTACATAGAACAGATTTTTAACGATTTTCATGAGAAAAATCATAACAAGTGCACACAAAGATGGAGAAAAATTGACTTTAAGCTTTAACAACAGTACAAAAATGGCACATAAACATCCTGGACGGATTAAATAATAAACAAAGGAGATTGTTATGGCGGATAAGAAAGCGACCCTTCATGTTGAAGGTCAAGCGCCAATCGAACTGCCAATTATGGACGGTACGCTAGGTACACCTGTAATTGACGTTCGTAAGCTGGGAGCCAATGGTTACTTTACTTTTGACCCAGGTTTTCTTGCCACTGCATCTTGTGAATCATCAATCACGTACATCGATGGCGGCAAAGGTATTCTTTTGCACCGCGGTTTCCCGATTGATCAATTAGCCAATAACGCAGATTACTTAGAAGTATGTTACATCCTTCTTTATGGTGAAGCCCCTACCCGAGAACAATACGAGCAATTCAAAACGACCGTTACTCGTCACACAATGGTACACGAGCAAATCGCAAGCTTTTTCCATGGCTTCAGACGCGATGCTCACCCAATGGCGGTAATGTGTGGTGTAGTTGGAGCACTTGCAGCCTTCTATCACGACTCTCTTGACATTAACAACGACGAACACCGCGAAATTGCAGCGTACCGTCTGCTGTCAAAAATGCCAACACTGGCGGCGATGTGTTACAAATACTCTATCGGTCAGCCATTTATTTACCCTCGTAACGACCTTAGCTACGCTGAGAACTTCTTGCATATGATGTTCGCAAACCCTTGCGAAGAGTATGAAGTAAATCCTGTGGTTGCCCGTGCGATGGATAAGATTTTCACTCTACACGCGGATCACGAACAGAATGCGTCGACATCAACTGTACGCCTAGCTGGCTCTTCTGGTGCGAACCCATTTGCATGTATTGCCGCTGGTATTGCATCCCTTTGGGGACCTGCTCACGGTGGTGCAAACGAAGCCTGCTTGAGAATGCTAGAAGAGATTGGCAGCGTCGATAACATCCCTGAATATGTAGACCGCGCGAAAGACAAAGATGACCCATTCCGCTTAATGGGCTTTGGTCACCGCGTTTACAAGAACTACGACCCACGTGCGACAGTAATGCGCGAAACGTGTCATGAAGTTCTCAAAGAGCTAAACATTCAAGACCCTCTGCTAGACGTTGCAATGGAACTTGAGCGCATTGCGCTTTCTGATGAGTACTTCGTGTCTAAGAAGCTGTACCCGAACGTAGACTTCTACTCAGGTATCATTCTTAAAGCGATTGGTATTCCAGTTTCTATGTTTACGGTTATCTTCGCGATTTCTCGTACCATCGGCTGGATTGCTCACTGGAACGAAATGCACAGCGATCCACTGAACCGCATCGGTCGTCCTCGTCAGCTATACACTGGCGAAACACAACGTGAGTTTTCTCCACTTCACGAACGTGAATGATCTTTTAGTACGAAGATAGACAAACAAAAGGGTTGAGATTTTCGTCTCAACCCTTTTTTCTTTTTTGCGTTTAACGTTATTAATGGAGAACGCTAAACCGGATTATCAATATCGATAAACTCCACATGTAGGCCATATTCATCCGCTAGCCATTTGCCTAAGGCCTGAACACCATAACGCTCAGTAGCATGATGACCTGCAGCAAAGTAATGAATGTCCATTTCACGAGCGGTATAAGTGGTGCGCTCTGAAATTTCTCCAGAGATAAATGCATCCAGCCCGTGCTGTACAGCAAGTTCAATGAAATCCTGCCCTCCACCAGTGCACCAGCCGACTGTCTCAATCATCTTATCGGTATTCTCTGGAGCGATATGCAGAGGCTCTCTATCAAGAACTTGGTTGATCTTACTCGCAAATTCAACACCAGACATCGGCTTTTTCAAGCGCCCAAACATAACAACTGACTGAGGGTGCCCTTCAAGCCCACCTTCTACTTCGATTTCAAGTAAGCGAGCTAATTCAGCGTTGTTGCCTAGCTCTGGATGAATATCTAGAGGAAGGTGATAACCATATAAGTTGATATCGTTTTTGATCAGACTACGAATTCGTTTACCTTTCATGCCACGAATTGGCTCAGGCTCACCTTTCCAAAAATAGCCATGATGAACAAGCAATGCGTCTGCATTAAGCTCAATCGCTTTATCGATTAAGGCTTGAGAGGCGGTTACGCCAGTGATAACACGCTTTACCGCTGATTTCCCTTCTACCTGTAACCCATTTGGTGCGTAATCTTTAATTAACTGCGGTGACAGTTTGTCATTAAGAATCTGTTCTAGCTTTAAGTTATTCATTATTACTTCCAATTTCTAGCGCATGTAAACCTAAATAACCTCTTGATGGAATCAGACGAAAGAATGCAACCTAGTTGATACAACAACGTTTTGACATCTGGCACCTTGATATCATTTAGGTCTTTAAAGTGTATCTCGAACCCTAATATCGATGCTAGCCACCCTACCCTCAAAAGCAAATTTAGTTACAATAACAAAGCTTGTCGCCTCACCATAAATTTAGGGATACGGATGAACCAACTGCAACGCTTTTACCAATGGATCGCCACTTCACCTCCGCTTTTCAAGTTAACCCCTCCGTTTGCAACCTTAGAAGATATCTCGGTCAAACCTTTGAATAGCTCAGAACAATACAATGGTAATCCGAGACTGGGTTTTTTATATCAGCACCTATGCACTGCGGCTCTTTCTAATTCAGAACGATATCAGATTATTGCCGAAGAAATTCAGTTAAACGACGCGGAAGGTAAGACCATTGGTGCTGTCGATTTAGTGTTGAGGAATACAGAATCAAATCAGATAGAACATTGGGAAGTGGCGATTAAGTTTTATCTTCTTTACAACGGCATTTGGTATGGCCCGAATGCTCACGACCAGTTACATGTAAAATTGGATAGAATGCTCACGCATCAGCTGAAAATGAGCGATCGCCCGGAATTTCAAAAAATAATTCCTTTAAACGACTCTCCAGAAGAGCGCCTAATGATGCAAGGACGACTCTATATTAATCCGTTTACTCCAGAGCCAACTCCTAAGGAGTGCTTGGGTTATGAATTAAATCCAAGTCAGATTAGTGGTTACTGGTGCTATCAACGTCAATGGGATTTAATTGGTAAACCCCTTTATCATTTACATAAACCATGCTGGGCGACCGGTACAGACGATTTCTCTCAACCTATTGAAAAGCCTTTAGATCGATTCATACACGCACAAACGGAAGACGGTCAATTCTGGTTTGTGGTACCAGATTCATGGCCCGGAGATAAAGCGGTTCGGGGCACTTAAACATGAAAGGGTTGATGTTTTCACATCAACCCTTTGCTAGATACATTGACCATTGGATGTTTTACAAACCAGCGGCTGCAAACACTTGATTAACGATCTCTTGTGCTTCAGCTTCGATTTGTTTCAGATGTTCTTCACCTTTGAAGCTTTCACAGTAAATCTTGTAGATGTCCTCTGTGCCTGATGGACGAGCAGCGAACCAACCGTTAGCCGTCGTTACTTTAAGGCCACCAATCGCAGCACCATTGCCTGGTGCATGCGTTAGACGAGCAGTGATCGCATCACCTGCTAGAGTTTCAGCCGCAACCATTTCTGGTGACAACTTCTTCAATACGTCTTTTTGTGGGCCATTTGCTACAGCTTGAATACGGTTGTACTTCGACTCACCGTGCTTCGCCGCTAGCTCTTCATAGTAATCTTGAGGGTTCTTACCCGTTACCGCAGTGATCTCTGCTGCTAGAAGGCATAGCAAGATGCCATCTTTGTCTGTTGACCAAGGTGTGCCATCTTTACGAAGGAAA
Source organism: Vibrio sp. Y176 (assembly GCF_033438945.1). Classification (NCBI taxonomy): domain Bacteria; kingdom Pseudomonadati; phylum Pseudomonadota; class Gammaproteobacteria; order Vibrionales; family Vibrionaceae; genus Vibrio; species Vibrio sp. Y176. The sequence continues at coordinate 45,104 of NZ_JAWOQS010000009.1, read as the reverse complement.
GACGCACCAGCACTTTCTTCGCCGCCGAAACCAAACTTACCAGTGTACAGACCGTCTACAAACCATTTGAAACCAACAGGCACTTCACATAGCTCACGACCTAGATCCGCAACAACACGGTCAATCAGCGCACTTGAAACTAGTGTTTTACCAACAGCGACGTCTTTACCCCACGCGTCACGATGACGGTACAAGTAGTCAATACAAACGGCTAAGAAGTGGTTCGGGTTCATCAAACCTTTTGGCGTAACGATACCGTGACGGTCGTAGTCAGGATCGTTACCAAATGCTAAATCGTATTCGTCTTTCAGTGCCAATAGACCCGCCATTGCGTAAGGAGAAGAACAGTCCATACGCACAACGCCGTCTTTATCTAGCGACATGAATTGGAAAGAAGGATCGATCGATTCACTTACTAGCGTTAGGTCTAGGTTGTATGCCTGACCAATTTGACGCCAGTAATCGATACCGCTGCCACCCAATGGATCTACACCAATCTTCAGGTTCGCCTTTTGGATTGCTTCCATATCGATAACGTTCACCAGGTCATCGATGTATGGCTTCACCAAGTCCATCTCTACAAACAGATCCGATGCTTTTGCTTCTGCTAGTGGTAGGCGTTTCACACCTTGTAAACCTTCAGCAATCAGTTCGTTCGCACGATCTTCGATAGCTTGAGTCAACTCAGCTTCTGCAGGACCACCATGTGTCGGATTGTATTTGATACCGCCGTCTTGTGGTGGGTTATGTGATGGAGTAATAACGATACCGTCTGCTTTTTCATCGTGTTTGATGTTGTAAGTCAGAATCGCGTGTGAAATACCCGGTGTTGGCGTGTAACCGTTGTCTTGTTGGACAATCACTTTCACACCATTTGCAATCAGTACTTCAATCACACTTGAGAAAGCAGGCTCAGATAGCGCATGCGTGTCTTTACCCACAAACAACGGGCCAATTGTGCCTTGCTCAGAACGAACTTCTGCTACCGCTTGAGCGATCGCTAAAATGTGGTTTTCGTTAAAAGTGTGCTTGTCTGCAGTACCGCGGTGGCCAGAAGTACCAAATTGAACTTTGTGTTCTGCGTTTGCCGCGTCTGGTTGAAGTAAGAAGTAGTTAGCAACGAGTGCTGGGATATTGTGAAGATCTTCCTGCTGCGCTTTTTGCCCAGCACGAGGGTGCATAGCCATGTTTGACATCCTTTCTTTCAATACAAATAAAATTAAAAAAGCCTCATAATATCCGCTCACTGCGACGCATTATGAGGCTTCTATCAGGTTTCTTAGATTGAACCTGTTACTTTTTCTATTAAGTCAGGTTGGAACCCCATGTGTGCCATCACTTGTTCAACCATCTGTCTTTTACGACTTGTATTGTTATTCGTGATAACCCAAAACGGTGTGCCAGGAATGGCTTTTGGCTTGGTCGTATTACCGTTTGCTAGCAAGGTTTCTTCATTATCTGCAAAGTACACGCGTTTGCGTCCTTTTACATTCGTAGCCTGGGCGAAACCTTCTGGATTCAATTTATGTAAGGTCGATAATACCAACATAAAGCGATCAATCGCTTTTTTTAGACCGGCAAACTCATCAGAAATAAGCAGCGAACGCATTTCTTTCACTACATCAACAGATTCCGTTTTACCCGCATCTTTACTTACTACAATCCCTTGTGGCTTCTCTACTACAGGCGCGGCTTTAGCTTCCTGCAACTGACCATCAAGGTTTAAAAGGCGTCGCAAAATATCCGAGGCGCTTTCACCGATATGCTTAGTTTGACTAGCTATATAACGGTATAGATCCTCATCAACCTCAATTGTTTTCATTCGCTTTTCACATTCTCAATGTTTAAACTCTGGGGGATTATAACGAGATCCACGCGGATACTCCACGTTAAACCCATCACGAATAAGATAAAATGTCAGCATTACTCAACTATAAGCAGGAAGGCCAAGGCCAAACAGTTGTTTTGATTCACGGATTGTTTGGTAGTTTAAGTAATCTGGGTCTACTCGCCCGCGATCTTATTAAAGATCACACGGTGATCAGTATTGATCTGAGAAATCACGGCCTCTCTTTCCACTCCGAAGTCCATAACTATACCGATATGGCAAAAGATGTGGCTCAGCTCCTTCAGCACTTAAACGTTGAGCCATCTATTGTTATTGGTCACTCCATGGGCGGAAAAGTCGCGATGGCTCTTGTGGACATTGCGCCAAATGTAGTCAAGCAGTTAGTCGTTCTCGACATGGCGCCTGTTGCCTACACTACGAACCGTCACGATAATGTTTTTAACGGCTTACATGCTGTTATTAATGAAAAACCAGCAAATCGACAGCAAGCCATGGATATCCTAGCTCAACATATTGAACTCGATGGTGTAAGACAATTTCTCTCTAAATCACTGTACAAAAATGGCGATAAGATGGATTGGCGGTTTAACGTACCGAGCCTTTTTGAGAATTATGACCAAATTATTGGCTGGCAAGAAATCACACCAACAGATATCCCAACTTTGTTTATCAAAGGCGGCGACTCTGACTACTTAATGCCAGAACATCAGCCGGCAGTGAAGCGACAATTTAACCATGCTAAAGCACACATTATCGCTGGCACTGGTCACTGGTTACACGCCGAGAAACCGACAGAAGTAATGAGAGTCATTCGAAAATACATTTCGAGTTAACAAATTCGAAAAGCAACACTAGATTATTGAAATAACCCTTCTTGTAGTGCATTAACTTTACCGTTTAACAGTGGTATAGTGCGCCCAAGATTTTTCGGCATGAAGGGCTAAAATGCTTTACGACTATATGGATATGCTCGAGTCTATTGGACTCGATCTTCTTTTTGCTGCTATCTTTTTTTTCATCGGGATGGCGATAAAAGATGTGCTAAAGCAAGGCAATGTACCTGTTTTTGGTCGTCGTATTGTGTGGTTAGTCCTTTTCCTAGGCTGTGCTGGCTTTATTGCAAAAGGTGTAATTCAGCTAACTTGGGAAGGCTCAGGGTTAGGTTAAACCCTTAGTAGCATCGCCAATAACAAACAATGTAAAGGTATAGACTCTATGGCAAGTGTAGGTATCTTCTTCGGTAGCGACACAGGTAATACTGAAGCCGTTGCAAAGATGATTCAAAAGCAACTAGGTAAACATCTAGTTCACGTTCAAGACATCGCGAAAAGCAGCAAAGAAGACATTGATAACTTCGATCTTCTTCTTCTAGGTATCCCAACTTGGTACTACGGCGAAGCACAATGTGATTGGGATGACTTCTTCCCTGAGCTTGAGCAAATCGACTTCTCTACTAAGCTAGTGGCTATCTTTGGCTGTGGCGACCAAGAAGACTACGCAGAATACTTCTGTGACGCGATGGGCACAGTCCGTGATATCGTTGAATCTAAAGGCGGCACAATTCTTGGCCATACCTCGACAGAAGGCTACGAATTTGAAGCGTCTAAAGCACTTGTTGAAGGTGACGAAAGCCAATTCGTAGGTCTATGTATTGATGAAGACCGCCAACCAGAATTGACTGACGAGCGTGTTGAAAGCTGGGTTAAACAGATCTATGAAGAGATGTGTTTAGCTGAGCTAGAAGGCTAATCAAATTGAATGATGCAAAGACCTCCACTTGGAGGTCTTTTTGTATGTATTGTCACACAGCGTCGGTAAGTACTTCCTCTTCGCGATACTGAGGTTTCTTTCTTACATAAAGCTTGCGTTGAACCTCTGAAACCACATTCCCCTGTTTATCTTTTACATGAGTAATAAACTCAGGAAAACACTTTTCTCCATTCCGTGTCATTTGATAAATGTTTTCCAGCATCCCTTCAGTGACCTCAAATTCTGCAAACAAATCACTTTGCCCCGGCTTAATAAAGTTAATGCTTGCCTCTTTATCCCACACATAATATTCCTCTCGTAGAATCCCCATCAGCATCAACGAGTAAATAGGATCAGTTAAAGAGAAAATACTGCCGCCATATTGGGTGCGATTGGCATTTTTATTCCACCAGCGAAGCTTTAAACGTACCTTTACAGTACGGAAGTCTTGAGAAATATGTAAGATTTTAATACCCGCCCCCCAAAAAGGAGGCCAAATATTGAGTGCGAACTTTACAATTCCTGGTTTGTATATCTTCGCTAGTCGCCTATTCATCGCTATCCCTGCCCTCTCCAAGCTTAATGTTACACAATTGTAACTGGTCAGAGCTGTAATATAATGGACCTGTTTCTAATTTACAAAAAGATTCTATTAACCCTTTGAAGTTCGTGGTTTAATGTTCCGAACGCTTATCCTATAATGGTAGGAAGATTGAATTCTGTTAAATCGCTGCAGATGATCCAACGGGAAAGTATATGTCAGATAATAATCAGGCGCTGAAGGATGCGGGTTTAAAAGTAACCCTTCCGAGGCTAAAAATTCTAGAAGTACTTCAGCAGCCAGACTGCCAGCACATCAGTGCTGAAGATTTGTACAAAAAGTTGATTGATCTAGGTGAAGAAATTGGCCTAGCAACTGTTTACCGAGTTCTAAACCAGTTCGACGATGCTGGTATTGTAACTCGTCACCACTTTGAAGGTGGAAAGTCAGTCTTCGAATTATCGACTCAACATCACCACGACCACCTAGTGTGCCTAGACTGTGGTGAGGTAATTGAATTTTCTGACGATCTTATTGAAGAACGTCAAAAAGAGATTGCAGCTAAGTACAATGTCACACTAACAAACCACAGCTTATACTTGTACGGCAAGTGTAGCGATGGTGGTTGTAAAGACAATCCAGATGCACACAAACCGAAAAAATAAGGGTTTGTTAATTTAAAAAGTAAACGCCAGCACATGCTGGCGTTTTTTGTTTCTAGAAGTAAGTACCTTAGACGTCAGCACTTTGGTTACAGAACAAAAGCTACTAAACGCCCATCTTTTTCTCCACAGTCTTGCACATCTATATAGCGCTCTGTGGGAGTAGGTATAAAAAATGCCAGCGTTTGCTGGCATTTTTTCATCATTCTCAGCATTAATCGAGATTATTGATTCTCAATTTTTGCCCAGGTATCACGTAGACCGACCGTGCGGTTGAATACTAGATTATCTGCTGAAGAGTCTTTCGAGTCTGCACAGAAGTAACCCATACGTTCAAACTGGTAACCTTTTTCTGCTTCTGCAGAAGCTAGGCTAGGCTCGACAAAGCCATTGATCACAACTAATGATTCAGGGTTGATAGTAGAAGCAAAATCTTCCGCTGCGCCTGGGTTTGGCACCGTAAATAAACGATCGTACAGACGAATTTCCGCTGGAAGAGCTTTATCAGCTGACACCCAATGAATAACGCCTTTCACTTTACGACCATCTGCTGGGTTTTTACCTAGCGTATCTGCATCGTAAGAACAGAAGATCGTTGTGATGTTGCCTTCGGCATCTTTTTCAACGCGCTCAGCTTTGATCACGTAAGCACCACGTAAACGAACTTCTTTACCTAGCACTAAACGCTTGTACTTTTTGTTCGCTTCTTCACGGAAGTCTTCACGCTCAATCCACAATTCACGCGTGAATGGCACTTCACGCACGCCCATTTCAGGTTTATTTGGGTGGTTGGCAACTGTCAAGTTTTCTACTGCGCCTGCTTCAAAGTTTTCGATAACAACTTTAACAGGATCCAGTACAGCCATTGCACGCGGAGCGTTCTCGTTTAGGTCATCACGAATACAAGATTCTAATGAACTAAACTCGATCATATTTTCTTGCTTCGTTACACCAATACGCTTACAAAACTCACGAATAGATGCAGGTGTGAAGCCACGACGACGCAGACCTGAGACAGTCGGCATACGTGGATCATCCCAACCATTAACCAGTTTTTCAGTAACTAGCTGGTTAAGCTTACGCTTAGACATCACTGTGTATTCAAGGTTTAAACGACTGAACTCGTATTGATGTGGACGGCTTTCGATCGTGATGTTGTCTAGAACCCAATCGTACAGACGACGGTTATCCATGAATTCAAGCGTACAAATAGAGTGCGTAATGCCTTCTAATGCATCAGAAATACAGTGCGTAAAGTCGTACATTGGGTAAATGCACCACTTATCACCAGTTTGGTGGTGCGTAGCAAAACGCACACGGTATAAAACTGGATCGCGCATGACCATGAATGAAGAACCCATGTCGATTTTAGCACGAAGACACGCTTTACCTTCTTCAAATTCACCAGCGCGCATTTTTTCAAACAACGCCAAGTTCTCTTCAACAGAACGGTCACGGTATGGACTTGGTTTACCTGGCGCCTTTAGTGTGCCGCGGTATTCACGAATTTGCTCTGGACTTAGCTCATCTACATACGCTAAGCCTTTGTTAATCAATTCAATTGCATATTCGTAAAGCTTATCGAAGTAGTTTGATGAGTAACATACTTCACCACTCCACTCAAAGCCCAACCAGTTTACATCTTTCTTGATAGACTCAACGTATTCGATGTCTTCTTTTTCAGGGTTTGTATCGTCGAAACGCAGATTACATTGACCCTGGTAGTCCTGAGCAATACCGAAGTTCAAACAGATAGACTTAGCATGACCGATATGCAGGTAGCCATTTGGCTCCGGCGGGAATCGAGTATGCACGCTAGTGTGTTTACCATCCGCTAGATCTTTATCAATGATCTGGCGAATAAAGTTTGATGGACGAGCATCAGCTTCACTCATCTATAGCACCTCAAAAATATTAGTATTGTCAGAGAAAACGGAACCCTGTATCCAAGTGTGGTTTCACAGAGTACATTGTTCCTAATGATCCACAATTCTAAGCAATTAGACAACAAGAACTCGCTCTAAAACGACAATATTTATCGAGTTGGCGTGAAAGCAAAGCAGATTCAAAGGGCCTAAACGAAAAAAGGCCTCCTGCGGAGGCCTTTTGCGATGTTGTAGTATCAATTGTTTGCAATACCAATAACAAACAATCGCACCACTATTAAACAGTTAAGCTGGTAACTGAACACCACTTAAGTCTTCATCTTTAGATACATTCTTCATCTCACCAGCAACAATCTCTGCTAGTGGACCAAGGATAACTTGTAGGTTGTTTGTACCTAGCTTCACAACTCCCATAGCTCCAAGATCTTTCAGAGTTTTCTCATTGATAACGCTCATATCTTTCACAGAAAGGCGCAAACGAGTAATACAGGCATCGATAGAACTTAGGTTGTCATGACCGCCAAGTGCTTTCAAGTACTGACGAGCAAGCTCTGAAGAATTGCTTGATCCAGCCACGTTAGATGAAGCTTCTTCATCATCTTCACGTCCCGGTGTTTTAAGGCCAAACTTAACAATCACGGTACGGAACACGAAGTAGTAAACCGCAAAGAAACCAAGACCTTGTACAATGAGCATGTACCAGTTTACCGCTAGCGGGTTACGAGTCGACAATACTAAGTCGACTAAACCAGCAGAGAAACCGAAACCTGCAATCCACTGCATTGATGCCGCGATATAAACTGATAGACCAGTCAGCGCTGCGTGAAGAACGTACAGTCCTGGAGCAAGGAACATGAATGCAAATTCAAGTGGTTCTGTTACACCTGTAAAGAATGAAGCAAACGCAGCTGCAATCATGATAGATGCCACTTTCTCTTTATTCTTTGATTTCGCAGTATGGTACATCGCTAGAGCAGCGCCTGGTAAACCAAACATCATGATTGGGAAGAAGCCCGCTTGGTACATCCCCGTAACACCTACCGTTGCCGTGCCTTCAGCTAATGATTTCGCACCGCCAAGGAAGTTTGGAATGTCATTAATACCAGCAACATCAAACCAGAACACTGAGTTTAGTGCATGGTGCAGACCAACAGGAATTAGAAGACGGTTGAAGAATGCGTAAACACCTGCACCTGCTTCACCCATACCTTGAATGCTTTCACCAAAACTGACCAGACCGCCGTAAACTGATGGCCAAACGTACATCAGGATGAACGCAATAACGATACCAGCAAAAGACGTTAGGATCGGTACAAGACGCTTGCCAGAGAAAAACGCCAGTGCTTTGTGCAGCTCTACGTGAGAAAAACGGTTGTACAACTCAGCAGAAACAATACCAACCAAGATACCGACGAACTGGTTATTGATTTTACCAAATGCAGCAGGTACTTCACTTGGGTCAATGCCTTGAATTTGTGATACTGCACCAGGGGCCAAAAGCGTTGTGACAACTAAGAAGCCCACGAAGCCTGAAAGTGCAGCGGCGCCATCTTTGTCTTTAGACATTCCGTAAGCAACACCAACAGCGAACAATACTGACATGTTGTCAATGATCGCTGCACCAGCTTTAATAAGAAATGCAGCAAGTGCACTGTTTGCGCCCCAGCCATTTGGGTCGATCCAGTAGCCAATACCCATGAGTATTGCTGCTGCAGGAAGTGTGGCAACCGGCACCATAAGCGCCTTACCCACCTTCTGGAAGTATCCGAGAATGTTCACCTTAAGTTCCCCCTATAGGATTAGATGTTATGTTGAATGACTTATTTCAGCCGTCCAATTTAGTCATCCTAAGTTTATGATATTAATTTTGCTCCGCAAATTAAAAGCTCACCGTTTGTGATCATAATCACCACAATTTGCCCTTTCGGAAGGTTTTTGCTAGCGAGATCATAAAACTTATTTTATTATACGAAAAAATGGCGTTTTAAAGATAATATTCTCGCACTTTATGCAAGGCAGAATCAGTGTTATTTTGGTATCTAGGCGGGTAAATCACTGTAACTTTGCTCTGAAAAAGAATCATAAAAAACCATACAATTATTACTTTTCAGTTAGTTACTATGACAATAACATCGATAAAACGCGACTTGCTGTATGTGACTCGTTATCTAATTCAGTGATACAAACTAAGTACCCATATGACTGAAGCAGTCTCTACTTAGATAACGATATAGAAATTGAATTCTCATCTATAAGGACTAGCTGACTATGTACGCGCTAAGTAACTGTAAAATTTATACCGGTAGTGATGTTCTTACCGATCATGCGGTCATCATCGAAAACGATCTTATTCAATCTATTGTGCCGGTTTCTGAGCTACCTCAAAGCATCGAAGTAAAAGACCTTGCAGGCGCTAATCTAAGTCCAGGCTTTATCGATCTGCAGTTGAACGGTTGTGGCGGTGTAATGCTAAACGATGCAATTACCCCTAAAACCATGCAAATCATGCACCAGGCAAACCTCAAATCTGGCTGTACTAGCTTCCTGCCAACACTCATTACGTCATCTGATGAAGATATGCGAACTGCAATTGCCGCAGCTCGTGAGTACCACAACAAGTATCAAAATCAATCGCTTGGTTTACACCTCGAAGGTCCTTACCTTAACGTCGCGAAAAAAGGCATCCATAACGTCGATTTTATTCGCCCATCAGACGAAAGCATGATCGACCTTATCTGCGCAAACGCCGATATCGTAGCGAAAGTAACACTAGCACCTGAGCATAACGACCCAGAGCATATTGCGCGATTAAAGGCTGCTGGCATCGTGGTTTCAATTGGCCATACAAATGCAACCTACGCCGAAGCACGTAAAAGCTTTGAAGCAGGCATTACTTTTGCTACACACCTCTTTAATGCAATGACACCAATGGTTGGTCGTGAACCAGGAGTTGTTGGTGCAATTTACGATACTCCTGACGTATACGCTGGCATTATTGCTGATGGTTTTCACGTCGACTACGCAAACATCCGAATTGCTCATAAAATCAAAGGTGACAAGCTTGTTTTGGTGACGGATGCCACAGCTCCAGCAGGTGCTAACATTGATCACTTTATTTTTGTCGGTAAGAAAGTATATTACCGAGATGGTAAGTGTGTTGATGAAAATGGCACGCTAGGCGGCTCAGCTTTGACAATGATTGAAGCAGTTCAGAATTCAGTTGAGCACGCGGGGATCGCTTTAGACGAAGCTCTACGAATGGCCACGTTATACCCAGCAACAGCAATTGGTGTTGAGGATCGCCTTGGCCGAGTTCGAAAAGGGATGGTTGCAAACCTGACTATTTTCGATCGTGACTTTAAAGTAAAAGCGACGGTTGTTAACGGACAATACGAGCAAAATTAAGCATGAATGGCGGACAGATTGGTAATGTAGATTTAGTAAAACAGCTTAACAGCGCTGCGGTATATAGGCTGATTGATCAGCAAGGTCCTATCTCCCGTATTCAAGTCGCGGACGTGAGTCAGCTCGCGCCTGCTAGTGTTACCAAAATAACCCGCCAACTTTTAGAGCGCGGCCTTATTAAGGAGGTCGCCCAACAAGCTTCAACTGGTGGTCGTCGTGCGATCTCTTTGACTACTGAAGTCAAACCTTTTCATTCGATTGCCGTTCGCTTAGGTCGAGATTATGTACAGTTCAGTTTATACGATTTAGGTGGCACCGCGCTGGCAGAAGATCAGCATGAACTGCACTACACTAACCAAGCAGACTTAATCGCAGGACTTATCGATTTATTAAAAGATTTCGTAAGCCGTTGCGAAGACAAAATTGATCAACTCATCGCTATCGGCATCACTTTACCGGGCCTTGTTAACCCAACAACTGGCGTGGTCGAATACATGCCTAATACCGATATCGATAATCTTGCTCTCGGTGAAATTGTTGGAGAGAAGTTTAATACAGCATGCTTTGTTGGCAACGACGTACGTGGCATGGCGTTGGCTGAGCACTACTTTGGAGCAAGCCAAGACTGCCAGGATTCTATTTTGGTTAGCGTCCACCGCGGTACTGGCGCAGGTATTATCGTTAACGGCCAGGTTTTTCTTGGTTTTAACCGCAACGTCGGTGAAATTGGTCATATCCAAATTGACCCGCTTGGTGAGCAATGCCAATGTGGAAACTTTGGCTGTTTAGAAACCGTAGCTGCAAACCCAGCGATTATTCAACGAGTGAAGCAACTGATTACTCAAGGATACGAATCAAGCTTAACCGACCTTGAAAACATCACAATTGAAGCGGTATGTCAGCACGCAATGAATGGTGATGAACTTGCGAAACAGAGTTTAGTGCGAGTGGGCAACCAGCTAGGTAAAGCGATTGCGATTACGGTTAACTTATTTAATCCACAGAAAATTGTAATTGCTGGCGATATTACTGCAGCACAAGATATTGTTTTCCCTGCAATTCAACGCAATGTAGAGAATCAATCTCTTAAAACTTTCCATAACGACCTCCCTATCGTGGCTTCTCACATTGATAAGCAGCCAACGATGGGCGCATTTGCGATGATTAAACGCGCTATGCTGAACGGAGTTTTGTTACAAAAGTTACTGGAAGACTAAGTTTATACAACCAATTGAGTTACAATCTCGGGCTGTGTTTTCACAGCCCGTTTTTGTATATCAGGAATACAGCTTAACAGTATGGAAATTATTCTAATTACAGCCGCTTTTTTAGCTGGTTTTATTGCGCTTAAATGCAGCCTCCCTCCCCTCGTTGGTTTTCTACTAGCTGGATTTGGCTTGCATGCATTTGGTTACCAAAGCAATGACGTTATCGTCACTCTCGCAGATCTTGGTGTTACTCTTCTTCTGTTTACTATTGGACTCAAACTCGATGTAAAAACCCTGCTGTCCAAAGAAATATGGGGAGGGGCAACCGCCCACAACATACTCTCTACCGCTTTTTTTGCCCTAGCGTTATCCGGCTTAAAACTACTGGGCTTGACTTCGCTAGCCAGTATGGACGGCAGCCAAATCCTGCTTTTAGCTTTTGCACTATCGTTCTCTAGTACCGTTTTTGCCGTAAAAGCATTGCAAGAAAAAGGCGAAATGAACGCGACCTACGGCACACTCGCGATCGGTATCTTGGTTATGCAAGATATTTTTGCCGTAGTATTCCTGACTGCTTCAACCGGAAAAGTCCCAGAATGGTATGCCATCGGTTTGTTCGCACTGCCTTTCCTTCGTCCTCTATTCTATAAGCTGCTCGATAAAGTTGGCCACGGCGAAATGCTAGTGCTATTCGGTATTTTCTTCGCGCTTGTTATCGGTGCTGGGCTATTCGAGTTGGTCGGGATGAAACCAGACTTGGGCGCGCTAATTTTAGGCATGCTACTCGCAGGTCACCCAAAAGCCTCAGAACTATCCAAGTCATTATTCAATATGAAGGAGCTCTTTTTAGTCTGCTTCTTTTTAAACATTGGTTTATCCGCCTCATTGAGCGTGAATGGCGTCGTTCTCGCCCTGCTATTTATCTTACTGCTACCAATCAAAGGACTCTTGTACTTCGTTACTATTAATCATTTTAAGTTTCGAGTACGTACCTCTTTGCTCGCCTCTTTATCACTATTTAACTACAGTGAGTTTGGTCTTATTGTTGCAGGGTTGGCCTATAAAATGGGCTGGATGCCAAGTGATATGCTTGCTGCGATTGCGGTTGCGGTGTCGGTATCCTTTGTAATTTCCGCGCCACTTAACCGCCTTAGCCATAAAATTTATCAACATTCAGGTAAGTGGCTGCAAGAGACAGCGGTAGAAAAGCTCAATCAACGCGACCAACTCATCAACCCAGGTCATGCCCAAGTATTGATCTTAGGTATGGGGCGTATTGGGACGGGCGCTTATGATGAGCTACGCTCACGCTATGGCAAAATTTCATTGGGTATAGAAATTCGTGAAGACGCTGCACATCATCATCGTTCAGAAGGAAGAAATGTTATTTCTGGTGATGCCACCGACCCGGATTTCTGGGAGCGAATTTTAGATACAGGTCATGTAAAACTGGTTCTGCTTGCAATGCCACATCATCAAGGTAACCAAACAGCACTTGAGCAGCTTAAACGCAGAAAATATAAGGGGCAAATTGCCGCTATCGCCGAATACCCAGATCAATTGGAAGGCTTACTTGAAAATGGAGTTGACGCAGCATTCAATATTTATAGTGAAGCTGGTAGCGGTTTTGCTCGACACGTCTGTAAACAACTTCAACCTAAATTCACACCAATTAAATAAGCAACAGCACTGATATTTTTCGGAAGGCTTTCTATTGATAGAAAGCCTTTTTTGTATAGTTTTTATACCAAACCTTGATCTCATTCACCAAAACAACGGTTGAGTTAAATGTTTTCCATACAACAAGGCCTTTTATCATTTTTTTAATCACAAAACGTTGCTTTTTTTATTAGTAATGGCAAATTTAAACCATACCGATTAGAAATTGTTTAGTTTAGTAAGGATGTAGTATGTGTTCAGTATTTGGCATTTTAGACATTAAAAGCGATGCAGCCGCATTGCGCCCTATCGCATTAGAGATGTCGAAAAAACTTCGTCACCGTGGCCCAGACTGGTCTGGGATTTACTCTTCAGAGCGTGCTATTTTAGCGCACGAGCGCTTGGCGATTGTTGGTCTAAATAGTGGTGCACAGCCGCTATACAGCCCTGATAAGAAGCTCATCCTTGCCGTCAATGGTGAAATCTACAACCATAAAGAAATTCGTGCTCGTTACGAAGGAAAGTACGAATTTCAAACCGATTCAGACTGTGAAGTCATTCTTGCACTTTACCAAGATATGGGTGCAGATCTCCTTGAAGAACTAAACGGTATTTTCGCTTTTGTGCTCTACGACGAAGAAAAAGATGAGTATTTAGTCGGCCGTGACCATATTGGTATTATCCCTCTTTATCAAGGTCACGATGAGCATGGTAACTACTATGTGGCATCAGAGATGAAGGCTCTTGTTCCAGTATGTAAAACAGTAAGTGAATTCCCTCCTGGTAGCTACTACAGCTCTAAAGATACTGAGCCAACACGTTACTATGTTCGTGACTGGAACGAGTACGCAGCAGTACAAGGTAACAGCACTAGCAAAGAAGAATTGACTGAAGCGCTAGAAGCGGCTGTTAAACGCCAACTAATGACTGACGTGCCTTACGGTGTACTTCTTTCAGGCGGTCTAGATTCTTCTATTACATCTGCGGTAGCAAAACGCTTTGCAGCGATGCGTATTGAAGATGATGAAAAGTCTGAAGCTTGGTGGCCTCAACTGCACTCTTTTGCTGTTGGCCTAGAAGGCGCGCCTGACCTGAAAGCAGCTCGCGAAGTTGCCGACCAAATTGGTACCGTTCACCACGAAATGACGTACACGATTCAAGAAGGTTTGGACGCGATTCGTGACGTGATTTACCACATTGAAACGTATGACGTGACGACTATCCGCGCATCAACACCTATGTTCTTAATGGGTCGTAAGATCAAAGCGATGGGTATCAAGATGGTATTGTCTGGTGAGGGCGCTGACGAAATCTTTGGTGGCTACCTTTACTTCCACAAAGCGCCAAACGCGAAAGAGTTCCACGAGGAGACTGTGCGTAAACTGCTTGCTCTGAACATGTTCGACTGTGCTCGTGCTAACAAGTCGCTGGCAGCATGGGGAGTTGAAGGACGCGTACCTTTCCTAGATAAAGAGTTCATTGATGTAGCAATGCGCTTGAACCCAGCAGACAAGATGTGTGGCAACGGTAAAATGGAGAAACACATCCTTCGTGAGTGCTTCGAGCACTACCTGCCAGAATCGATCGCATGGCGTCAAAAAGAGCAATTCTCTGATGGCGTTGGCTACAGCTGGATCGATACGCTGAAAGAAGTCGCGGAACAGAAAGTGACAGACCAGCAGATGGAAACAGCTCAATATCGATTCCCATACAACACGCCAACGACAAAAGAAGGCTACGTGTACCGTGAAATCTTTGAAGAGTTATTCCCACTTCCATCAGCAGCAGAGTGTGTACCAGGAGGCCCTTCAGTAGCGTGTTCTTCAGCGAAGGCGATTGAATGGGATGAATCGTTCCAAAACTGTGTTGACCCATCAGGTCGTGCAGTACAGACCGTTCACAACGACTCATACTAATTCTCTACGATAAAGATAAGGGTCGGTTCGTCCAACCCTTTTAAAACAGACAGAAAATTAGATACGATCAAAAAGAGGTGCTTTTGCACCTCTTTTTATGTTTGATGGAATTAGGCTATTTTAAATCTAAATCACTATTGTCTATGCTGACAGGCACACGCTTGGTGATCATCTGAACTAGCATAATTGAGCGTTTCTCACCATCTTGTTCTTGGAAGATGGCATCTATGCCCGCAAATTGACCGCTTTTAACTCTAATTTGATCGCCTGGTTTTGGCATACATTCAGAAACGGTATTGTCATTACAACACTTTTCTAGCTGCATCAATTCGAAGACCAAGTCACCTTGAACTTCTTTCGGTTGAGCACCAAAACGCACAAAGTCAACAACACCTCGAGTAGAGCGGACTGAGGTGAAGTTTGGCCCTTGCTCATAATCAAAGTAAGCGAATACGTAACAAGGAAACAGCGGCTCCTCGACTTTTTGTCTTTTACCGCGCAAAATCTTCTCAACTTCTACAGTTGGATAAAAGCATTCTACACCTTGGTTTTCAAGGTGTTGTTTCGCCCTAACCTGCTCCCCACGTTTACAATAAAGTAGATACCAACGTTTCATCTTTTTACTAGCCAATTCTATTTTGTTTTTATCCTAGCATTAAGCCAAAGTTGAGTCATTGATATTCAGTTTATCTATAAAAGTATGATTATACATCGCTCGCATTAACGACATTTTTCAGCAACTTACGATAAAGAAGTCCATAGGCAAAAATGGAAATTTAGTTTGTAATACAACCAATACACCATCATATAATCTGCAAATCTAATCAAAAACAGCCACTTAACAAACAAAAATAGTTGAATGGCAAAATTTTATTATTTGTCACTCGTTGAATTGCATTGTATACGTAGAAGTCGTTAAAAAATGTAATAACTATTATTAGAAGAGCTTATGTCAAACCAACATCAATATTTTGGTCATCCACGTGGCCTGTTCTTATTGTTCGGTACAGAACTGTGGGAACGCTTTTCTTACTACGCAATGCGTGCCATTCTCGTGCTTTACCTTACTGATACAACAATGAATGGCGGCCTTGGCTGGTCAACCAAAGACGCATTAGACCTATACGGCATATACACAGGGCTTGTGTATATCACACCTCTTATCGGTGGTTACCTAGCAGATAACTATTTAGGTCAACGTCGCTCAATTTTGCTTGGTGGCGCGTTAATGGCCATCGGCCAGTTTACTCTTGCACTTCCTGCTGATGCTTTAGGTATTGGTTCGCTACACAGTTTCTATTTAGGCCTTGGCCTACTTATCACTGGTAACGGTCTCTTTAAGCCAAATATATCAACCATGGTTGGCGACCTTTATCAAGAAGGTGACAACCGTCGTGACGGCGCATTCACTATCTTTTATATGGGTATCAACTTAGGTGCATTACTTGCCGGCGTCGTTTCTGGATCTGTGACAACCTCTTACGGTTGGAAAGCAGGCTTTGTTGCCGCTGGTGTGGGTATGCTGGTTAGCCTAGTGATGCAAATGGTACTGGCTCAATCATGGCTTGGTGATATTGGTCGCGAACCAGCGGCGAAACGAGATCTAAACAACAAAAACGCCACCACGAAGCAGCCACTCACCAAAGAAGAAGTGAATCGACTAAAAGTAATTCTGGTCATGAGCTTATTCACTATTGTCTTCTGGGCAGGCTTTGAACAAGCTGGTGGTCTGATGAACATCTATACTCAACAATATACTGATCGCATGATTGGTGGTTTTGAAGTTCCTGCTGCGTGGTTCCAATCACTAAACCCATTTTTCATTATTACTCTAGCGCCAGTTCTGGCTGTCCTTTGGGTAAAATTGGGTAAACGTGAACCTACTTCGCCAGTGAAATTTGCGATGGCACTATTTTTCTTGGCGATTGGTTTCCTTTGTATGGTTGGCGCAGTGCTAGAACAAGGTGGAGATACAACAGTAAAAACATCGATGTTATGGTTGGTCGGCGCTTTCTTCTTCCACACATTAGGCGAGCTGTGTTTATCACCAATTGGTCTTTCATTGGTGACTAAATTAGCACCGCTTCGCTTAGCTTCACTTATGATGGGTGCATGGTTTGGCTGTAATGCGATTGCTAACTATGTTGCGGGCTATGTGGGCTCTCACGTAGGCGAGTTAGGCGCTATGGCTATCTTTAGTGGTATTGCGGTCAGCGCAACCGTAAGTGGCGTAATTTTGCTCCTATTCTCTAATACACTCGTTCGCTGGATGCATGGCGCTGAAAATACGCACAGCACGGCAGAGCAAGTAGAAGAGCAGCAAGTACAAGTTGCTTGATCGCTCAACTAAACGTAGAAAGGGTCGCTATTGCGACCCTTTTTTGTATCTAAAGTTTAGATTGAACTAACTCAACCATCATCTCGATATGAAGTTCACTATCGTTCAAACAAGGGATGTAGGTAAAGTTTTCACCACCTGCTTCAAGGAAAATCTCTTTACACTCTTCCGAGATCTCTTCCAACGTCTCTAAACAATCTGACGAAAATGCGGGGGTCACAACATTAATATTTTTCACACCCTTTGCAGGAAGTGCCTCTAGGGTCTTATCGGTATAAGGTTGAAGCCACTCTTCTCTCCCAAATCGGGACTGATACGTCATGCCAATTTGTTGTTCGCTTAAACCTAACGCTTCCCCAAGCAAGCGAGTCGTCTCTTCACAATGCTGTGGGTAAACATCACCATTGTCAGCATAGCGTTTTGGAATACCATGATAAGAACACAGCAGGTAATCTCCCTGACCATTCTTTTGCCAATGTTCACGAACTGAATGCGCTAACGCTTCAATATATTTCGGGTGATTGTAATAATCACGAATAAAGCTAAAGCTTGGCATCACAGGCAGGTTTTTAAATGCTTTAGTGATTCCGTCAGAAACCGCTGCAGTTGTTGTGCCCGAGTATTGCGGATACAAAGGTAAAACAATGACTTCATCAACGCCTTGCGCCAATAGGGCTTCAAAGCCTGATTGTAAACTTGGGTTACCATACGTCATACCAAGCTCTACAGGTATATCAAGCTTTTGTGCCAACTTTTCCGTTTGGCGTTTAGAGTACACCATCAACGGCGAGCCCTCTTCCATCCATACTGATTGATAGAGTTTGGCAACTTTAGGAGCTCGGATAGGAAGGATAACGCCGTGCAATAGTGGACACCAAAGCCATCGAGTCATGTCTACCACTCGGTGATCATGAAGAAACTGACTTAAAAAGCGCTTTACGGCAGGAGCGGTTGGTGCGTCAGGAGTTCCCAGGTTAACTAGGAGTACACCCTGTTTATTATTCTCTTTCATAACATCCTATTCATGGTAAACGGCTTGGTTCATATATTTAAGTAACCTCGAAGTAACGAATAGCCGAGCTGAAGTTAATTAGATATATGTTTACGAGTAAACTAAAAAAAGCGACCACTTGGGCCGCTTTCAATATATCAAAATATTAAATTTTTGACTTCAGCAAATTAAGATAGTGCTTTCTCGATATCCGCACTAACTTCAGCTACTTGCTTAGTACCATCAAACTTAAGGTACTTAGTCTTGCCTGCTTCAGCTTCTTTGCCGTAGTAGTTGATTAGCGGTGCAGTTTGCTCGTGGTAAACACCTAGACGAGCACGTACTGTTTCTTCTTTGTCGTCATCACGAACAACAAGATCTTCACCAGTTACATCATCTTTACCTTCCACTTTAGGCGGGTTGTAAACCACGTGGTAAGTACGACCAGAAGGAAGGTGAGCACGACGACCAGCCATACGCTCAACAATTACATCGTCTGCAACGTCAAATTCGATAACGTAGTCTACGTCTACGCCCATTTCTTTTAGGCCGTCAGCTTGAGGGATAGTACGTGGGAAACCATCTAGTAGGAAACCGTTTGCACAGTCTTCTTGAGCGATGCGCTCTTTGATAAGACCAAGGATGATTTCATCAGAAACTAGCTGACCAGCGTCAATAACAGCTTTGGCTTGTTTACCAAGCTCTGTACCTGCTTTGATAGCAGCACGAAGCATATCACCAGTAGAGATTTGTGGAATACCGTATTTTTCCATGATGAAGTTTGCTTGTGTGCCTTTACCTGCACCTGGAGCACCTAGAAGAATGATGCGCATGATTTATCCTCTTTAATATTTAAGATTTATACCGAAGCTCACAATAGCTGACCTCTTAGACATCAAACCTGAGAAGCACCTGCAACGATAAGTTTCGGTATAACGTATATAGGCGAGCAAAAATACACGCCTTATTACTCACATTCAAGTCGCAGATTCTATCACAGGTTCTCTGAGCAAAGAGTGTATTAAGACTAAAGAATGTTAACAGTACCCTCTTTCACGCCCTATTGATTATTAACTCAGCACTTGAGATGCAAAATTTTGCGACAACAAACAAAAAGCTCGCGAAATGCGAGCTTTTTGATTTGCAGAGGTTATTACACCTTAGTCAAAAGTTGATTAACGGCTCCTAAGAACTCTGTTGGATCCTCAATAGAGCCTCGCTCCGCTAGCATTGCCTGACCAAGCAGAACTTCAACCCAGCGACCAAACGCTTCTTCATCGGCTTCGTCAGCCATACGCTTAACCAATTCGTGCTCAGGGTTTAGCTCAAAGATGTATTTCACTTCCGGCACAGCTTGACCAGCTGCCGCAAGAAGCTTCGCCATTTGAGTGCCCATTTCGTAATCGTCCGTTACCACAACAGCAGGCGTAGATGCGAGTTTGAAGGTCGTACGAACTTCTTTCACACGATCGCCTAGGTAAGACTTCGTGCGCTCTACAACCGACTTGAACTCTTCTTCGGTTTCTTTTTGCTTCTCTTTTTCTGCTTCATCTTCAAACTGACTTAGATCAAGCCCAGCTTTAGTGATTGACTGGAACTGTTTACCATCAAACTCAGTTAAGTAGTTCATCAGCCACTCATCAATGCGGTCGTACATCAAGATAACTTCAATGCCTTTCGCTTTGAACTGTTCTAAGTGAGGGCTGTTTTTCGCAGCTGCATAGCTGTCTGCCGTCAAGTAGTAGATCTTATCTTGACCTTCTTTCATGCGCTCAACGTAAGACGCCAAGCCCACAGTTTGCTCAGAAGAGTCCACTTCAGTTGAAGCAAAGCGCAATAAACCTGCAACTTTCTCTTTGTTTGCAAAGTCCTCCGCAGGGCCCTCTTTCATCACAAGACCAAACTCTTTCCAGAATGATTGGTATTTCTCTTCGTCATTCTTGGCCATACGTTCAAGCATCGTTAGCACACGCTTAGTACAAGCATTACGTAGAGACTGAGTCACTTTATTGTCTTGTAAGATCTCACGCGATACGTTTAGCGGTAAATCATTTGAGTCTATTAAACCACGTACGAAGCGTAAGTATGACGGCATAAATTGCTCTGCATCGTCCATAATGAATACGCGCTGTACGTACAGTTTCAAGCCTGATTTGTGGTCGCGGTTCATCATATCCCAAGGTGCTTTCGATGGGATGTATAGTAAGCTCGTGTAGTCGTTTTTACCTTCTACACGGTTATGACTCCAGACCAATGGATCGGCAAAGTCATGTGATACGTGCTTATAGAACTCTTGATACTCTTCTTCTGAAATATCAGATTTGTTACGCGTCCACAGTGCTTGGGCTTTGTTGATTTGCTCCCACTTCTTCTCATCTGTTTCCTTGCCTTCGTCATCACGAACGACAGTTTGGATTGAAACAGGAATGCCGATGTGATCAGAGTACTTACTGATAACGTCACGTAGACGCCACTCATTCAAAAACTCTTTACCCTCTTCACGCATATGAAGAATGATGTCGGTACCACGTGACTCTTTGGTAATGTTTTCGATGGTGTACTCACCTTCACCCGCTGAGTGCCATTGTACCGCTTCATCAGCGGCTAGACCCGCAGCGCGAGTGCGCACGGTAACGGCGTCAGCAACGATAAATGCCGAGTAGAAACCAACACCAAACTGACCAATAAGCTGAGAGTCTTTGCTCTGCTCTTCAGATAGCTTTGAGAAAAACTCGGCTGTTCCAGATTTTGCGATTGTTCCTAAGTGCTCAATCACATCATCACGGCTCATACCGATACCGTTATCAGAAATGGTTAAGGTATTTGCGCTTTCATCAAACGACAGTTTCACGCAAAGGTCTGCATTACCTTCGTATAGATCTGGGTTAGATAACGCCTGAAAGCGCAGTTTGTCTGATGCATCTGATGCGTTAGAGATCAGCTCGCGCAAAAAGATCTCTTTATTTGAATAAAGAGAATGGATCATTAAATGCAGTAGTTGTTTTACTTCTGATTGAAAACCACGAGTTTCTTTATTTTGAGATACGGTTTCGCTCATGTGTGCTCCATAACATCTAAACTAATTGGCTTTTTCATAGGGACAAGTTTGTGACTTTCCCCTTGAAATCACCTTACCGAGATGTCATTTAACATGTGGCTGACAAATGTAAATTCAAGGTCAATATTGCTAAAAACGGTGTTTTTTTAGAAAATTTTAATTATCCTACCCGTCTAAAAGCATCTAAAATGTCGTGCGCACTCCAAGCGCCCCGGTAATTTTGTGACATAAATCACCATAATTACAACATCATCCATCTAAGAAGAACTAAATGACTAACATTGGCACCAAATTTCTACTTGCTCAAAGGTTCACCTTTGATCCAAATAGTAATTCGCTCGCTGACCAACAAAACGGCAACGACGTTGTACGATTAGGAAGCAACGAAAGCCGTATACTTCTGATGTTGGCAGAGAGACCAAACGAAGTTTTAACCCGTAACGAGCTTCACGAGTTTGTTTGGCGTGAGCAAGGTTTTGAGGTGGATGACTCAAGCCTGACTCAAGCGATTTCTACTCTGCGTAAGATGTTGAAGGATTCAACAAAATCTCCAGAGTTTGTTAAAACGGTACCTAAACGTGGCTACCAACTCATTTGTTCAGTGGAACGCTTGAGCCCATTTTCTACTGACTCTAACACTGACGTTGAAGAAACCGCTTCTGAACAAGAAGCGCCAGCAGTGGAGTTAGAAGCGAGCGATATGCCACCAACAGAGGTAGTGACCGATACTACTGCTGATCTTGAGCCTCAAGTAGAGCCGACTAAAACTCAGCCGAAGCCAGCATCTAACACGATTAACTGGCTACCGCGTGTCATTATCTTTTTGTCTCTGCTGCTTCCTGTTTGCGTATTGTTATTCACGAACCCTGCGGAATCCCAATTCCGTCAGATTGGTGAGTATCAAAATGTACCAGTGATGACACCTGTAAATCACCCTCAAATCAACAACTGGTTGCCCTCAATAGAGCAATGCATTGAGCGCTACGTGAAGCACCATGCAGAAGACTCGTTGCCAGTTGAAGTGATTGCCACTGGTGGACAAAATAACCAGCTGATTCTGAACTATATTCATGACAGTAACCACTCTTACGAGAACGTAACACTGCGTATTTTCGCAGGTCAAAACGATCCAACAGACATCTGCAAATAAAGGAGGCCAATATGAAGATTAAATTAGCATCTGCGGTTTTGGCCGTATCCGTTCTTTTCAGTAGTTGGTTGTATTGGGGAAGTGACCTAAAAGTGGAGCAGCTCCTCACAGCAAACGAATGGCAGTCGACCATGGTGACAGTCATTACAGACAGCTTGCCTGACAATACTGTCGGCCCACTACGCCGAGTTAATGTTGAATCAAACGTGAAATATCTCCCTAATGGTGACTATATTCGCGTAGCAAATATAAAACTATTCGCTCAAGGTTCAACCGCAGAATCAACGATAAATATCTCGGAAAAAGGCCGCTGGGAAGTAAGTGACAACTATTTGTTGGTCTCGCCTTCGGAGTTTAAAGATATTTCATCTTCTCAATCAAAAGACTTTTCCGAAGCACAGCTACGTTTGATTACTCAAATTTTTAAGCTAGATGCGGAGCAAAGTCGTCGTATTGACGTCGTGAACGAAAAAACACTATTGCTCACTAGCTTGAACCACGGTTCTTCGGTACTGTTTAAAAACTAATTTTGATTGGATGATAAGGGGGCAAGACGCCCCCTTTGTTTTACTTATGGATTGGCTAGATACCACTACTCTCTTTTTCGGTTCACTAATCGCCAACACGCTGGCTTCACTTTCCGGTGGCGGAGCAGGCTTGCTTCAATTCCCTTTACTCATCTTTCTCGGCTTACCGTTCTCCGTTGCGCTAGGCACACATAAGGTGGCTTCGGTTGCTTTAGGCTTAGGCGCAGCAAGCACGCATTTAAGATCAGGCACTATTAAATGGAAAATCGCGCTCTACCTTATCTTGTCCGGTAGTATTGGCGTGATTTTAGGGGCTAACTTAATTGTACAGATCCCTGATGGTATCGCGGAAAAGATGCTCGGCACGATGATCCTAGCGCTAGGTATCTACTCGCGATTTAAGACATCGCTAGGCCAAGCTGAAGTAATACGTAACCGTCATCCTATCGGTTGGGTTATTGGTGGAATTGGCTTACTGTTTATCGGCATCATTAACGGATCTCTTACCGCAGGTTCTGGTTTGCTCGTGACACTATTTTTGGTGCGCTGGTTTGGTTACGACTACAAACAAGCCGTTGCTTACACCATGATTTGTGTCGGCCTGTTTTGGAATGGCATTGGAGGCATTGCCGTCGTACAGGCAGGGGCGCCTATTCACTGGGCTTGGTTACCTGTTTTATTGTTAAGCTCTTTTCTAGGCGGCAGTTTAGGCGCATGGGCCGCGACTCGATACAGCAACAGAGTGATTAAAGTTGCATTCGAAATTCTCACGTTTGCGGTGGGCATCAAGTTGCTGGTTTAAAAAGATTAAAAGGAAAGTTTCATGGATAAAGCAATCATTGATATTTATTACTGCCGCCAGTGCAACTGGATGTTGCGTTCAACTTGGCTATCGCAAGAATTACTGCATACTTTTAGTGAAGAAATAGAAACAATCAGCTTACACCCAGACACAGGTGGTCGCTTCGAAATTTTCTGTAATGGCCAGCAAATTTGGGAACGGAAAAAAGACAGCGGCTTTCCTGAAGCCAAGGTGCTAAAACAGCGCGTTAGAGACATTATCGACCCAGAACGCGATTTAGGACATTCAGACACAAAATAGGGAGCAATTCGCTCCCTATTTTTTTTACTTAGTAAAACCGTTAAATCATGGTTTGTGCTAATACTTCGCCTTCTGGCGTTTTTACCGTTAGCTTATTGTCTTCTAGAGTACCAAAGCTTCTCGGTAAGCCATTACGTGGGAATGTCATCGAGCCTGGGTTGAATATAATGGCTCCATCTTGCATCTCTGCGACGGGAACATGTGTATGCCCGTGGGCGATGATATCACCTTCGCGCAGTGGCGGCCGTTTTTCAGAGTTGTACAAGTGACCATGAGTCAAAAAGATTCTCTTGCCAGATTCAAGTAGCACCCATGAGTAATCCATCATCATTGGAAACTTTAATAGCATTTGGTCCACTTCACTATCACAGTTGCCACGTACAGAAATAATTTGATCACTGTATTGGTTCAATAAGTCTGCTACCTGTGGAGGGTTGTAGCCTTCTGGAATAGGGTTTCGCGGCCCATGGTTTAGCGTATCTCCTAGCAAAATCAGGTGGTGCGCACCAGAGGCCAAAAATAGATCAATGGTTTCTTTAGTTGCTGGCAAAGAGCCATGTAGGTCTGAGGCAAAAAATAGTTTCACGACATCGTCTCCTCAAAAAGTATGAGGTCATTCTACGGCATTTTTTTAGCAGCTCAACCTACGACGGTTTGAATACTACTGATAGCGCAATGATTCAATG
Source organism: Vibrio sp. Y176 (assembly GCF_033438945.1). Lineage (NCBI taxonomy): Bacteria > Pseudomonadati > Pseudomonadota > Gammaproteobacteria > Vibrionales > Vibrionaceae > Vibrio > Vibrio sp. Y176. The sequence goes on along the minus strand of NZ_JAWOQS010000009.1, from coordinate 20,377 downwards.
ACCATAGGCAAAACATAGAACCATGCTGCATACGCTGTTCCAACCAACACCAGTATCCAAAACACCATCGACATAAATTTTGATTTGGCTAGATGGTGCAGCGGATCGGGCTCTCCGCATCCTGGACATGCATGAGCGCGTTTTGAGATTTGTTTCTCACACACGGGGCAAGAGACTAAAGGCATGATACAGATTCCTCGACATTAGGCTTAGGGCGCAAAGAATAATGGTGAATCAACACATATGCAACCTAACATATATTAAATATTTTAGTTCTTTGTAACAGTCGCTGACTTGAGAAAAAATTCGTTGATTTTTCATTTATATCAACCTATTACACTTCTTCTCGCACCATACCATTGATGACAATATTGTTATAACTCACCATCCCAATGACCTCGCCACTTTCAATGACCGGCGCTCTGCTTATGCCAAATCGCTCAAACAAACGTGCACAATATTTTACGTTCATATCTGGTTCGACACACAAAGCGGGCTTGGTCATGATTTCATAAATATTTGTGCGCTGAGGAGAACGATTATTCGCCAGCACCTTTTTGGCGATATCATTCATCAACACGATGCCATATTCATCATTATCATCTCGCTTTTTCACCACCAGCGCTTTGACTTGGTATTTTTTCGCTAGCGTTATGCCTTCGTATACGGTCATCAGTCCATCAACCATCACATACGTTGCCGCCATAACATCTCGAACTCTAATTATCGTTTGACTGCTCATAACTCATCCTCAACCACTTTGGTCAACGTTTCTACTTGATGCGCGACACCGACTGCATCTTCAATATCGATCTGAATAGCAATGCCCTGCCCCGACTCTCTGTCGAATTCACCAACCTCATTAATGGTTTCTAATATGTGTCGAGAGAGATGTTCCTCGACCACAAACAGCAGCACATCTTTTTGCACTTCTAGCGTTAAACCAAAAAACGTTCGCTTTTGATTTAAACCTTGCCCGCGAGCATTGTTAATCACTGTTGCACCGGTCGCACCAGCATCGCGTGCAGCGTCCAACACCTTGTCTGTTTTGCTGTCTTCAACAAACGCAAGTATCAATTTAAAGCGCATTTTCTTCTTCCTCCGAGACGTTTTTATTCAGCCACTGGGTTATTTGCGCATAGCCCATCACAGAGATCATAGGAAATAGACTGGCAAACGCGATCAAGCCAAAGCCATCAATCATTGGGTTTCTTCCAGGGACGGTCGAAGCAAGCCCTAACCCTAATGCAGTTACAAGTGGGACAGTGACGGTAGAAGTTGTTACGCCTCCAGAATCGTAGGCGAGTGGAACAACAAGCTTAGGAGCGTAAAACGTTTGAATCACAACGACGATGTAACCCGCGATGATGTAATAATGAATGGGATCGCCCACGACAATCCGGTAACTCCCTAATGCAATACCAATTGCCACCCCAAACGCAACGGCTACGCGCAAGCCGTTAATACTGATACTGCCTCCAGAGACTTGGTTTGCTTTTATCGCTACAGCGATTAAAGAAGGCTCTGCAATCGTGGTACTAAAGCCTATAAAAAAGGCGAAGGTGTAAACCCAATAATAGTCGACCCACATTAAGGCTTTCCCTACAGATACTTTGAACTCTTGTAAAAACTCCGGCGCCGTTAATTGCACAGCCATCGTCTCCCCAAGTGGAAACAACGCCATTTCTAATCCAAGTAAAAAAAGAGCTAGCCCGAAAATCACATAAACGAACCCAAGCAAAACTTTCTTAAGGTTGCTAACAGGACGCCTTAACACGGCTAACTGAAAACCAAAAATAATGCTGGCGATGGGAACGACGTCTCTAACGGTCGATAATAAAGTGTCTAGGAAATGATCAATTGAAATCATGTTACGACCATTCCGTAAACCATCACAAACATCATCGGTAACAGCGAGGCAAAAGCGATTAAACCAAAGCCATCCACCATAGGGTTGCGACCTTTAATAGAAGACGCTAAACCGACGCCCAGTGCAGTGACCAAAGGTACTGTTATGGTGGACGTGGTTACACCTCCGGAATCGTAAGCGACGCCAATAATGGCTTCCGGTGCAAACCACGTCAGTATTACAACGCCGACGTAGCCGCCGATGATCATGTAATGAATTGGCCACCCTTTTAAGATACGCAAAACGCCGATAACGATGGCTATCCCCACAGAGAGAGCTACTGTTACTCGAAGTCCTTCTCCGTAATCCTGCATGGACTGCTCTGAGTTAGCGATCATTCCGCCCTCTGCCGCAACTTCTGAGGCTTCTTCCGCTACCGCGGTTAATGCAGGTTCAGCTATCGTGGTGCCAAACCCCAAACAAAACGCAAAGACTAATAACCAAAACACGCTGCCTTTTTTTGCAAAGGCTTGAGCCATACTCTCTCCGATAGGAAAAAGACCAAGTTCTAGGCCAAAGATAAAAAAGGTTAATCCTAAAATGACAAGCAACAATCCAAAAAGAATGGAGACCAGGTTGGGCAGCGGCTCTTGCAAAACGACTAATTGAAAAAAAGTGATAACAATGATGATGGGTAATAAGTCACGAGCACTATTGAGGAGCGCTCGAAAAAGCGCAACAAATGCTTCCATGCCTATCCTCCTTGATTATGCAAACTGATTACGCTCGTTCCAATGAGCGATAACTTTTAGTCTGGCATAGATTTCACTCTTCTACCGTGAATGCACTAGCGCCATTTATAACATTTAGTTACATATTTTCTAATATGTGAAGTTAATAGCCTCTCTGTCAGCTTGTCACTATCCTAGAAATAATGGTGTTGAGATGATCAAGCTAAGCACAAAACGACTATAATGTTCTAATACGTGTACATTCAAAGAGATAACATGAAGATATTACTCACAGGTGGCACTGGGTTTATTGGCTCGGAGTTGCTCAAGCTGCTATCAACTCACCAAGTTATGCTACTTACACGCTCTCCAGAGCGAGCAAAACAACGCCTACAGCATGCTGATCTGGGTAATATCGAATACCTTGACTCGCTCGAGTCGTTCGCCGATCTCAATCACGTTGATGCCGTCATTAATCTTGCAGGTGAGCCTATTGCGGATAAAAGGTGGACCAGCGAGCAAAAAGAAAAAATCTGCAAAAGTCGTTGGAAAATTACCGAGCAAATTGTTGAGCTGATCCACGCAAGTACCGAACCTCCCTCTGTTTTTATTAGTGGCTCGGCAGTTGGCTACTATGGTGATCAACAAGACCATCCGTTTGATGAGTGCTTACATGTTAATAGCGACGACTTTCCTCACGAGGTTTGTGCAAAGTGGGAGCAAATAGCCAAGCGCGCAGAGTCGGAGCAAACTCGGGTTTGTCTAATGAGAACTGGCGTGGTACTCGGCCTTAATGGTGGTGCGTTGGCAAAGATGCTATTACCTTACAAGCTTGGCGTAGGCGGCCCACTTGGGAACGGTAATCAGTACATGCCTTGGATTCACATCCTAGATATGGTCCGCGCCATCATGTACTTGCTTGAAACACCACATGCCCACGGTGCATTCAATATGTGCGCCCCCCATCCTGTGACTAATCGTATATTCAGCGGTACACTAGCCAAAACGCTAAAACGTCCGCATATCTTGTTCACGCCTAAATGGGTGATGGAACTCCTAATGGGAGAATCTTCCTGCTTATTGTTCGATAGCATGAGAGCCAAACCCAAAAAACTCACCGAACTGGGCTTTAAATTTAGCTACTCCAGAATAGAGCCAGCACTCAAGCACTTGCTTCATGACCGGAGCTGATGAATGATGGCTCTAATCAAGGTTTCTGAGTCTTAAATTATGAAAAAGTCGATTCTTATTACGGGTTGTTCAACTGGCATCGGTTACGTGTGCGCTCACGCCCTACAAAACAAGGGATTTAATGTCATTGCATCTTGTAGGAAAGAACAAGATGTCCAGCGCCTAATTAATGAAGGGCTAACCTGCATCAATCTAGACCTAAATAGCCCAGAAAGCATTTCTTCGGGCGTGAAGCAAGCGCTAGAGTTAGCAGAAGGTAAGCTTTACGCAGTGTTCAATAATGGTGCCTATGGTCAGCCCGGAGCACTGGAAGACTTACCCACCGGGGCTCTTCAAGATCAATTTCAGACCAACTTTTTTGGTTGGCACCAGTTGGTCAGAGAAGTGCTTCCTCATATGCGCCAGCAAGGCGAAGGACGCATCATACAAAACAGCTCTGTTCTTGGTTTTGCCGCAATGAAATACCGTGGCGCCTATAATGCATCAAAATTTGCCTTAGAAGGCTGGACAGATACGCTCAGGCTAGAGCTTGCGGATACGAATATCAAAGTAGCATTGATAGAACCAGGACCGATCGAAACTCAATTTAGAAACAATGCATTACGAGCCTTTGAGAAGTGGGTTGATATTGAATCTAGCCCCCATCGTCATGCTTATGAAGGACAAAGAGAGCGACTCAACAACGACAAGTCTAATAATCGATTTGTTTTGCCTGCAGAGTCTTGCATCGCACCAGTTCTTCATGCATTAACTAGCGTTTCACCGAAAATTCGTTATCGAATTACTACACCGACTAAATTATTCGCAGTCTTGAAAAGACTATTACCAACCCGTGTACTTGATAAAATTTTGCGACAGGCTGCATAAAAAAGTTTTGTCGAAATGTAATTTCACCGTAACAATGTGATGTCATTATGAACATGTAGGTTAAAAAAACCTCAACTAAACGAATCAATTTCTACGCAATTCAGCGGGGATTCTTTCGCCCAAAGTGATTGAGTTGCTTAGATTTGGTATCGCCACCCATTACGTTTTGTAGCAATGTTTATACTACTGCGAGGCAACAATGACATTAAATCAGCTTAACTGGCTTAGTGTGGGTGTAGTGTTGACCATGTTCATCCTATTTTGATACCGCACTAACTAACAAATAGCATTAGAATTGCGCTGCTTCGGCAGCGTTTTCTTTTTATCTAACACCTGAGCAGCAATAACCTCACTCTATTACCTCACGTTTTCTCAAAATAGAATGATTCATTATTGATGGTGAATGTCGCTTGAATTTCACCTAAATCAACTCCATATCTAATATCAACGACAGACACAAGGCAAGGATACTCTGATGCAATCCCCATTTATCGTTGAGATAACAGAACAGAACTTTCGCGAAACGCTTGAAGGATCAATGAACACGCCCGTTTTGATCCACTTTTGGGCCAACGCTCAGCCAGAAAGCGCACAGATACTCCCTGAGTTGCAATCTCTTGCTCAACAGTACAACGGTGCATTTACGCTTGCTCTACTAAATTGTGAAGATCAGCCCGCTTTAGCGTCTCAATTTGGCGTGCAAGTATTGCCAACTATCGCGCTGTTTATAAATGGTCAAGCCGTCGATGGTCTGGGAGGGCCCCAGCCAATTGATGCCATTGCTACCATGCTACAAAAGCATTTGCCAAGCCCAGATGAACAACTATTAAAGCAAATCAGTGAACTTCTTCAGCAAGGCGAGCATGCTCAGGCTTTGAGCATCATCCACACTTTGCCGCCAGAGCTGCAAGAGCGTGGTGATGTGAAACTCGCGATGGCTGATTGTTTGCTAGAAACCAAACAATTTGATATTGCCCAAGAACTACTGAACGCTATCCCTCTCGAGTATCAAGATAACTACTACAAGAGCCTAATAGCCAAGCTCGAGCTGCATTTGCAGGCTGCAGATAGCCCTGAGTTACAGCGACTAGAACAAGCATACGCAGCAGACATGGCAAACTTCGAACTCGCTTGTGAATTGGCGGTACAATACAACCAAGTTGGTCGGGATGAAGAAGCGTTGGAACTGCTGTGGAATATTCTTAAAAAAGACTTGGGCGCCCAAGACGGTGACGTGAAGAAGACTTTTATGGATATTCTCAGTGCGCTAGGTCAAGGTAACGCATTAGCAAGCAGATATCGTCGCCAGCTTTACTCAATTTTGTACTAAGCGCCGCATTCTTCTAGGAATAAGACAACAAAGGCCGGGATTTCCGGCCTTTGTCATATAAAAAACCAATAACCTCTCAAAGGTCTCGGAACTTCAATTGTCTATTGTCTATAAATAGGTAAAAATGGATCGAATATTATGCACTTAAGGGAATAACTCATGCCAATTGATTCACTGATCACCATCGGTATTTTCGTCGTTCTTGCTGTCGTTATCTTATCTTCAGCCATTAAAACGGTTCCGCAAGGAAACAACTGGACAGTTGAACGCTTCGGACGCTACACCCACACATTAAAGCCGGGTTTAAACTTGATCATTCCATTCGTTGATAAAGTTGGTCAAAAAGTAAATATGATGGAGCGCGTTCTCGATATTCCTGCGCAAGAGGTCATTTCAAAAGATAACGCTAACGTGGTTATTGACGCTGTCGGATTTGTTCAAGTGATCGATGCTGCCAAAGCGGCTTATGAAGTCAACGATTTGGAACATGCCATCAGAAATTTAACTCTCACCAATATCCGTACCGTTTTAGGCTCAATGGAGTTGGACGAAATGCTGAGTCAGCGTGACATGATCAACTCCAAGCTGCTGGCAATTGTTGACCAAGCAACAAACCCTTGGGGCGTAAAAGTCACACGAATTGAGATTAAAGATGTCCAGCCACCAGCCGATCTGACCGCTGCAATGAATGCGCAAATGAAAGCCGAGCGTAATAAGCGTGCGGAAATTCTTGAAGCAGAAGGGGTTCGCCAAGCTGAGATATTAAAGGCCGAAGGTCATAAACAATCAGAGATATTAAAAGCTGAAGGCGAAAAGCAGTCTGCTATTCTCCATGCAGAAGCACGTGAGCGTGCCGCGCAAGCAGAAGCAAAAGCGACTTACATGGTTTCCGAAGCCATTGCAAAAGGTGACATGCAAGCCGTCAATTACTTCATTGCACAGGGTTATACCGAAGCGATCAAGAGCATTGGTCAAGCCGAAAATGGTAAAATCATTATGCTTCCATTAGAAGCAACCGGACTAATGGGCTCGGTTGCAGGGATAGCAGAAATGTTTAAACAGCAAGGTAAAGAATAATTTATGGACTTTTTTAGTTTGCTGGAAGGTATCTCTTTCTGGCATTGGCTAGCGTTTGGCTTTGCTCTTTTAGCAGTTGAGCTACTTGGTACCGCAGGGTATTTTCTCTGGCTCGGGGTGTCTGCACTTATCGTTGGAGCAATCATGACCGTTTTGCCAATGAGCTGGCAATTACAATGGCTTTGCTTTGCAAGCTTCAGCTTAATCACCACCTGGCTTTGGTGGCGACGACAATGGTCTAAAGACAAGCAAGAAGACCAAGAAAGAGATCTGAACCAAAAGTACAAGCAGTTAATTGGGCGTACTCTTATCCTTGAAGAAGACTTTTCCGTCGGGCTCAATCGCATCAAGGTAGCCGATACCACATGGTCCGCACAATCGGATCAAGCACTTCCAGCCGGTACCCGCGTAAGAATCACCGATGTTGAAGGTATTATTTTAATCATTGAGCCTGATTCTAATTAATTTATGCCAAAGTAATGGGGCAAATCATGCTCCATTACTTTAATCTAAACAACTGCTTTCATTTCATTACCTTAATTAAAATCGAGAAAAAAATAAGTATTAGTAATATTATTAATACCCTACCTACCATTTCCTATTATTTAATTATTCAACACACGACAATCAATAAGATAGAAATATATCTAGGTAAATTATCGATCTAATTTTATTTTAAAAAATAAAACTTTATTGAATTATTTTTTGATCTTTTTATCCTCGGATACATACTTAACGCATAAGCATTTAAGTTGAGTGCTTTTTATTTGGTAAGTAAGAGGATGTACTATGAATAAGCTTCTCTTTTTAATGTTGTGCGGTATTTTTTCTTTTTCTTCCTTTGCCTACAACAACGGAAACGGCGGTACAACTAATTTGGGACCTATAGTCGAATGTAAGATGCCAAGTGGCGACGTTACGAATATTCCAAGTGAAATGTGTCGATTTAGAGGTGGGGAATGGGAATAGTAAAGAAGTAAGAGCTTAGTTTGATATAAGAGCCCTATTCAACCTTGCCTTTCTGCGTAGTCACGGTTTATACAAGCACGTAGATATTTAAAGTTTATATTAAGGTGATTATTATGAGATTTTTATCTGGTCTATTAGTAATATCTTTTGCCATAATTCCGTTAACCACTAATGCTAATGGTGCATCCGGTGGTCGTACGTTAGGCCCAGAGATAAAGTGTGAGTTGCCAAACGGTAATGTACATATGTTGCCACCGTTATATTGCAAAATATATGACGGCCGAGAAGTGAAATAGAAAAGGAGCCTAGCGGCTCCTTTTATTATCCCATTAAGTATTAGTGGAAGCTGTAAGGGATAAGAACTTGTAGACGTAAGTCTGTTTCATCCGCATCGCCAGCACCTGCGTACTCATCACGTTCTAGGATTGTACCGTGTAAACGAATGGTAGAACCTTTAAGCGCGCCACTTTGTAGTGAGTAAGATACTGTTGCGTTAACTGCGTATTCGCTTTCGTAATCCCAGTCACCTGATGCTCCGCTTGCTGCAGAGTCAGCGCCAGTACCGTAACCAAAGCCTAGGTAGTAGTTCCAGCCGTTACCTTGGTTGTAAGATAGACGGTTGTACCATGCTAGCTCACCCGCTTTGTTCCAGTCAGATAGCGCGTCCCACCACTGAGACCAAGTACCATTGTTCATACCATATGTATGAATAGTACGAGGAACGAAGTCCGCACGGTTATCTGTGTCTGTGTAGCGCAACTCAGACATCCAAGCTAGCTTGCCGAAAGATTGATTCAAAGATAGACCAGTGTGGAAACCTAGACCATCGTATTTCACATCATCGTCAACACCGTAGAAATCAAATGCTAGAGTTGTACGGTCACTAACAGTGTACTTCAAGTAAGCCTTGTAAGAAGTGTTGTCAGTTTCGTTGTGGTAGCTAGTTACTTGACCTGCACCCCAGTCAACACCATTTGCATATTGAACGCCAGTAGCTTGACCCAAACCAAGTTGCATAAACAAGCTGTCAGTTAGGTTACCGTTTAGGCCTAGAGAGTGTAGGTAGCTCCATGAGGTGTCAGACCAAAGCGCTGGTGCGTAATCATCTTCGTGAAGCAGCCAAGGTGCTGTAAATTGGTCTGCGCCAAAGTAGCTTAGGTTGAAATCACCAAGTTTAGCGTTCAGTTCGAAACCACGGTAAGTACCAGGTACAAAGCTCCAAACGTTACCGATTGTACCGTTACCACCAGCCTGTAACATACCAAAACGAGCATTAAAGTTTTCGTTTGCTTTGAATTTCAGCGCTGCTTTGTAAACTTTAAGCTGCTGACCATCACCTGCACCCCAGTCTAGGTTGTTACAAGTTGAGATTTCGTTACATAGGTAGCCTTCGTTTGAATTGTAAAGACTATCGTTGTAAAGATCGCCAGAGTAGTAAGCCGCAACATCTGCGCCCACCCAACCATCGTGGTAGCCAGAAGTGAAGTCTAAAATTGCGTTGTAAGAAGAGTAGTTTAGACGACTCCAACGGTCACCATTTTCACCGCCGGGCTTACCTGTTGTACGAGTTCGTGAACGAGTATCAACTATGAATAATGCATTCAGACTTGAGTCTTGCATAAATTCGTTCACTTTCTCTACGTACTCGCCACCTGCTGCACTTTCAGTAGACGCTGTAGCTGGAGCGACAGCAACAACACCAAACATTGCTGCGGTTAACGCTGAAACCTTAAAAAATTTGTCCATGGAAAAACTCCTAAAAATGGATATAGCTGTATTTTTCTATCTCACCTTTAGTTGGCCGCCGAAGGAGAGAAGTAAATTCCTGATCAAACCTCATTATTTCTAATTTGGCTTTTTTTAGTTCCTGCATACACACCGTGTATCCACGTGATTAAGACTAACTTCGCAGCTAAAAACATCCAAATGGAACTTATTTTTTTTCTAAAAAAATATGAGCCACTCCAAAGTTCCATATAACTTATTGATCCAGATCTTATTTTTAACAACACCAACACAAAGCAATAAAATATCATTTAAAATCAAACATTTAAATTTAACTTGAAAGTATCAACTTGAAGTCACTCGCAGACTAAAAAAGCCAAAAAAACCAATAACCCAAGGTTCGATCTTGATCACTGAAAAGAACAAAGGCATCAATTACTCAATAAAAAAACACTTAATTATGAACAAGAAAAAGCCCCGCATGCTTACCATACGGGGCTTTTAGTTATTTTTTAGCTTTTTTGAGAAGACTTAATTCATCAGTTCGAGTAAGTCTTGTTCTGTTTTAATTTCGATACCCAGTTCTTGTGCCTTTGCGAGCTTCGAACCTGCATTTTCACCAGCAAACAAAATATCGGTTTTCTTAGAAACACTACCCGTCACTTTAGCCCCCAGTGCTTGGAGGGCTTCTTTGGCTTCTGTACGCCCCAGTTGAGAAAGTGTTCCCGTTAATACTACTGTTTTACCTTCTAATGGTAATTCCCCCACCTGCTCAGTAGTATTAATCTCTGGCCAATGAATTCCTTGTTCAAGCAAATCTTTAACCACCGCTTGGTTCTGTTCTTCACTAAAGAAAGTCGTGATATGTTGAGCAACCACAGCACCGATGTCTTGCACTTCAATCAACTGCTCTTCGGTAGCATTTTGGATCGCTCCCAACGTTTTAAAGTGCATTGCTAAGTTTGCTGCGGTTGCCTCGCCAACTTCACGGATCCCCAGTGAATACAAAAACCGAGGTAAAGTTGTTTCTTTGGATTTTTCTAACGCATTCACAATATTCTGCGCAGACTTTGGCCCCATGCGATCTAGTACGGTTAAAATCCCCGCTGATAACTTAAATAAGTCAGCAGGAGTTTTCACCATCTCACGATCAACAAGCTGCTCGATCACTTTATCGCCTAAACCGTCAACGTCTAACGCTTTACGAGAAACAAAGTGTTTTAGCGCTTGTTTGCGTTGGGCTTGGCAAACTAAGCCCCCCATACAACGTGTTACCGCTTCTCCTTCGATCCGCTCAACATGCGAACCACAAACAGGACACTGAGTTGGGAAAACAATATCTCGAGCTGTTTCTGGTCGACGCTCTTTGATGACAGATACGACTTGCGGAATAACATCGCCAGCACGGCGGATCACAACGTGATCACCAATCTTGACTTGCAGACGTTCTATCTCATCTGCGTTATGAAGCGTCGCATTACTTACCGTTACCCCGCCAACAAATACAGGCTCTAGCTTAGCAACAGGTGTAATCGCACCAGTGCGACCGACTTGGAACTCCACTTCATTCAGTGTCGTCATTTCTTCCTGAGCTGGAAATTTGTAGGCAATCGCCCAACGTGGAGCGCGAGCAACAAAACCCAGACGCTCTTGCACGGCAATATCGTCAATTTTAATAACGACACCATCGATCTCATAAGGGAGGGCATCACGACGCTGCAATATATCTTGGTAGTAAGCTTTTACATCCGCCAAGCTTTCAACTCGCTTAGTTTCCGGACACATTGGCAGTCCCCAAGATTTGATTTGCAAAAAGCGTTCGTAATGACTTGCTGCCAATTCTGCACCTTGCACCACGCCTACACTGTATGCATAGAAGCTAAGCGGACGAGAAGCCGTAATACGTGAATCCAATTGTCGTAAGCTACCTGCCGCAGCGTTACGTGGATTAACAAAGATTTTCTCGCCTTTCTTCCTTGCTAATTCATTGAGCTTTTCAAACCCAACTTTCGGCATAAAGACTTCACCACGAACTTCAAGACGATTTGGCCAGTCATTACCTCTGAGTTTTAAAGGAATGGCTTTAATCGTACGCACATTCTCTGTGATGTTTTCACCCGTAGTACCATCGCCTCGAGTGGCCGCCTGAACTAATACGCCATTCTCATATAACAAACTTACGGCGAGTCCATCCAATTTAGGCTCACAACAGTATTCTTTCACACTCTGGCTGCCCACGCGCTCTTGTGCGCGCTTGTGGAAACTATCAAGTTCACTATCATCAAACGCGTTATCAAGCGAAAGCATCGGTACTTCATGTGTCACTTGGCTAAACGCAGAGAGAGGTTGTCCACCGACACGTTGGCTTGGCGAGTCTACGGTTATTAAGTCAGGGTTCTCAGCTTCAATATCCAGTAACTCTCGCATTAAACGGTCGTACTCGGCATCAGGGATCTCTGGGTTATCTTCCACGTAGTAACGCACAGCGTGGTAATGCAACGACTCTTTTAGTTCTTCTAGTCGCTGAAGTACTGATTCAGACATAGTAAAGCCCCGTGTATTTTCAATCGGTGAGGTTGGGAAATCCAAGAAAAAGGGCTCCATCCGGAGCCCTATTATTATTTGCTGTTAAGATTATGCGTTAGCGGCATTAAACTCAACTATTTGACGTCGATAAGATGCTAAACGATCTGGCGTCATTAAGTTGCGCTGGTCATCAAGTACGTTACCACCTAAGTCATCAGCAATTTGCTGCGCAGTTCGGAGCATTAAGTTGAAGTTCTGTTCAGCCTCGCCATAACAAGGCAATGTCATGAAGAATGAAATACCCTTCGTTGTAAACTCAGCAGGATCAGCATGCTCAAACGTACCAGGGTGCATCATATTAGCGACGCTAAACAGCACTTTGCCGTTACCGGACAAGTCAACATGACGATGGAAAATATCCATCTCGCCATAAATTAGACCGTTTTGTTGCATACTTTCAAATAAAGCAGTACCAACAAATGGCTCTTCACCAGCACAGTGCACATTCAATACAATCACTTGCATTTCAGGTTCTGGCTTTGGCTCTTCCTTAGGCTCTGCAACGACAGGCTCACTAACCGTTTCGACTTGCTGTTCTTTCTCCGTAATATCAAACGCGGCGGGAATAACGTCTTCTTCCACAGCAGGCTGGAATGGCTCTTCAGCTACTGTTGCTTGAACAACAGGCTCAACGTCCTCTTCTTTATCTTTTTCTGCAACAAATGAAGGGATGTCATCCGGCTCCTGCTGCGTCTGTTTGACTTCAGATGGACCACCGAATAACGGGTCAGATTCAAACTTGTTGTCGAAAGAGCTCGCCATCCCAAAATCTGGTTCTTTGCGATCTTTGCGAATGATCTCAAAGTCATCTTCAGGAGCGGGAGCGAAGTCTCGTTCTTTCTCAACAAGATCATTTTTGTCTTCTTGGTCAACATCCAGCTTACCAAGTGGCTTGTTACCAAACTTTGCTTTGCCTTCTTTTTTACTGCTCCATAAACCATGAAACAGTAATGCCGCGATGGCTAATGCGCCAACAACAATGAGTACGAATCGCAATTCCTGCATTATTTACTCTCAATATACTTGTTTTTACTACTCGCAGTTCCTTGAGCAGCAACCCAAGTGCAATAAATCTGAATGATACGTTTACTTTACCAAAACTATATGTAGATTTAGAACAACTTAATGCAAGAAGTTCCGTTTTTTGTTGTGATTCTTGCCACGATTCCACTTAACAAGACGTCATTTGTCAGGGCATTGAAAGAAAAGTCCTCACAGGTACAATGAGTTTTCATTTACACGAAGCCAAAATAGACATGAAGCAAAACAATCAGCAGAGAACCGGGTTCGGTTATTTTCTATACGGGATACAATTGGCACTTGCCCCTAAAATCAGACGCTTTGTCATCTTACCTCTACTTGCAAATATCTTGCTTGTGGGTGGTGCCATCTTCTATCTATTTTCAAACCTTAATATATGGATCGAAGACTGGATTGGGCAGCTGCCTGAGTTTTTATCCTGGTTAACTTACATTCTTTGGCCTTTACTCGCTCTGACAATACTCGCTACCTTCTCCTATTTTTTCAGCACACTCGCGAACTTTATCGCCGCGCCATTCAATGGCCTCTTAGCTGAAAAAGTGGAAGAGTACTTAACGGGACAAAAAGTAAATGATGATGGTTTCACTGCCGTCCTGAAAGATGTTCCTCGCGTTTTAGCTCGTGAGTGGAGAAAGCTCCTTTACATCTTACCTAAAGCAATAGGCCTATTCCTGTTATTGCTCATCCCTGCCCTTGGACAAACAGTAGGCCCATTTTTATGGTTTATCTTTACCGCCTGGATGCTCGCGATTCAATATTGTGACTACCCGTTTGATAACCATAAAATCCCATTTAACGACATGCGTTACAAATTGAAACAAAAGCAAGGTAAGGCCTATGGCTTTGGGGTATTGGTGTCTGTGTTTACGACGCTCCCAATTTTGAACCTCATTGTCATGCCTGTAGCAATATGTGGTGCAACCGCTATGTGGGTCGCGGAGTTTAAGCACCAACGATAGTCGACTAGAGATTAAGGAAAGGGATCAGCGCCAGCTTTTCCCTTTTCTTTTATCAAGTTCTGGGCCAACCTAATAAGATATAACTTTTTAATCCTTTTCCCTTTTTTTCATACCGAATATTCTTCTATCCATATTCACACAACGTGTAATGAAGGAACATCACTATGAGCAAAATCTACGAAGATAACTCTCTTACTATTGGTAATACACCTCTCGTTCGTCTAAACAAAGTAAGCAACGGCAAAGTTCTTGCGAAAATTGAAGCGCGTAACCCTAGCTTCAGTGTTAAGTGCCGTATCGGTGCAAACATGATTTGGGAAGCAGAGAAAGCGGGGCTTCTTAAGCCAGGTGTAGAGCTTGTAGAACCTACCAGTGGTAACACAGGTGTTGCTCTAGCATTCGTAGCGGCCGCTCGCGGTTACAAGCTAACATTGACCATGCCTGAATCAATGAGCCTAGAACGCCGTAAGCTACTTAAAGCACTGGGCGCCAACCTTGAGCTGACTGAAGCGGCGAAAGGCATGAAAGGGGCGATTGCTAAAGCAGAAGAAATCGTAGCAAGCAACCCTGAGAAATACCTACTTCTTCAACAATTTGACAACCCTGCGAACCCAGAGATCCACGAAAAGACTACGGGCCCTGAGATTTGGGAAGCGACAGACGGTGAAATCGACGTATTCGTTGCTGGTGTCGGTACGGGCGGTACTATCACAGGTACAAGCCGTTACATCAAAGGTGAAAAAGGCAAAGCCATCACTTCTGTCGCAGTTGAGCCAGCAGAGTCTCCAGTTATTGCACAAGCACTTGCTGGCGAAGAAATCCAACCTGCTCCGCACAAAATCCAAGGTATCGGTGCTGGTTTTATCCCTGGTAACCTCGATTTAGACATTATTGACCGTGTTGAGCAAGTTACCTCAGAAGAAGCGATTGAGATGGCTCGTCGCCTAATGGAAGAGGAAGGTATCCTAGCTGGTATCTCATCAGGCGCAGCGGTTGTTGCAGCGAACCGACTTGCGGAACTACCTGAATTTGAAGGAAAAACAATTGTAACTGTCTTGCCAAGTTCCGGTGAGCGTTACCTAAGTACAGCACTCTTTGCAGGTATCTTTACCGAAAAAGAGAACCAACAATAATATGTGTTCAAATCAATTTTTAGTTTAAAAAAGCCCCGTTTAGGGGCTTTTTTGTTGATCCCTGCCCTACCTTTGGTAATATCAGGGTGTTTTATTTCTAGCTTCAAAATAAAGAAGCAGAACACAAAAAGGTTTCAAAGTGATTACGCACGCAAACAGTTGCGTAGTTACCAAACTTTTGACTAGTATCAGAACTGACGCGCTTTGAACTCTTCCCGTGCTAGCGCACAAGATGTAAAGCAGTTAAGCTAAAATCTGGTCACAAACTAACAAAAAAATACATTTATTGGGGTATATCACATGTACGAGAAGCAAGTAGAAATCACAGCAGAAAACGGCCTTCACACTCGTCCAGCTGCACAGTTTGTTAAAGAAGCGAAAGCATTCGACGCAGACATCACTGTGACTTCTAACGGTAAAAGCGCTAGCGCTAAGAGCCTGTTCAAACTACAAACACTAGGCCTAGTAAAAGGTACTCAAGTTACTATTTCTGCTGAAGGCCCACAAGCTCAGCAAGCAGTTGACCACCTAGTTGCTCTAATGGACCAACTACACTAATCCGGTCTCCTACTCCAGAAGCCATTTTGTGAAAGCAAAATGGCTTCGTTGGAAATAGGCTCAAAACTAAGCTAAAACTATTCGTTAGCGCACCCATTATTCTCCCGTTTTATAAAGTTGACCAAACTTAAGGTAAGGCTATGATTTCAGGCATCCTAGCATCTCCTGGTATTGCAATCGGTAAAGCACTACTACTTCAAGAAGATGAAATTGTCCTAAACACAAACACTATTTCTGACGATCAAGTAGAAGCTGAAGTTCAGCGTTTCTTTGACGCTCGTAACAAATCTGCAGCTCAGCTAGAAACTATCAAGCAAAAAGCGCTTGAAACGTTTGGCGAAGAAAAAGAAGCGATCTTTGAAGGTCACATCATGCTTCTTGAAGACGAAGAGCTAGAAGAGGAAATCCTAGCACTTATCAAAAACGACAAGATGACTGCTGATCACGCTATCCACTCAGTGATCGAAGAGCAAGCATGTGCTCTTGAGTCTCTAGACGACGAATACTTAAAAGAGCGTGCAACTGACATCCGCGATATCGGTTCTCGTTTTGTTAAGAACGCACTAGGCATCAACATTGTTTCGCTTAGCGATATCAACGAAGAAGTAATTCTTGTTGCTTACGACCTAACGCCATCTGAAACTGCACAAATTAACCTAGACTACGTGCTTGGTTTTGCTTGTGACATTGGTGGTCGTACATCTCACACTTCAATCATGGCTCGCTCACTTGAGCTTCCAGCTATCGTTGGTACTAACGACATCACGAAGAAAGTTAAGAATGGCGACATGCTGATTCTTGACGCAATGAACAACAAGATTGTTGTTAACCCATCAGAAGCTGAGCTAGAAGAAGCGAAAGCGGTTAAAGCAGCATTCCTAGCTGAAAAAGAAGAGCTAGCGAAACTGAAAGACCTACACGCAGAAACGACTGACGGTCATCGTGTAGAAGTTTGCGGTAACATCGGTACAGTGAAAGACTGTGACGGTATCCTTCGTAACGGCGGTGAAGGTGTTGGTCTGTACCGTACTGAATTCCTATTTATGGACCGTACTGCGCTACCAACTGAAGAAGAACAGTACCAAGCGTACAAAGAAGTTGCGGAAGCAATGAACGGTCAAGCTGTGATCATCCGTACTATGGATATCGGCGGCGATAAAGATCTCCCATACATGGATCTTCCAAAAGAGATGAACCCATTCCTAGGCTGGCGCGCTGTACGTATCAGTCTAGATCGTCGTGAAATCCTTCGTGATCAGCTACGTGGCATTCTACGTGCTTCTGCACACGGCAAACTGCGTATCATGTTCCCAATGATCATCTCTGTCGAAGAAATCCGTGAGCTTAAGAAAGCGATCGAAGAGTACAAAGAAGAGCTACGCGCTGAAGGCCACGCGTTCGACGAAAACATCGAAATCGGTGTTATGGTTGAAACTCCTGCTGCTGCTGCGATCGCACACCACTTAGCGAAGGAAGTGTCTTTCTTCTCTATCGGTACAAACGACCTAACTCAGTACACGCTAGCGGTTGACCGTGGTAACGAGATGATTTCTCACCTATACAACCCACTATCACCAGCTGTACTTACTGTGATCAAGCAAGTTATCGACGCTTCTCACGCAGAAGGTAAATGGACTGGTATGTGTGGTGAACTTGCAGGTGACGAGCGTGCAACACTTCTACTTCTAGGTATGGGTCTGGACGAGTTCTCAATGAGCGGCATTTCAATCCCTAAAGTGAAGAAAGTAGTTCGTAACTCTAACTTCGCAGAAGTGAAAGCAATGGCTGAAGAAGCCCTTTCTCTACCGACAGCAGAAGAAATCGAAGCCGTGGTAGAAAAGTTTATTGCTGAGAAAGCTCAGTAATCGGTAGTACCAAGTAATTCAATACTTAATGGCCATTAGACGGCGAAAAAAGTCGTCTAATGAGCTATATTGGTATACTATAATTCGACAGAATAAAACCAAACCTTAGGAGCATGACACAATGGGTCTGTTTGACAAACTTAAGAAGCTTGTATCTGATGACAGCGCTGACGCTGGTGCTATCGAAATCATCGCGCCACTTTCTGGTGAGATTGTAAACATCGAAGACGTGCCAGATGTTGTTTTCGCTGAGAAAATCGTTGGTGACGGTATTGCTATCAAGCCAGCAGGCAACAAAATGGTAGCTCCTGTAAACGGTACTATCGGTAAGATCTTCGAAACTAACCACGCGTTCTCTATCGAGTCTGACGACGGTGTTGAGCTTTTCGTTCACTTCGGTATCGACACAGTTGAACTAAAAGGCGAAGGCTTCACGCGTATCGCTGAAGAAGGTCAAACTGTTAAAGCTGGCGACACTGTAATTGAATTCGATCTAGCTCTTCTAGAAGAGAAAGCGAAGTCAACGCTAACTCCAGTTGTTATCTCTAACATGGACGAAATCAAAGAGCTAAACAAGCTTTCTGGTTCTGTAACTGTTGGTGAAACTCCAGTTCTACGTGTAACTAAGTAATTTTTACTTAATCGAACACGAAAAAACGCTGCCATTGGCAGCGTTTTTTATTACCTGAAATTTTGTTTCTGATCGACTTACATCAATGAAATCCGCTCAGCTAAGTAATCCAAGTGCCGAACTCGGCCTTTGCTTTGCCTGAGCCAATAATGCTGTTGTCGCATCTTGGAGCACTTGAGAACGCACCATTTCCGTAGATTCTCTTGCGAAGTCTGTATCTCTTATTCGACTCTTGGACTCTGTAACACTCCGATTCACAGTATTTAAGTTATCCATCGAGCCGTTTACACGGTTCTGAAAGCTGCCAATTTCACTTCGGTGCGAATCAACGTACTTAATTGCTGCATCAATCACCCCAATTGAAAGCTGCGCCTTACCTGCCGTCGACATATCGATGTCATCCATTGTGACTAATTGACCAGCGCTCACATCAAGCTCATCCGCTAAACTCCCTTCGAGAACCACACCCTCTGGCGCCTTCATCGTAGAAGCGAAGAATTGCAGTTCGTTGTTTTCCGTTACTGAAGCATTCACTATCGATTGTTGAGCATTGATGTAAGTGGCGACCTGTTCTATACGGTCACCCAATTTGAGTCCAATGGATTCCGTTTGGGTTTGCCCTTTACTGTCTTGGTATTCGACTTTTAGGGTTTGGTTATCTTTAGTGACTCGCCAATCTTTATCGACCGCATCACCAACATAATGCTGCCCTCCCATCTCTGGGATATGGCTACGCATGTTACGTAACGTCAAAGAGATTGAATTAGCGTTCGCGCCAATATGGAAACTTTGTGAACCGTAAGATCCATCAAACAGGTTTTTATCCGCAAATGTTGTCGTGATCGCGACACGATCAAGCTCATCTTGCAGCGCTACGACCTCATATTGAATACTTTGCCGATCACTTGAGTCATAACTGCCGTTTGCTGCTTGAAGCCCCAGAGAGCGTAAGCGTTGCAATATGTCACTGCTTTCGTGCAATGCTCCCTCCGCTGTTTGAGCAACAGAAAAAGCGTCGTGCGCATTTCTTAAGGCGACATCAAGCCCTCTCGTTTGTACATGGAGAGTATTCGATATCTGTAAACCTGCCGCATCATCGCTCGCCGAGTTGATTCGAAACCCCGAAGTTAGGTTGCGTTGTGACTCAACATTTTGCGCAGCTGCTTGACTCAGGTGTCTCTGCGCCACCATCGCAGAAACATTGGAATTTAAAGAGATCATCTAATCGATATGAATGCCTTATCGAACATACTGTCAGGACACATCTGAATCGTTATAGCCAATAAGCAAAAAGCCAGGGATGAGCCTGGCTTTGGTTTCTTGCTTTGTTAAATTGATTAACCTAGCAGACTTAGCGCTGAGTTAGGCGCTTGTTTCGCTTGCGCAAGGATTGAGCTTGACGCTTGCGATAGAATTTGTGATTTGGTCATTGCCGTCGTTTCTTTCGCGAAATCTGTATCTTTGATACGGCTCTTCGACGCATTCACGTTCTCGTTAATGTTGTCCAAGTTGCTGATTGCGTGGTTGAAACGGTTCTGGAAAGCACCTAGCTCTGCGCGGTGGCTGTCTACATATTTCAGTGCCGCATCGATGATGGCAACAGATTCTTGTGCGCCACCAACTGAGGTTACGTCGATAGTATCTACCGTTACCTTTTTGCCTTCGCCCAAACCTAGTTCACCAGATAGACCACCTGAAAACTCGACCTCGCCCTCAACTTTGTTGTTGCCAGCGAAGATTTGCAGTTTACCATCTTGGTCTACTGATGCTTTCACTAGGTCAGTTTGGCCGTTAATGTAAGTCGCAAGCTCTTCGATATCGTCACCCGCTTTTGCGCTGATGTTGATTTCTTGCTCTTGGCCGTA
>NZ_JAWOQS010000008.1:0-155102 GCF_033438945.1 Vibrio sp. Y176 | reverse complement strand
AGTGAATTTGATATGAATAACTCGGTGCTACGAAGAGTAAAACAACAGCGTGATTATCTAGCTAGCTCAGAAGCTACACACTCATATACCCCGTTAACAAGCAGGCAATTAATCCACGGCGACTATCATCATTTCAATGTCTTTTTTGATTCTAATCGCACAGTAAGCGATGTAATCGATTGGGATTTAGTGCAAAACATGCCTCCTGCTTATGAGTTGGCGAGAGCATGCATGTATATGTTCGATTTGGAGCTTCATAGGTCATTAGCTTTGTTAAAAGGCTATCTGTCTGTCAAGCCTCTATCCCGATTAGAGCTTAACGATGGAGCAAAGGCGTGGGCTGTTTACGCTGACCACCATGTGTGGGCTTTGGAGGAAGTATTTTTAAAAAACAATACAGCAGCACAGAAGTTCATACCTCAAAGGGACTTCGTCCCTTTTATGGAGCAATGGTCCCAAATTGAAAGTGTCTTGTTTTGAGGCGGTACATAACAAACTGTTTAAGAGTGATTCGCAACGCTTGGCGTTTTCGCTTCGCTCAAGTATCGCCAAGCGTCGCTCACACCTTAATGCGGCGTTATGCATCAGGGGGATTCATGGAATTTATAGATAGACCTGTAGGCGCAAATCAGGAAGAAATACACAAGTTAGAAACTATATTTCAAATAACTCTTCCTGAAAGTATGTTGAATTGGTGGAGTGTTAGCGATGGCCCTATAGTCTATTTTGGGTTCAAAGAGTTACAGTTCTTCTCTTTGTCGGAGATATACGGCGAAGATATTTATGGGGTAAAGCACGATATGCCTGGCGCAATGCCAATTTGCTTAGATGGTAATGGAAATATTTGCGTGGCCAGAATTGCAGGTGGTGTTATATCTGGCTTTTATGTCGTTGATTCTAGTGATTTAGGTTGGGAGCAAGCGAAAATTATAAGCTGTGAATTCTTAAAGTTTGTGAACGATAGTTTTTCACCCGAAGAACGACTAAATGCATAACAAAGCATTTAAGAGTGATTCCCAACGCTTGGCATTTTCGTCTCTGCGTTGGGTTTCGTGTTTAAGGTGCATGGTTTAGGTAAGGTGGCAGCGTTGCTCACACCTTAATGCGGCGTTAGTCACCAGAAAAAGCTAGCAGTCAAAACCATGTTTGTAAGCTCAAAACTTGGCTGTTGGTTGTTTAATTCATAGTTCCATCTTCGTCGGTCAAAGTTCAGTTTCATCGGTTCTAAATCAATGCATTGCTATTTTACGAGCGGTTTTTCGTTTTTTGGTGGTGATAGAGCGGGGCAATCGAGAATCTGTTTTTGGTTGCAACTCTGCTCGGTGAGTTTGTTGGTTTAAAAGCTTATTTACTTGCTGAAAGGACGTTTTCTCTGGTGTTGTAAGTTCCACGTGGTTTCAGTGACTTTGTTGAAAGTCCGCACTGTGAGATTGGTTTTCCAAAAGCGCTTTTTGGTGTTGTCAGTCCGTTTTCTGCGGCGCTGTTTTTTCTAAGTGGTTTCATTGAGTAGTCGCTTTGAGACTACGCCTGACTTAAGTGCATCAAAACACATAAAGTTTGTTGTTTGCAAAGTTTAGTTCGGCTTAAAATTGTCGCTCGGTGCCTCGCGACTAACAAACTGCTCAAGAGGGATTCTCAACGCTTGGCAATTTTGGTTCTAAGTTTAGCTTTTGTGTTTATGGCACAATAATTTAGGTTTGGTGGCTTGCGTTGTTCACCCCTTAACGCGGCGTTAGCCCTAAATTAAATAGAGAGGAAAGTGTAATATGCAACAAAGGAAAAAAGCGATAGTTCTCAAAAAAGAAAAAGTCTTAGATGGTGACAATAAGACAGAAGCACTCAAAAGAGATGAAATCAGGCGTTCAGCAGCGTTAACTGAACGAGCAACGATGAATGATTCAAAAATAAGGAACAAAGTAACTTTTATTGAAATGGAGTAATAAAAATGAACAAGGATGTAAAGGTTTTTGTAAGCTCAGGATTTAGAGATAGTCTTGATAAAAGTAAACTAGATTTATTGGTCAGTCAGTTCAAAGATTACAAGAAAACGGGTGTTCCCCACGAATCATTTGGTCGAGACACTACTTATGATTTTCCAAGTCAGGTCAAGCAGGCTGGGATGTCCCACATCCATATTAGAGATTCTTCATCCAAACTTTGGCATTTGAAGAAGCTTTCATATCATAAGACCAGTAACACCGCGTTGATCTACTGTGAGGGCTTTTTGAATAAAAATTACTTTTTACTCTTAGGTTTTATTGAAAACGCTCATCAATTATGTAAATTAAAACCACTTTACTTAATGGAATTGGCCGACGTAGCTGAACGCTTTCGTGAAAAGTTTTAGGAGGTAGTATGAGTATTGAGTTGAATTGGGAAAAAGGACTGCCATCATTTGTTGGTATGTATTTTGTTGCGGTAAAACTAGGGCCAGCTGCAGGTGTTTATGATTTTGCTCAGTGGAATGGCTCGGCGTGGGAGTTACAAATAGAGGGTGACATAATTGCTTATGTAGATATTCAAGAATTCAAGAACTCCTTGGATATCAAATGGCCTGAAGATGTAGTTATAGAAAGAGAGCTTCAACAGCTATCAGAAGATGACTCTGAACTTTGGTCAGAATCCTAGGGCTAACAAAGCATTTAAGAGTGATTCCCAACGCTTGGCATTTTCAGTTCAAGGTTGGGTTTCGTGTTTACGGTGATATGGTTTGGTTTCGTGGTAGCGTTGCTCACACCTTAATGCGGCGTTATGTGAATGGAGGTCAAAATGTCTTCTGTGCCAAGAAATAAGGATGAATTGGAGTTGGCTATAAACTCAATATTTCCGAAACTCATGGCTGACTATCGTTCAATTCCGGAAGGCAAAGCTCGCAAACCTGGAGTAGAGGGAAACGTCAAAGGTAAAGTCATTAGCGTTAGTGATACAGTGGCTTACTTGATTGGTTGGGGAAACTCATTCTTAAATGGCATCACTTAAGATATCAAAACCAACATGTTGATTTCCCGGAAACTGGTTATAAATGGAACCAATTAGGCTCACTCGCTGAAAGCTTCCACGAAGAGTACTGTGAGTGGAAATATGATGATTTACTCATTGAGCTTGAGTCTACAGTTAACGAGATACTTTTACTCATTTCAAGCTTAAGTGACCATGATTCCTATGGTGTTGCGTGGTATGAACAATAGACTTTGGGGCGCATGATTCAGTTTAATACATCATCACCTATGAAAAATATGCGTACAAAAGTTCGGCGTTTCAATCGAGAATTCACATAACAAACTGTTTAAGAGTAATTCGCAATGCGAGGCATTTTTACTATGCGTTGGTTTTAGTGTTTAAGGTGGTATGCGGTCACTTTTGTATTGCGTTGTTCACCCCTTAGCAGGGCGTTAGTAAGGGTTTGACATCAAAGGTCATCAGTCTTGGTGTTTATCTGTTTTGGCGCTCATATTTACACCTTTAAGTTAGTGCCTTTCACGTTCTTTCCGGTGGCACTATATGCGGAGTGTTTGCTTTGATTTTACCGTTTACGGTTTCTAACTCTTAGCCTATTTCTTTGGCGCTTTTTCATTTTCGTTGTGGTTTTTGAGAGAACCTTGATTACTTTTGGTGTGGCTGTTGAAGTACGAGGAAAGAATCCTTTTCTAATTTGAAGCTAATGAATGTAGGGTAGTTCAGTACGTTTTTCTTCTAGCCAACTTTCGTCTCTCTATCGGTTTTAAGTTTTGTAGCTGCCCGTCTCACCTCAGTGTTTAAAGTCTTTCATATCATTTAAGTTTTCAATATCTTGGGGCGCATAAATAGAAGTAGCGCATGTACTAACAAATTGTTTAAGAGTGATTCGTAACGCGTGGCATTTTTACTTTGCGGTGGCTTATGGTGATTAAGGCGCTGTGCGGTAGCTTTTGTATTGCGTTACTCACACCTTAGCAAGGCGTTAGCTCTCTCGAGAATTTAAGCAAAAGGAGGAAACATGGAAACTGTTACATTGCTAAAAGATGTGTTGTTAGATAAGGGGCAAATTCATAACTATTATGAGGGTAAAGTACCTCTTAATTTGTGGAGAGGATTAAATGTTAAAAAAGGTATGGAGCTTTTTGAACTAATTGAAGATACTCTACTTCTTTTAAATGGTAGACCTAGACCTGCTGACATTACTATTAAAGGAATGGGAGCTGATGCGAGAGTGTTAGTGAAAGACCGGCCAAGAGGCATCAGTACGTTTGATAGACCAGGGATACTACAGGGACCAAATTGGCAGCACTATCGGATACCAGAGAGCACACCGTTACCTTCTGGGTTGGCGATAGTTAAAGATCAGTATAACCCTCGTTTTGGTGCGTATCATTACACTATCGCTCCTGCTTATGATATGCCCTTGTCAAAGTTTAAGTTACTATTAAGTAAATTAGCGAAGTTAGCAGTAAGAGAGGCTGCGTAAGATGAATATACCTAAGCCATATGTACCGATGCTATTATCGGCAGTTAGAGATGCTGTTCTATATAATCAAAACTTGTTACATAGTGAAACTTTGCGAGAACGTGAAGATTATGAGGAATACTTAGTTCATTTGACTCAGTTTTTTGAATATTTGAAAGATGAATATAAAAGCAATGAAGCAGAATATGGTTTGAAGCTAGAGCAGTTGCTACCTGAATAAGCAGAGAGCTAACAAAGCATTTAAGAGTGATTCCAAACGCTTGGCATTTTCAGTTCAAGGTTGGGTTTTGTGTTTAAGGCGTATTGGTTTAGGTATGGTGGTGGCGTTGCTCACCACTTAATGCGGCGTTATGTTTCCGAGTACCCCACGTTTAGTAGACACTTTACTAAGTTAGAACTAGGGTCTAATTGAGAGGTGATTTATGGCTAAACATCGTAATCCAGCGTACACTGAATAGTTCCGCAAAGAAGCAGTCCGCTTGGCCAGTCTTCCTGGCCGAACAGCCGTCTCCGTTGCCAAGGAGCTGGGCATCAGTGCCCAGCAGAACCGGAACTGGAAGCGCCAGTTCACACGCCTATCTGATAAACAGTTTAACACCTTATTAGATGGTGTCGATTATTCGAAGAAAGAGTCCGAAGATCTTCGAGCGTTAAGGCGCGAGAACAAGCGACTCAAAGATGAAATGGAATTCCTAAAAAAGGTCTCGGCGTACTTCGCGAAGCAGCAAGAGTGAAGTACGAGTTCATCGAAAGCTATGTAAGTGAGTATTTCATTAGCTTAATGTGCCGTGAGTTAGAGATGAGTCGAGGTGGTTATTACAAGTGGTGTCATCATACGCCAAGTGAGCGTTCAAAGAGGCGAAAGCGCTTTGAACAGCTTGTCATGTGTACCTTTGCCCAATATCGGGCACGTTACGGCTCAGTGCGAATAGCCGAAGAGCTCAACGAAGCAGGCTATGCCTGCTGCGTGAATTATGTTGCTGACAATTTACTGCGAAGAGACTTTGAGTCTGAGATGCCAAATCAGAAGTGGGTCACGGACATCACGTATATCTGGGTGAAGAGCCGTTGGCTCTTCTTGGCGACAGTGATGGACCTGTATTCAAGGCGTATCGTGGGTTGGTCGCTAGGGACAACGATGACCGTCGAGCTCATCACTAATACGTTAAAAATGGCGTTTGAGTCACGTAAGCCGCCTAAGGGCGTCATTATCCACTCAGACCGTGGTGTACAATACAGAGCATATATATATCAAGACTTCATGCGCAAGCATGGAGGTGTACCGAGCATGAGCCGACAGGGTAACTGTTGGGATAATGCGGTGATGGAGTCGTTCTACAGCCGACTGAAAGTCGAACTGATATACGCAGAAGACTACCAAACTCGCGAAGAAGCCCGAATGGGCACCTTCGAATACATCGAGGTATTTTACAATCGCAGAAGAAGGCACTCAGCGTTAGGGCATGTCAGTCCGGTCGAGTACTAAAGTATGTAGTTATGTACTGTCTACTTTTTGTGGGGTACACCAGCTTTTGGGACGATCAGTTTTTAGAGAACTCGTGGTCCCTAAGTTTTTGCAGAAAGTCGTCACTCATTATATCTAGCCCTAAAGCATCAAACGCACTCCGTGTATCAAATAAAAAAATAAACTCTCTCTCTATTTCAGACAGCTTTTCAGTGCCAATTGCCTTTTCGAGTTTTAACCTTAGTTTTTTGGTTTTTTCGGAAGGCTTCTCTTTTAAGCATTGCTCAACCGTCTTTTCAGACAAGTACATGACAGTATAGTATTGAATTTCCGGTGATAAACTATGTATCCAATGATCTTCAGAAATAACAAAGTCCCGCTCATTTACACAATCAAAAGCAAATGAATTTGAAAATGTAATGAGGGCAAATACAAAGAGTAACGTTGATTTATAAGCTTTCATATGTACACTGACAAAATTTAAGTTCTTTCCCTGTTTTACTCGTAAAGTGCATCAAAGCTTCATTCTTTATGATTTTTCGAGTAATTACAGGTATTGATGTTGCACCACGAGCGAAGGTTTCCCAATCTGCTGTTGATATATTGTATGTGGCTATAGCAAATGTGTTTTTGAAGAAAATTTGGTAAGTCGCGGTTGATCCACCAAGCACAGAAAGTAGCTTCATGTTTGTAACTCGTTTGTTGATTTCACGGATGCTGTTATGAGAACTTTCAGATACTACAAGTCCTTGAATCATGAATTTTTTACTGCTATGTCCTCTGCCTTAAATGGGTGTTTTGATGCATAATATTTGCTTCTGTTTAGTGGGTACGTTTTGTGAGTTTAAAATGTGACGTATAGCTCAATAAAAGGTTTTTTCATTCTTTCCTAAGATTAGAACAAACATAACAAAGCATTTAAGAGTGATTCACAACGCTTGGCATTTTTAGTTCCATCTTTGGGTTTTGTGTTTACGGCGGTAAGGTTACGGTTCGTAGTAGCGTTGCTCACACCTTAATGCGGCGTTATGTAACTTCATGATTAGTCAGTTTCAAAACTATATAATTTCAATCATAAAGTTTTCTTCTCTTTTTTACATGAGGTCGAATCAGCGGCACATTATCTATCCTAAGATATTTACTAAGGATTGAGGTGAAAATGAAATTGCCAACATGGGAAAAACTTCGTGCCAATTACCCTGCGTTACCAGCTAATGTGGTTTTTGAAAAAATTGGTGGTAAAGTAGGTTTGAACTACGAACTAGGTATATTTTCAAACGCTTGTGCTATTAGAGTTTCCAAAGCTCTTAATGGTAGCGGCGTAGAACACAAAATTCCTCGTTACAACGCGATTGGGCCGTAAGGAAAAATGAGTCTTCAAGTCTCTTCGGGACAAAATAAATTTTGGTATATTTTTCGAGTCAAAATTCTTATCAAATACCTATCAGAAAAATACTTTAGCCCTGAAGAGCTAACTCCCGAAGAGCACCTAGCGAAAATTAAAGGGCGTAAGGGCATTATTGTCTATCAAGTTGACGGATGGAGTGATGCGACAGGGCATGCTGACCTATGGGATGGGAATAAATGTGTATACCAAGGGTATGCATCAGTCACTCACAAAGTTCTGTTCTGGGAGTGCACATGATCAAGGTTATGACTTTCATACTTTTACTGATGTCATTATCTGTAAAAGCTAATACTGGTCCCCAATCTAATATCGATGAACAATTAATACAATTCGCGAGAGCGAATTGTTTATATCAGTACTTTCAACATAAAAACTACGACTTAGGTGATATTAGAAATATCTCTGCAGGTATAGTGCAAATGAGTTCTATATCACCAGACACTTTCGTTGAAGTATCTAGGCTAGTAAAAAAATATGAGCCCGCAATTAATTATAAGAATGAGACGTCTCCTTTACTCGCGAAGTGTTTTACTTTGGAAAACGATCCTGTTTTTCTAGAAAATCTGAGCTTGTTGACTCAGGTTGAGTAAAGTTACATAACAAACTGTTTAAGAGTGATTCGCAACGCGTGGCATTTTTGCTATGCGTTGCGTTTAGTGGTTAAGATGGTATGCGGCGGCATCGGTATTGCGTTGCTCACACCTTAATGCGGCGTTAGTTTACATGGATAAACTCTCACCCTAATTATGCTTCTAAGGTGAAAATCGTGTTATTTCAGATGATTCTGGGGTAGCTGTGATTAACCTAATACAACAACAACTAAGATAAAGTTATCTTCTTTGGTGAAATAAGCTGTGTGTTTTCCTATCGGGAAATAAAAGCCATTTGGGTACATCTCGTCACAACTTCTTCCTAAATCTGGATTATCAGCTAGCATCTGAAACCCTGATAGCAGAGTATCTTTACTGTTTTTGCTGATTTTTACTGGCTCGCGTTGTGCGCTTAGAAGTAGTTCGCCGAAATTTTGTTTGGCATCATTGGCTGTTAATGTATGCATGGCCAGTTCCCAATTGAGTGCACAGTTAGATCATAATGTATCGCATGAAATGTTCAATTTAATTAAATCGCGTGATTCGTGCGAAATGTAAACTAACAAACTGTCTAATATTGATTCTCAACTCGTGGCATTAACTGGGCGTTGAGCTCAGTGATTAAATCGGTATGCGGCGGCTTTTGTATTGCGTTGCTCAACTCCAAAAGGTCATTAATACTCAAAGGTCAAATATGGATATTTACCCAGAAATCGAGTTATCTAAAGCGCAGCATAATGCAATTGAAGCTCTTAGAAACAAGTCGTTTCCTGAACACCAAGTTACTCGCTCTTACTATAAGCAACTCCCGCATATGAGAGTTCTGAATTACGAAGGTGATCAGTTAGTTGGTTACATGGGATTAGACTACAGAGTTGTTCGCGTTGGTGATGAAATTTATAAAGTATTAGGTGTGAGTGACTTTTGCGTCGAGAGCACAGTTCAAAGACAAGGTATTGGCACAACAATGTTGTCTCAACTCAGCGAGTATGCGTCCACTAAAGATGTCGACTTCATCATTTTAGTCTCCGATTTGGAGCGTTTTTATCTGGCTAATGGTTATCAGCGCCTTAACTCTCTAAGTTCTTGGTTGCGAGTTCACGAACATAAAAATTACGGTGTTGCTGTAGAGCAACTAGATGATTTATATGTTAAACCTATCAGCGGCAAAACTTGGGCTTTTGGTCATATAGATTGGTTAGGGTATATGTATTAGTCTGTAGTGGGCTAATAATTGGTTCACAACAAGAGTGGTTAGACATGGCATTTTCACTATGAGTTGATTTAAGTGATGTGGGGCAGTTTTGTATTGTGATACTCACTCCTTAATAATGTGCTGCAACTCTTAGGAAGCAAAAGGTTTAATTTATGAAATGTAGAGTACTAGTAACCAGCATAAGTATTGCTCTTTGTAGTGTAGGAGAGGCCGCGAATCCACTAAGTATTCAAAGCGATGAGCAACTGTTTAAAAACTTCGCTCTCTCATCTTGCATTGCGACTAATTACAAAGGATCAGCTGTTGCGAAAGATGCGATAACGGCGATGCAAGGCTACAGAGAGTTTTCCGAGCTTCCTTTGGAGTCATTCTTTGGGGTTAGCGAGCTATTGGAAAAATATGATATGGCTATTTACAAATCAAAAAATGGTAACGTGATCAAATTGGCCTACTGTATAGACTTTTCTAATTCAGACGATGTTCATAAGCTATACATTAATGCGAAATCAGAGTTATAACAAACTGCTCAAAGTTGATTCGCAACGTGTGGTATTTTTACGGCGCAATACGTTGAGTGATTAAGATGATTTTTAGTGGCTTCTGTATTGAATTACTCATCTCTTAGCGGGGCATTATGCGGTGATGTAAATATGAAGATATTTTTAATAGTAGCAACACTCGTTCAGTTTACTCTCCTGAGTTTCTCGAAATACTATTGCTCAATTGCAAATGAGGTGCTTAGAAAGGCGGTGGAAACTAAAGAGAGTAATTTTCTATCTTTCCTTGATAAGTATGATTATTACAATGACTTAGATAATTATCTAGGCTTAGCGTCCGCTACAGTGTGGGTTATGGTCGTGCTCGTGATAAAGTTGAAAAATGTATCAAGCACCGACATGGCTCATGTGGCTGTTTGTTTGCTGTTATTTTTTCATATGGTTTTGATGTCGATGTAGTTTCAATAGTTGTGGTTGGGTGATTAGGTACAACAAACGGTTCAGGCTAGCGTACCATACATGGCATTTCCAATTAGCGTTTCTTATACCTTACGAGCGCGTTTTCCCACAAGGAGTAATATGTGATTGTAGTAGCAAGGTTTTCTTTTCCTCATGAAGCTCATATTGCGAGAGCAAGCCTAGATAGTGTCGGAATAGAAAGTTACATCGCTGACGAGCACACGGTAAATACTCAGTGGCTTTATTCAAATGCAATAGGCGGCGTCCGTCTGATGGTGGCCGAAAGTGATGCAGAAGATGCGAAACAAATACTTAGTAGCGATTTCTCAGAATCATTGGGAAATGAAGTTGACGTTGATGAAGAAAAAGACGTTTGCCCTAAATGTAGTAGTAAAGATCTATTTGTATTTACAAAAGGTAAACGCCCAGCTTTCTTAGTTTTTATTTTACTGGGTTTTCCACTGTTTTTTTACAAGCATGGTTATAAGTGTAAGCAGTGTGGGGAGTTTAGTGAAAAACTTTAAATCTTTAGGTAACAAGGCATTAAAGAGATAACTTGTACTCGTAGTATTTTTACGATGAGTTAGGTCTAGTGCCTATACAAGAAGTCAGAGTTACTGCTTGCTTACAAGCAAAGCATTATACGATAGTGAAGGAACAACATTGAATGAGTGAAATTAAAACAATAGAGCAGTTAAAAGAAATTTACGCAGAGCCAAGTGCGAGAGCTAAAAATAAAGCGCTGCCTGTGCTGGATGTTCATGCGATTACATTAATTAATAATTGCCATTTTGCAGTTCTAAGTACCGCTGATTCACAAGGGTATATCGATCTTTCTCCTAAAGGAGGGGAGCCTGGCTTCGTAAAAGTTTTAGATGAATCAACATTGCTGCTCCCTGATAGCTCGGGGAACAATCGTATCGATAGTCTAAAAAATATCATTAGTAACCCCAAGGTAGGGTTGTTATTGATGGTAAATGGTATTGATGAAGTGCTCCGTATTAAAGGAATCGCAAGTATTCACACCGACGCCAACTTGATATCTGCTTGCCCCGATGGAAGTAAAGATCCTAAGGTTGTTATCAAAATAGTCATAGAGAGTATGTACTTTCATTGTGCGAAAGCGGTGATGAGAGGGAAACTTTGGTCTGATGACTATAAAGTAAATCGCTCAATTCTCCCTTCATTAGCTCAAATCTTTAAAGATCAACAAAAGTTAGAAAGTAAAGCGCTTAATCAAGAAGAGATGTTGAAATATTACCAATCTAGCCTTTAGAACGAGCGTGGTAATATATTGAAAAGATAGAAAAATCAGGTTCGACCGTGCTCTGCGGAAGTATGGATTAGGTTTAGTGGGGATGTTACTGTCTCAATAATGTTAGTTCACCAATAAGCAATTGTTAGTCCAAATTTTAAAATGAAAAATGCAGAAAAATTTACTCTAGAAAATTACGTTTTGGCTAGTCCGGGAGTTAGGTGTGTTGGACAAGTGATTGATCTTTTTGTCAGTTTTAGCATTTTTACTCTCGTTTTATGGGTCGGCTTAGAAATCGGTATTGAAAAAGAGCTTGTGCGCGCTACAGCAGTAACTGCGACTGTATCGTATTACCTTTTTTCTGATTGTTTACCAAATGGTCAAAGTGTGGGTAAAAAACTTTTGGGCATTGCAGTTATAAGTGCAAGAACGGGTAAAAAGTGCAATATTTTTCAGTCGCTCTTTCGAAATGTTATTACTCCATTCTTCGGTTTTATTGACTCAATTTTCATTCTTGGTAAAAAGAGGCAACGGCTCGGCGATAAGTTAGTGAGAACGGTGGTGGTAGTTCACTAACTTGTTGAAAAAATTGATAGCGCTGAGGACTTGCGTTCAAGTCGGGCTTTGTTTTCGTGGTGGAGCAGCCTTGCTTAGGTGGTAGCGTTACTCACATACTTAATGTAGCGTTGTAAGAAAATTGGTATTGGAGTCCAAGTTTTATGTCAGAAAAAGAGAAAATGTTAGCAGGTGAGCTTTATGACCCAAGTGATGAAGAGTTATTAAAGTTAAGGTTGAGCGCTAGGTTACTAACTGAAAAATTGAATGCCACGTCTGTTGAGCATAAACAAAAGCGAGTTCAAATAACTAAGCGCTTGTTCGGCACAACAGGTGACGATATTCATGTTGAATCTTCTTTCAATTGCGACTACGGATCCAACATTCACGTTGGAGATAATTTTTACGCTAATTTTGGTTGTGTGATTTTGGATGTTGCGGAAGTTAAGTTTGGTGATAACTGTTTACTTGGGCCTCAAGTTGGAATTTATACTGCGACTCATCCCTTAGATCCTATCGAGAGGAACAGTGGTTTAGAGCTAGCAAAGCCCATAAACATTGGTGACAATTGTTGGATAGGTGGCCATGCCGTAATCAACCCTGGCGTAACACTTGGGAACAACGTGGTGGTAGCCTCTGGCGCAGTCGTTACAAAGAGTTTTGGAGACAATGTCGTTGTTGGTGGCAACCCAGCCAGAGTACTGAAGGAAATCGTCACTAAGCGATAATAAAGTATATGGACTATTTTGAGCCTGAGTTTAGGACTTATGATCAACTCACTCCAAGCTTTGATGCGTTCAGCGGTTACTTGTTGACGCACTTGAATGTCTAAAATTTGCTTCAATATAGAATCGTGACACGTGGCGCTTTTACCGTGCGTTGAGCTTGTTTAAAAGTCTCATACGAAATCATTTGTATTACGTGTCTCACACTTTTATTGTATTTTCGTCACCAATAACAAACCAAAAGGCTGGCTCCAAAATGTTAGTAACAAAGATTGAAACGGAACGATTAATTCTAAGAGAGCTAGTTGAAGATGATACAAGCGAATTGTTTGACATCTTCTCAGACCATGAGGTCATGAAATATTGGAATTCTGGCCCTTGGGTTTCAATTGAAGAAGCGCGGACATTTATAGCCAAGAGTACACAGGCCATGAATAGCAATACAGAAGTGACACTAGGCATCTTCCTAAAGAGCAATGGCCAACTTCTGGGTAAGATAATGCTGTTTAATCACGTGAAAGAGTCTAGGCGCGCAGAAATTGGCTTTGGCGTGAGTCGTCATTTCTGGGGTAAAGGCATGGTATTAGAGGCGGGAACTGCATTAATCGAACACGCATTCAAAACACTGAATCTACGTCGAATCGAGGCTGAGATAGATCCAGACAATACTTCTTCAGGTAAAGTCTTGGAACGGTTAGGTTTTATAAAGGAAGGTTTCCTAAGGCAGCGTTGGGAAGTGAATGGAGTAGTCTCAGATTCCGCAATTTACGGGTTGTTAGCTAAACCCCTAGACAGCGTTTAGTATCCGGCCTTAAACGCATCTAATAGGTCTAGCCTGCTCGTGCTCTATACACAGCCTTACATTTGACGGTGAGGTTTCTTGAATTGACTTGGTGGTCACTGAATGTACTATCAAGGATAGGACTTACTGCAAGGATAGCAGCATGAGCGAGAAATTATTTTGGGTTAATCCCTACCAAACAGAACTTAACTCAAGAGTGACCAATGTAGACGGAAATAAGGTTGAATTGGACCAGACTATCTTCTTTGCAGAGTCTGGAGGCCAAGAGAGTGATAAAGGAACGATTAATGGTATTCCGGTTTTGATTGCTCAAAAGCTAGGTGTTCGACTTATTTACACATTGGAATCCTCTCCAAATTTTACTGTTGGTGACATTGTAACTACGAATATTGATTGGAAGCGTAGATACGCCTTAATGAAGCTACACTTTGCGGCTGAAGTGGTGCTTGAGATGTTTTATCAGCGTCGGGAAGGCATTGTTAAGATGGGCGCGCATATTTCTGAAAATAAGAGTCGCATAGATTTCGAGTGGTCTGAAAGTATTGGCCCGCTATTGAAAGAAATTGAAACTGATGTGCAAGATTTGATTAACTCTGATTCAGTTATTATTAGTGACTTTTCCGATCAAGAGAGTGAAAGAAGGTATTGGAGAGTGGATGGGTTTGCGCAAGTG
Source organism: Vibrio sp. Y176 (assembly GCF_033438945.1). Taxonomy (NCBI): domain Bacteria; kingdom Pseudomonadati; phylum Pseudomonadota; class Gammaproteobacteria; order Vibrionales; family Vibrionaceae; genus Vibrio; species Vibrio sp. Y176. The sequence goes on along the minus strand of NZ_JAWOQS010000008.1, from coordinate 141,013 downwards.
CCTTGCGGTGGCACTCACTTAAAGCGCACATCAGAAGTCGGCCAAATTCAATTAAAACGCAAGAACATCGGTAAAGGCAAAGAAAGGGTAGAGATAACCTTATGCTCGTAGGTCGATAGGGCATTAGAAATAGATTCCTAACACGTGGCATTTTAATTCATGGTGAGATTCACATTTGCGATATGATGGTTGAGATTGAGGGCGTGTTGGCTACTTCTTAACAGGGGCGAGAGGATGATATGTCGAAAGTAACATTGAAAGGCTTTATTTTAGTTCCGGAAAAGGATCTAGAATTAGTAAAACATGCGTTAATAACTCACAAAAGGCTCACGTTAGAAGAGCCGGGCTGCCTTACTTTTCTTGTGACTCAAAGCTCGACTAATCCTTTTCGTTTTGATGTCTATGAGGAGTTCGTCGACAAAGCCTCTTTTAAACAACATCAGGAAAGAGTTCAAGCCTCACATTGGGGAAAAGTAACTGCCAATGTTAAACGTCAATACGAAATCTTTGAATGTGTGCATGACTAATCGAATCGGAGTGATTTAGAGCGTTTACGCTTTGTTTTTTAGGTTGCTCTACGCTCTACTATGTTGCTTTATTCATCTATTAACCTGGCTTAGTGTTCTTGATACTTTGCCGTATTAAATCTAGAAATTTTAATGGAAGTGTTATGTTTAGAGTTGTGTATGAATGGCGTGTGCCAAGTGAAAAAATGGATGAGTTTCAAAATATATGGCGTTCGACGACAGATTCAATTCATCAGTCAGTAGATGGGGCGCTTGGTAGTTTTATGCTTCGTTCTTACGATGTACCGGAAAAGGTTTTAACTATTGCCAAGTGGCGAACACGTGAAGACTGGGAGCGGTTTTGGGGAACTAGTAACCCAGAAAAAATGAAGAAGATGAGTGAAATTGCAGAGCGTATTTCAGTTGAACCATTCGATGAAATTGAAGATAGAACTAAGTAGGGCTAGAAGCAAACAACAGAAACGTTAAAGTGATGCCTAATGCACAGTTTGGCGGATAATATGAAAGACAACCTTAACGAAGGAACGGGGTTATGCAGATTTTAATTGTTGGAGGTAGTAAGGGGCTAGGAAGGTTCTTGGCTACGAACTTACAGGGTACAGAAATTTATACGATTTCTAGATCAAAGCTAGTTGAGGATGGAGTAGTTTCTGTTTGTATTGACGTTGATCCCGATAAAAAACCAGATTACACGTGCTTCAAAGGTGTAGAGTTTGACATCATAGTTTATTTAGCGTCCATGTGGGGAGAGTCTTCAGAATTGACAACAAACGAACTGATTGAGTTTATGAATGTTGGTCCGATTGGGTATCTTAATTTAGTCAATGAGCTTAACGCTTTAGGTTCACTTAACGATAAATGCAATATTGTATCTATTGGCTCTACAGCAGAGCTTTCAGAAAGTAGTGAATACCCTGCATTCGCCCTCAGTAAAAGATTACTCAAAGATATTTCTAGTCAGCTGCAAAACGTTTATCGTGATTACCGCTTTACTCACTTTACAATAGGTGGGATCGGGCATGCTGAAGAGGAACGTATTGAGTATTCGAGTGTTTTGGAGATTATAAATATGCTAACCAAGCTTGATCCAAACACATACCTTTCAAATATGCATATAAAGTCCAAGCTAGGAATGTAGCTCTCAAGCTGTATTACGTACCTGCTTCTATGGTTTGGCATCATGTGCATTCTTTTTATTGAGCTATGGTTATAACTCCAATGAAAGGAGTTTACTTATGTCATACATTGATGGGTTTGTCGCTGCAGTGCCGACAGCGAATAAAGAAAAGTATATCGCACACGCAAAAATAGCAGCAGACATGTTCAGGGAGTTTGGGGCCTTAAAGGTTGTTGAGACGTGGGGGAGTGAAGTACCAGATGGTGAGATCACATCATTTCCCATGGCAGTTAACGCTGAAAGAAACGAAACCGTTGTGTTTTCGTGGGTAGTCTGGCCTTCAAAAGAAGTTCGGGACTCAGGGTGGCAGCGGATCATGGGTGATCCTCGAATGAGTCCAGATAATAACCCAATGCCCTTTGATGGAAAGCGTCTCATTTATGGCGGATTTGATGTTATTTTGGAGCAGTAAAATACCAAAGAATCTCAACTCGATTCGTGACACTTGGTGTTTTAATCAGTATTACGCTTCTGATGTACGTTCAATAGAGTATTCCGCGATAAGTGTTGATAAAACTCCATTTGGAGGTTTAGAGTAAAAATGGAAGAGATAAATTATTCACTGATTGTCGTATCAGCTATCGCTGCCATCGCTAGCCCCGGACCTGCAACTCTTGCGATAGCAGGCACGTCAATGAACCACGGTCGGCGCTTTGGAGGGTATTTGGCTGCAGGTGTTTTAACGGGGTCTTTATTTTGGTCAACCTCAGCCGCTTTTGGTCTCGCAACCATACTCTATAGCAATGTTTGGCTTTTTGAAATTCTTAGATATTGTGGGGCATTTTATCTTTTATATTTGGCTTTAAAGTCCGTACATTCTGCCTGCAACATCGAGCAGCTAAAGTTACCCAAAACATACGTAACGACAAAGAAGGGTAACTACTTAACCGGAGTGTTAATTCACTTAACTAACCCAAAGGCTATTCTGTTTTTCGGTGCGCTTTATTCGATAGGGGTTCCTCCTAAGGCCAGTCCGTTGGAATTGTTGTCGGTCATTTTTGTTGTGGGGCTGGTTAGTGCTTTGGTTTTCTTTGGCTATGCTTTTCTTTTCGCGCATAAAAAGGTCAGACAAACCTATCTCAGATCCAAAGCAGTTTTTGAAGGCGTGTTCGCGTTATTTTTTGGTGTAGCAAGTATTAAGTTGCTGCTTAGTGAGGCAGGAAAATGAAGCACAAAAGGCTTGAAGAAATAAGAATAGATAATCTATCTGATTTGACGGTCTATTAAGTATACTAAGTAGCCGATTTGTTAACTTCCATAAGAGCTGCTGGCTAGAAAAAGCTTACAACCAAATGATGATAAATATTATCATTCAAAGGGCTAACAAAGGCCCATAATTTAATTCGTATCACTGTTCATGATTGTGCTCTTCGTGCAGTGCTGTAGTATTAGTAACGTGTTGTTAATACTAAATATAACCAATCGAAACCTGGACGTTGCATTACTTGTAGTTCGATGAAATGTTATCCCGCAAGACGTTAATTTGGAGAAAAGAATGGATTCAAACTCACTATTATTATTTGTTGTCGCTTGTCTCGCTATCAACATGATTCCTGGACCTGATGTAATTTATATTGTTTCCAATACAATGAAAGGTAAATTATCTGCTGGGCTGAAAGCGGCTCTGGGGCTTGGTGTTGGTTACTTTTTTCATACACTAGCGGCATGTTTAGGTTTGTCAGCAATAATTCTGAGTTCATCTTTGGCTTTTAGCGTTGTTAAATGGTTAGGGGCCGCTTACCTAGTTTATTTAGGTGTTCAGTCATTACTGTCCATGTGGCGTGGAGAAAGTAAAATCGTTGAAAACAAAAATGTTGATAATAATAAAAATGTGTTTGTTCAGGGAGTTATCGTCAGCGTCTTGAATCCAAAAGTAGCGCTATTCTTCCTATCATTTCTGCCTCAATTTATTGATACGTCTGCAAGCTCAACATCAATGCAATTATTAGTACTTGGCTTGCTGTTCAGCGTACTTGCGACGACATGTAACGTTTTGTACGCATCTGTGGGTAATTGGGTATTTAGTCGTCCACACTCTCAGCGTTATTCAAGAACTCTTGAAGGTGTTTCAGGTATTCTACTTATCAGTCTAGCGAGTAAAGTGGCATTTAGTGATCGTTAGATACAGGGCATTTTATTCTCGTGATTATTATATGGCTAATGTTTGCTCAATCTATACGTTAAATGAGTGCTATTGCATAGGTTGAATCACAAATTTCAAAAATACCAATAAGTGAACGTATTTATTTATAGTATGGTTGGCGCGATTTTATCGTAGCTAGGTTAATAACATGAAAAATAAAGTAATTCTGTGTTCCGCATTCCTTTTGGGTTTGTCAGGTTGTGCTTCTGTTCCTACTGTTGATTCGACAGTATCAAATCAAATGAAATCATTTGAAGCACCTCAAAAGGGGAACGCAGGGATTTACATTTACCGAGAAGATGCTTTTGTCGGAGCAGCGCTTAAAAAGTATGTTTACGTCGATGGGGAATGTATTGGTGAAACCGCTCCTGGTGTATTCTTCTACCATGAGGTCGAAGGCAATAAAGAACATCAAGTAAGTACAGAGTCTGAGTTTTCGGAAAATCACTTAACTATCTTAACGGAAGAGGGCCGTAATTATTTCGTTAATCAATACATTAAAATGGGTGTATTTGTTGGTGGTGCGGGCGTAGAACTCGTGGACGAAAGCAAAGGTAAAGCAGAAGTACTAAAAGTCGACATGGCAGAAAAAGGAAACTGTTCTTCGATCTAGTTTTACTAACAGACGCTTTTTAGATTAAAAACACATTATCAATGTAACCCAACGCTTGATGAGATCCATTCAGCGTTGGGTTTTGTATTTTTGGCAAACAGTATACCTATTTCAGACCGCATGATTTGCCACCTCCTAGCTTGAGCCAATTTATCGTTCAAAGTATCTACTTGTGAAACGTGAATTTTCGAGAGGATTTCGTAGGGAGCAATCCTACAAACGCGATTAACTGATGTGCCATTCCATCATTAACCTTGTCGAGTGTATTGCTAAACTAGGTAGCGGTGTGTCTCCTCTCATTAAACAAATAATAGGTATATCAGTTTTAGCTTCTATGCCTTTACATCATGCACTCGGAGCGCAATTTAAAATCAAAGGGCTAACACCAATATTAGAGAAAAATCTTGAAAGTCACCTTACACCACTAACGAAACTCTCTGTTTCAAACATTACCTCAAATCGACTAACGCAGATGGTTAATAATGCGTTAAACCCTTATGGCTACTATCATTCCGAGCTCAATGTTCAGAGATCAGAGAATGATCTCATCACGCTTGAGGTTGACGCGGGGGAGGTGATGTTGGTCAAAAAATCTAATATTGCTGTGTCGGGAGAGGCCAGTAACGATCAAGATTTCATCGAACTAATTAATCAAGCTCAACTTAAACAAGGACAGCCGTTGCTTCATTCTGAGTACGACACGCTAAAACGAAACTTGATTTCATTGGCTCAGCAAAAAGGTTACTTAGATGGACGTTTTATCGAATCGTCTTTGGAAGTCATTCCAAGTTTGAATCAAGCCCATGTGAATCTGCATTTCTCTAGTGGTTCTCGTTACCAATTTGGAGACCTCTCTGTCCTTACGTCGGGTATCGAAACGGCTCGAATAGAAGCGATGAGAACATTTGAGTGGGGCGACGATTTTGACACTTTGAAATTGAGTCAATATCAGGCCGACCTCTCGAGTACTGATTGGTTTCGCAGTGTGATTGTGAAAGCGGATTTCGAGGAGATATCCGATGGTCATAAGGTGCCGATAGAAGTGCTCGCAGAGCCGAATTCACGTAATATTGTGCAGGTCGGTGGAGGGTATTCGACAGACTTGGGATTGCGCGCTTCGCTGAACTGGACCAAGCCTTGGTACAACGCACGTGGACACAGTTTTGAGGCACAAGCGTACGCTTCCAAACCGGAACAATCGCTATTACTTGGTTACAAAATTCCCACCCAAAATGTTCTAACGGATTACTACGGGATTCAGTTTGAATCTAAGCATGTCGACTATCGAGACACATCGAGTTTTTCTAATGATTTATCGTTTGAAAAACACTGGCAGTTAGACAGTGATTGGCAAAGCACCATGCACGTTCGTTATTTGCAAGAAAGTTATCGACAAGCGTCGGAGAATGACGAATCACAGTTGTTATTACCGGGGGTGACATTTTCACTGCTTGATCGCAAGAACGATCAATTAGAAGTAAAGCACCGTCACGTTTACTCATTGGAATACTCAGACCCTAATTTTTTCTCCGATTCTCGTTTGCTGCGTATTGAGGGCAATAGTGTTCTGTCATGGGATATTAGTGAAAAACACAAGTTTCACTTTCGTTCTAATGTCGGTATTAATGTCGCTGACACTTTGAGCGATATTCCATCCTCGTTACGCTTCTTTGCGGGAGGTGATGGCAATCTTCGTGGTTATGGTTATGAGTCTGTCTCTCCTAGAGATGAAAATGGCGATTTAACCGGTGCCCGTTACATGTTTACTGCTGGGCTGGAATATCAATATCAGGTTTACCGCCAATTGTGGCTTGGGGCATTTTATGATGTTGGTGATGCCTTCAACGATAAGGTGGATTGGAAAAGTGGTACAGGGCTGAGTTTGATATGGAATTCAAAATACGTGCCCGTCAAAGTGGACTTTGCTTATGGTTTAGATGCTCCTCAAGGAGACCAATTCCGCGTTCACTTTTCGCTCGGAACGCAGTTTTAGCGGGCATTAAAAAGGCTCTCATCCTTGCAGATAGAGAACCTTTTTAAGCCTTGATTGTTTAGAGTTCGAACTCACCATTCAGTTTCTTGAATATCCAGTTAGGTGCCTTATGCCATCCACCATAGTTTGGATTCTTAGTATGGATCTCATTCATTGATTGCCACTGAGTTTGGCCTTGTCCATCTCGAGATACTCGCCAAAACAGTTCATCTTGTTGTCGAGTTAAGTAGTGCATGACATGTTCTGCAAAGGCTTCGCTTTGGACCAACACACCAAATTCCACATTGAGGAAATCCGATCTTGGGTCGAAGTTTGATGAGCCGATATAAGTCAGCCGATCATCGAGTATCACCGTCTTGTTGTGATAATAAGTATCCGCATGGAAGTAATGGTCATCATTGTTCGCTTGGTTTTTGTACTCAAGTATATGAACGCCCTTATCTAACAGGGTTTGGCGATGCTCCTCGTAATAAGCCGGAATAAAGCCAGAATCATTAGAGGCAGACGAGTTCGTCATTAACGTGATGTCCGCTTTTTGCTCCATCAAGGTATCAATAAAGGCAAACTCACCATCACTTGGTACCACATAAGGTGTTGATATCACTGCTTTGGATGCAGAGGTTATTTGTTGCCAAACTTGGTGTTCTGCCCGTTTTCTAAAGTAGGGTTTGTTGTTTTCTAACTTGTTTAATGAGTCGAAAACGGGGGTGACTTGCGCAGCGATGAAGTCGGGACTGGTCAGGTGTTTAACCTGTTTTTCAACTTCGGCCAGAATGATGCTTTTGTCTTTCTCACCTTTATTAAGCGCTTTAGTAAACGCGGAATAGTTTGGGGTAACGTTAACGATGTTTTCTATTGGCGTGACATGCTCGCTGTCCCAAAGTTGTTGGTAGTTCTGGTCGAACGCTCGAATAATGCTGCCTTTGAACAAGACATCCATATCAAAGAAGTTGGCTTTGCGGCTGTAACCAAAATAGTCGTCGCCAATGTTACGTCCACCTAGAATCATCCATTGATGGTCGACGTTGAAGTACTTCTCGTGTAGACGATTGTCCAAACGTTGCTGATGAGTAGAGAAGTTGACGGCGCGACCAATCCAACCTGACTTACGTGAATCAAACGGATTGAATAAACGGATTTGAATGTTGTCGTGAGCGCTGAGATCAGCAAGCCATTTCTCGTTAAACACCAATAAATCATCGAGAGTGAGTCGAACTTGCACGCCTCGATCTGCTGCTTGCTTGAGTTCATAGAGTAGCATCAAACCAAGCGTGTCACTCTCCCAAGAAAAGTAGGTCATATCGATGCTTTGCTGAGCGTTTCTTACCAGTTCAACGCGACGAGCAAAGGCTTTTGGAGCGGTAGGAATTAAGTAAACTTCGGCTTGATGCTGAGTAGTTTGCCAATTGGCTTCAAAATCCGGTTCAACTTGCGGGTAGGGCTGAGCACAGCCAACCAACAGCGCGCCGAAGATAAAGAGTAGCAGAGCACGGAGGGCGTTAGGAAACATGAGTAAACCTTCCTAATTATGTTCAAGGAATAAGGATGAAAAAAGCCAGCGAACTGGCTTTTAGGTATTCGGTAACGAGTTTTGAGTGGCTGAGGATGAAGTTACATGTGGCTAAGAATCAGCCCAAGTTCCTCGAGACCGTTGAGGCGACCTTGGCGCAGTTTTGGATCGATGCCTGAGTGATGAGCATTGTCCCAGTCTTGTGTGGATTGAATACCGTCATCATTATCGATCAGCAAAACTCGATCAGTCGCACTGTTGTATTGGAAGTCTTCAAATAAACGTTCGCTAAACCACATACGAGAGAGCTTGTTCATCATTGCTTTGTCTTTGCTACCTGGACGAACACTTGAACCATCAAGCTTTAATGCCTTGTTAAACACAAATGGTAATTCCGATGCATTACAAGCGCCCACAATACAACTGATGCTTTTGAGTAAATCACCAACGTCGAGATCGCCATTTTCACCTTTGGTATTGTAAGTCCATACGTTGAATCCAGGTGTGTAGTCAAAGTAGTAGAAGCTTGGCGTTGCTCCTGTTGTTTCTTCAGTTGAAACCTTATGACGGTTTGGACCCGTGAAGAGCAAGTCATGTAACGCGGTTTTGAATTGCTGCATGTTTTTCGCCGCGCCATTCAGTTCGCTTTCATCGTTAGGGAAGAAGTCAGCCAGAGCAAGTAACTCCGTGGTTGAATCGGAGTTCCCCAAACCGAAGAACAACTTAGTCATCGCCTCATAAGCGGTGCTAGGCAGCAGTTCCAATAAGTCAGAAAGGTCGAGTTCAATTGAAGCTGAATCGCTGAGCAATGAACGATATTCGGTGCGTAAACGGTTTAAGTTCGTTTCCGATTCTAGCCACTCAACCATGTATTCGACGATTAAGTTTTCGTCACCACTCTCAATGATTTCTGGCGCTTCTTGGCTCAAGATTTCAATAATAGTTGGGATCAAAAATGTCAGGCTCGGCAGCATGCCCAGAGTATTGCTTTCTGCACTGTTTGAGCCAATTACCGTTGGTACGATCCATTCACTCTCAATGGCTTGTTCAGTAAAGTGATAGCCCGGTACTTCTTTCACTAGAAACGCTGGTGGGCGATGCTCGATGTAAGGCGCAAATGGCATCAACGTAGATAATGGGCTGTTGTCGCGTGTTGGACTTATAACCGGAATATTCGCGGCGGTCAGTACCCAGTTCTTAAGACGTTGAATAGGATCAAGCATCTCGCTTTGTACCTTCATGATCTCTTCAAGTGGTAGTAACGCAAGATCTTCAACGCTTTGCTCTGGTCTTTGGCTCTTGGCAACATCGTAACTTTTATATTCAAATCCGTAAGCGTTGCTTTGCATGATGGCACGTTGAAAGTGCTCACCTACGATTGCAGCATCGCCTTTTGATTGCTGTAAAATTCCCACCGACATGGCACCCGCACCTTGACCCATGAGTGTCACGTTTTGCGGATTGCCGCCGAATGCCTCTATGTTTTGTTGAACCCATTCAAGCGCGTGTTTTTGATCGCCTAGGCCAAAGTTACCGCCCTCTGGGTTGTCCAAACCATCGACCCAAACACTGCCCAACAAGCCCAAACGATAGTTAAAAGTAACAGCAATAAACGGGTTACCATCGTCAGCACCTTGTGCAACCACCATATCACCATGAATCAGCGGTTCTGAGCCCGCGCCGTATTCAAAGTCTCCACCGTGAATAAAGACATACACTGGCAAATCTGCGTACGCTTCTGTCCCTGCTGGTCGCCAAATGTTTAGGTTCAAACAATCTTCTGATTGCGTTTGTGCCGTGGTTTTTAACTGCGGGCACGCATCACCGAACTGAGTCGCATCAATATCGCCTTCAAGTGGGACCGCAATGCTGTGCTGAAAGCGGTCTGCTTGCGCAAATTGGATACCTTTGAACGCCTCTACCGCTGCCAGTTTTTCATCCGCATCAAGAGGCGTGATGACAAGGGACTCTTTGGTCGCTTGAATGGTTGCATCGCCAATTTCCAAAGCGATATGCTCTGGTGGTAGGGGTTGTAGTGGCTTCGGGCCGTTAGGAACGCTAGGTTTACTTGCGTCATCACTGCAAGCTGCTAAGGCAAGAGTGATGGTAATGGCTAAAGTTGAGCGATTGAGTAAAGTCATTGTTATGTCCAAAAAGTCATTTGGTGCGTGCACCGAAAATGTTAAACGGCATCTAACAAGCGACGTCCTGACGCTTTGGCATTAATCCGTGAATGGTTGGATGGCTTGTTGTATTGATGGCTCAAATGGTAGGACATCGGCGACAGTTTCAGTAATCGCCTTTGTAGGATGCAGTCCTACCATCGTATAAGGGCGGGCTCTTTATGAGAGCTAGAAACGGTAACCAAGATTTAAGGTTACTGACTCTCGAGTTTCCCCTTTGTTATAGAGAAAGGTCAGGTTGTAGTTTTTGCCGATTTGCTTATTGAAACCAGTCAAAAACGCCCATTGATTAAGATCTACACCAATGTCGTAATCGAATTCGATATCACCGCTTTTTACATGCCCGTCCATTCGAGCGTCCAGTCCTTGATATTCTGCTCCGACAAAGAACTGCGTGCGATAATCGACAAGTTGATAACCCAACATCGGCTGTACAGTAACAATACCATCGCCCCAATCATCTAAGCCCTTTAAGCGAGTTTGCGAATAGGTACCAGTGACAGAAGCAAAGAACTCTTTATAGCCAACCGAAAGGGTTGTACCTATACCACGAAGGTCATATTCCAAATGCAGCGGCACGTCTAAGCGTCCACGACTACAAAGTGCAGATAAACCATCGCAAAACTTATCACCTAATCCTGGCAGTTTATCGTTCAGCTTATCTTTTATGTACTGGCCACCTTCACCCGTGTAGGCGGCATCAACATTGGCATCGACATTAACTTTTCCGATGTAACCAAATACATTCCAAAATGGCAGGATGTTTACATCGCCACGAAGCGTCATGCTCTCAGCACTCACGATGCCGACACTGTCTTCTGGATCAAACAGTTCATTAAGGCCGATGCCTTCAATCGTGAAATCATTAAATGGAATATTCATATCTTGATTTCGATACGCTAGCGACACACCAAACGGCAGAGGCAAATCGATACCTTGACGACGAACCATATCACCCATTAAAGGAAAAACTCGGTCTAGCTTAACACTGGCTTCTTGCATGCGTGGATCAGAGACCTCATTCAAGCGTTTTTCGTCTAGTACTTGCACGCCAAGCTTATCTTCATAAATCGCTACCGGTTTTACGCTGCTCTTCATTTCGAGGGGTTTATTTTTCTTTGAACCAACTATCTTGGTGTTTTTACTGGCAATCGCAATTTTGCCTGATGTTAATTTCTGGAAGAGGATCTCTTGATCGTAAGAATCCACTTGGTAGTTGTGATGTGTGAACGGTTTATCGTTGGTAATGACCATACGTTTCGGTTCACCATTAACCAACTCAATATCAACGCTTAAAAAGCGAAAGTAGGCGATATCTTGAGGAAGACCGTATTTTGAGTAATTAAAACTGATGATCACATTACCATTCTGATCCTCTTTGGCTCTTACTGATGACGGATCAAAACTCTCCGCGTAGTTTCGAAGGCGGTATTCTGTTCGTGTGAAAGCTTCGATCTCATCAAGTACTTTTTCATTTTCATCGAGTTGTTCAGGGTTGTACTTGATACGCAGATCAATGTTGCCTTTGTTATCGGTGTTCTTAACCAAGTAGACGGACGAATCGCGAACGCTATCACCGATTTTAACACTTCGGTGGGCATGCTCGACCAAATGCTCGCCTTGAACTAGAGAGCTGATGGCCAGTTTTGGTAAATCATGACTGATACCGTATTTGTCGAACAGTGCTCGGCCTTGCTCGATTACTTCGTTGTAGGTCGTCGTCTCTTCAGCGGCGAAGCCAAAAGTGGGGGTAGTAAGCATTAGTGCGCTCGCGAGCACAGTAAGAGAAGACGTCTTGCCGGCGCGTAATTCAAAAAAACTCATGACAGTTTCCACTCTGAATAGTCTCAAACCTTCGAGACTCAGACAGTTAATGTGTCACTGAACTTCTTGTTCAGTTAAATAGATGTGTTTGCTGTGATTGACGTTGTGAATGCAGAGTTTTCGATTGCATTTCGTGAATCAATGAGAGGATTTTATGAGGTGAAGAGAAATACCGTTAATCGCTTTTGATGGATACTATCCTCGCTTTATGGGTTACGGAGGAATAATGGCTAGCTCACAAACAAACAGCCCCGCAGAGCAGAAGCAATGCAGGGCTTTAGTTTCAAGAACGGAGGTGACGCTTAGACCGTAACGCGAACACGAAACAGATCAGTAAACAACTTGGCAATCATCAAAATAATCATAATGTTTACCAGCATCAGCAAGGGCGTTTCAATTCGATACGCTGGGGTTAAATTGAGCGCTCCTGATGTCAAGACAACCAATAAGTTAATACCTAGAATTCTGTGTACCATCAGCTTTGGTGTGGAAAATACCTTCCAAATCACGATGATGTTGATGAAGTAGAATAGCCCAAGCTGCCAAAGCTCGGTCATCATTGGCATTAGGAAAATGTATTGCAATAGAATCACCGTGCCAGTGCCTATCACACCAAAAAATGCATCTTTAATAATGCTTGGTGGCATAGTAGGAACGATTGAAGAGAACACGCCTGCTAGCATCGGAAAAATGAAACCTCCGGGCACAGGAAGATAAATCCAGATCAACAGCGACGTCACGAACATGGAGACACCTTGCAGTACCTTTCTGCCGTCTTCATTCAAATGCTGGATGAAGGTCCGATGCTCGTGATGCCAAACCGTGTTTTTCTCTCTTTGCATAACATAAGCAACGTGACCAATGAGCGACGTACTTGGATTTTTAATATCAAAGCTTTGAAGTTGCTGCGTTAGCGTTGGCCAATCGATCTCACGACTTTGCGATTTATCTGCTTGTTCTAGCAATCGGTCTTGGATTTGTGCCATCTCATTTAAACGCGCACGCCATAGCTGACGATGTTCTTTCAAGTGGTAGCTGCCAGTAAGTGGTAAGCCGACCAGTTGGAATAACTTTTCTATGTTGGCGGTGTTGGTCTCAAGAGCTTCAATATCTATATCATTGGGCGATTTCATAGCGTTAAGCATCGCCTCTCTGCTGGCCTCAAAACGTTGAATGAAGTTTTGTTCTGTACTGACTGGCCAGACTAATCGGTACACAACAGAAAACGTGATCACACCAAGAATCGTCTCTTGTATGCGAAGAACAGCGAAGTGGAACGTTGCTTGACTATCAAATCCTCCCATACATGCGATGATGGAGCACACAGCAAAACCGATAGAGAACACATAACCATACTTTTCGTCGCTCGACATAAAAATGCACGCACCTAAAAACAAGGTGAAGAAGGTGAGAAACAAAAAGCGAACTTGAGAAAACGTCGTGATGAGGAAAAAGGCATAACCGATGCCAAGGAGGGTTCCTAATAAGCGATTATGACCTTTGTTTATCGAGTGAGCGAAGCTTTCATTTAATGCCATTACCGCGACTGCGATCGCTGCCCAATACGGTTTCTCCCATTGAAACCATAAGGCAAGGCAGATCGCGATAACGATAGACAGCGCAGCTTTGATTGCTTCTTTGGTTGAGGCATTAAACATACATTCCACCGCATTATTGTTTGATGATTTTGATAGAGGCCGTCATACCAACACGTAGTTGAAAATCTTTCGGTAAGTGATCTAATTTAACTTTAATTGGAATGCGTTGAGCTAAGCGTATCCACTGAAAGTTAGGGTTCACATTGGGCAAAAGATCGTTACCAGTACTACCATCTTGTTTCGCAATGCCGTAGCCAATGCTTTTGATTTTTCCTTCCAACACAGCTTCATTGTGCATCATTAAGGTCACGTAAGCTTTATCTTGTGGATCAACGCCAACTAAATCCGTTTCTTTGAAATATCCTTCGATCCAAAAGCTGTCTTCATCAATTAAAGCCACGACTGGGGAGTTAGCGACGACTTGAGAGCCGACGCGTAAGTTCAAATTAGTGATATAACCATTCGTTGGCGCATAAACTTTTGTGTAATCAAGGTTTAGCTTGGCTTCTTCAACATTGGCTTTCGCGAGTTCTACGTTGGCAACGGCTGTCTCCACTGCATTGTCTAGGTTATTCAATGTCAGTACAGGTACGGCGCCAGGTGTGCGCTTTTCTAACTTAAGTGCTCGCTGCTCTTCATTTTTGGCCTTTGCTAGTAATGCAATGGCTTGCTTTTGAGCTGCTAGCGCTTTGTGGTACGCCGCTTTATAGATGCTTGGGTCAATCTCAAACAGCAAATCGCCTTGTTTCACTTGCGAATTGTCTTCAACGTAGACTTGGATGATTTGTCCTGTTACGCGGGGGGTTATAGAAACGATGTGCGCGCTAACTTGGCCATCCCTAGTCCAAGGGTTGTCAGAGTATGATTGGTAGTAACTGAAAATCACGGTGCCAGCGGAACACAGTAATAGCAGTGTGATGAGATAACGTTTTATCACGGAATTTGCCTCAAAATATGGTAATGAATCGACCAATAACGCCAGTAAAAATCACAATTAGGCTTAGCTCAGCGAGCGCAGGAAATGCAACGTATTTGTGGAGTCCCAGTTTTGTTGCAACGGTTCCAACCAAAATGGTGAGCATGTAAGCCAATGCAATAACCAGCAACAAGGGAGGGAAGTAAACTTCGCCCCACACAAGTTCATGTGGCATTGAGTTCATGGTGTTTTTCTCTATTAACTTGATGAATGTAAAGATAAGGCAAGTGATGGCATCAGTGATAATCGCTTTTGTAGGATCTAATCCATCAAGAGAAAGGTGTCATGCGCTATATAGAGGGAATAGCGCAACAAAGTAGCTTTTTGGACAGTGAAAATAAAAATAAATTTATTTTCCAATTTATTTGATGTTCATTTCAGACCACTAAGTTATTAAATTTTCGACAATTATTGTTCAATGTTTGCGTTTGAATATGCGAAGTGATGGTTTCATCCTTCAAATGGGATTACGAGTTGTGAGGTTTTGTTTCTAATATTCGCTTCGAAGCAAACGAGATGCTTTTTAAATTAAATAATCCAACAAATATGAGTGACAGATTATTCGTTAGATTATTTGAGTTTTATATTTATTAGTAAGAGTAAAATTGTCATGGAAATTATTTCTAACCTTTTTGACATGGCACCATTTGTTGCTCTCTTTATTACGCTCTCTCTCGGTTATATGGTAGGTAAAATTACCATTGGTCGATTTGTTCTTGGCGGTGTTGCGGGAACATTATTAATGGGTGTAATTATTGGGCAATTTGGTGTTCATATTGATCCCGGCGTAAAAAGCATTTTCTTTGCGCTCTTTATTTACGCAGTAGGGTATCAAGGTGGTGCGCAGTTCTTTAAAGCATTGAACTTTAGAACCATCAACATTCTACTTTCTGCTGTAGTGATGACGGTTTCTGGCCTGCTTTGTGTACTAGCAGCAGCTTGGATGTTTGATCTAGACAGAGGTACGGCAGCAGGCCTTGCAGCTGGTGGTTTGACTCAATCGGCAATCATCGGTACAGCGGGTGATGCGATCGCACGTCTTGGTGGTGTGACAGAAGAAGCGAAGCACCTAATGCAGACCAACGTCGCAGTAGGCTACGCGGTTACGTACATCTTTGGTTCGCTTGGTCCAATTCTGATGGTGACATGGGTATTCCCAACACTGATGAAGTGGGATATCCGAGCAGAAGCGATTGCGCTAGAAGAGAAAAATTCAAATGGTAAGCGTGATTTAGCGCCGGGTGAGTTCAACGCTATCACAGCGCTGGTTACACGAGCATTTAAAGTGAGCAAAGATGGTGGGCTAGCAGGCAAAACCTTAGCTCAGTTAAACCAACACGCTCTGGCTGCTTGTATTGAATTGATTCAACGCGATGGCAAAGTGCTAGACGTGGACAAATTCACAGCACTGAAAGAAGGGGATGTCATTGTTGTAACAGGTCGCCGTAATGCAGTACATCAGCTGCAAGATGGTTTGGCTGACAACGAGATTGCACTTCCAGAAGGCTATGAAGTTATTGAAGAAAACCGTCAACTGATCGCAGACAACCGCAAACTGATTGGTAAGTCGCTGCAAGAGATTAAAGAGGCTTCGAACCAAGGCTCTATGCGCGGTATTTATGTGACAGACTATATTCGTGAAGGCAACTCAATTGAAATGACGCCGGATCTTGTGGTGAAGAAAAACGACGTCATCCAGCTTACAGGTACCGCAAAAGATATCAATCGCGTTGAGAAAAACATTGGTCAGCGAATGGGCTCAGCAAACGTGACTGACTTAATCGTGCTTGGTATGGGCATGGTGGTGGGCCTATTAATTGGTCTAATCAGTTTTAAGATTGCTGGTATTCCCGTCACTATCGGTTCTGGTGCAGGTTGTTTGATCTCAGGTTTGATTGTGGGTTGGTTGCGTAGCCACAATCCGCATGTTGCTCAGTTTCCTGTGGGTGCCGCGAACTTTATTCGAGATTTCGGTTTGGCAGCATTTGTAGGCATTGTTGGCCTTGAGGCTGGCCCTCAAGCGGTCGACACCATCAAAGAACACGGTATGTCTCTGTTGTTCCTTGGCATGGGTGTAACGATTATCCCTCAGATTATTTCGTTCTTCTTCTCATATTTTGTATTGAAGATTAAGAACCCGGTTGAAGCACTTGGCTGTGTGACAGGTGGACGAAGTGCGAACCCAGCATTCGCGGCTTTAATGGAAAAAACAGGTAACGCAACGCCAGTATTCTCATTCACTGTGACTTATGCAGTCGCCAATGTACTGCTTACCCTATGGGGTCCAATTATTGTCGGCATTATTACTTTAAACGCAGGCATGTAATTTAAATAAATTCGAACACGCTTATCGCCTAATTAAATAGGCGGTAGGGGAAGTATTATCCAAATTTTACTAAATAATAGATTCAGGTAAATATTATGACTACGCAAAACACAACAATTGATTTTTCAAAATTTGCAGATTTAAGCCCATTTGAATTAAAAGATAAACTAATTGAAGTGGCACAAACTGTTCCTGACCGCGCGTTATTAGATGCAGGTCGTGGTAATCCTAATTTTCTTGCGACACTACCACGTAAAGCGTTCATTCGTTTGGGTGAGTTCGCAATATTGGAAGCCGAGCGCACTTATTCATACCTAGATGGTGGTTTCGGTGGCATTCCAGATGGTGTGGGCATTGTTGAACGCTTCGATACGTTTGCAAGCAAGAATAAACAAGACCAAGGCGTACAGTTCTTGGAAAAGTCGCTGAGCTACGCAAAAGACCGTTTGGGTCTAGAGAAACAAGCATTCTTGAATGAACTGGTTAACGCATACCTTGCATGTAACTACCCAGTGCCACCACGTATGTTGACGAACATCGAAACCGTTGTGAAGCAATACATTGCAGAAGAGATGTATGGCCCAATGCCAATGACAACAGACTTCGATCTGTTTGCAACGGAAGGCGGCACGGCGTCTATGACGTACACCTTCCAAACTATGTTCAACAACGGTCTATTGAAGAAAGGTGACAAGGTTGCGCTAATCACTCCAATCTTTACGCCTTACCTAGAGATTCCAGAACTGAGTGAATACGAACTGGAAATCGTTGAACTACGTCTGGATGAGACAACATGGCAACTGCCGATGTCTGAAATCGAAAAGCTTGCAGATACAGGCATCAAACTGCTTTGTGTTGTTAACCCGGCAAACCCAGCGTCTGTGAAGTTCTCGGATGAGACTCTGGATAACCTATCAAATTTTGTGAACAACGAACGTAGCGACCTGTTCATTGTGACTGACGATGTATACGGCACATTTGCGGACGACTTTGTCTCACTGTTTGCAAAACTGCCATACAACACGCTTTGTGTGTATTCGTTCTCTAAGTACTTCGGTGCAACAGGCTGGCGTTTAGGCTCGATTGCGATTCAACACAACAACGTGTTTGACGATGCAATGCGTAGCCTTCCTGAAGTGCGTCAACTTGAGTTGGACGATCGTTACAAAACGCTGACTCCGGAACCTCGTGAGATCAAGTTTATTGACCGTATCGTTGCCGACAGCCGTAGCGTAGCGCTTAACCACACAGCAGGTTTGTCGCTTCCTCAACAAGTTCAAATGGCGCTGTTCTCATTGAATTGTCTGATGGACTCAGAGAAAAACTACAAAGAAGCATGTAAACGCATCATTCGCGAGCGTTACAAAACTCTGTACAAAAACATGGGTGTAGAAATTGAAGAAAACAAAGATCGTGTGGACTACTACACACTGCTTGAGCTCGACACTTTGGGCGGCAAATTGTACGGACCAGCCTTCGTTGAATGGTTCAAAGCGAGCGAGAAGGGCAAAGACTTCCTGTTCCGTCTTGCACATGAAACCGGCGTTATCCTACTTCCAGGCCAAGGCTTCGATGTAGTACACGCATCAGTTCGAGTTTCGTTAGCAAACCTTACTCATCACGAATACGAGCTTATCGGTCGTGCAACGCGCAAAGTGTTGGATGAGTACTTCGCTGAGTTCCAAGGCTAATGAATCCAACCTGATTAAGAATAAGCCTCGGCGTTGTCGAGGCTATTCCGACCAAATAAGCACAGTGCGCGATATTGTGTTTATTTAGTCGCCAAGCTAACAAACTTCTCAATTAAGAGTGACTTATGAAAAGCATTATTTCTATTCAATCTCATGTGGTTTATGGCCACGCAGGAAACAGTTCTGCCGTCTTCCCGATGCAGAGAATGGGCCTCGAAGTCTGGCCAATTCACACGGTTCAGTTTTCAAATCACACTCAGTACCAGCAAGGTTGGACTGGACAGAAGTTTGGGGCAGATGAAATTCATTCTCTAATGAGAGGCTTAGATAACATTGAGAAGTTAGGCGAATGTGGCGCGATACTGTCCGGTTATCAAGGCAGCGCAGAGCAATGTCGAGCGGTGGCCGAAGCGGTAAGTTTAGTCAAATCGCGTAACCACAGGGCGCTTTATGTGTGTGACCCAGTTATGGGTGATCCAGACAAAGGTTGCATTGTGGCAGACGGTGTCAAAGAAGCGATAAGCCATAGCTTGTTGCCCATCGCTGATGTGATTGTTCCTAACCAGTTTGAACTGAGCGAGTTAACAGGTGTGAAAATTGACTCTCTTTATGATGCGGTCACTGCATGTAAAAAAGCCCTAGAGCTGGGACCGAAAATGGTATTGGTGAAACACCTGCATGCACTAACAGATGACGCCTTCAGTATGATTTTAGCGACGCCGAAAGCAAGCTATTTGGCCCAACGACCTAGTGTTGAATTTGCTATGCAGCCAGTCGGAGTCGGTGATTTAATTTCTGCGATTTTCACCTCTTGTTTGGTGAAGAAGATGTCTCCTGTCGCAGCCTTTCGTCATACACATAACGCCGTTTACGGTGTATTGGAGATCACAAAAGGCTATGGCACATGGGAGCTACAGACGATCAATGCCCAATACGAATTTGTCGAACCGACGCATGAGTTCAACGTCGTGAAAATTGCTTAGCGCAGTACCTAATTAACGGAGAAGCGTAAAGTTAGCATATAGAAACTTGGCATAATTGCTTTGATGGATAGCATCCTACAATCGCGATTATGGGGTTTAGCCGTGCCTAGCTATAGTAACTCCAAACAACGAAACGGACTTCATTTTGACCCAATTAACTTCAAACTGAGTCTCTGGTCATACGCCAGAGAACATTAAATGAGACTGATTATGAATCGTTTAATTTCCTCTGGTGTGACGGTTGCACTTTCGCTGCTGATAGTAGCTTGTAGTTCACCTCATACGCTGGATGTTCGTGTTTCTCAAAGCAACTATAAAGATGTCGAGATCGCGAGTTCGACACCAAATGAGCCACTTCGAATGTGGGCCAATGAAGCGCCGGATTTTCTCTACTCAGCGCACAATCAAACCACACCGATCAAAGTAGAGGGTGAACAGCTCAATATTTTGGCCTTATCGGGTGGTGGCGTAAACGGTGCATACGGGGCCGGCGTTTTGATGGGGCTACAGGAAAAGGGGGAGCTAAAAGATTATGCCATCATTACTGGAGTCAGTGCGGGTGCCCTAATCGCTCCTTTTGTTTTCATTGGCGGTGATGCGATGCCAAAGATGAAAGAAGTCATGCTCAACATCAATGATAAGAATATTTTGGGTAAGAAGAACTTCTTAAATACCCTGTTTAAGGACGCGTTTACCGATGGTGAGAACCTCTATGATTTCATCGCAGACGCTTACCCTGAGCCCATGATCGAGGCGATGGCGCAGCAACACCGCAATGGTAAACGCCTCTTTATTGGCAGTACCCATTTTGATTCAGGCGAACTGGTGATTTGGAATATTGGTGCGATTGCGAACAGTGATTTAGCGGACAAATCTGAACTTATTTACAAGGTGCTTGCTGCGAGCGCATCGATCCCTGGTGTTTTCCCTCCACAATTTATCGATGTTGAACATGATGGAGAAACACTTGAGGAGTTACACGTAGATGGCGGTCTCGCAGCGCAGGTGTTCTTTAATCCGTCTAACTTCAACTATCAACAAATCTCAGATGCTTTGGGGTTAGAAAAAGCGCCTCAGTTGGATGTGATTCGCAATGGTGCGTTAAAAGCGCCGTATCGTCCACTAAAAGACAAAGGTTTGGACTTGGTATCGAAAAGTGTCTCAAGCCTTACGCTAGCGCAAACTCGTGGTGATCTCTATCGAATGAAATACATCAGTGAAATCAACGATATCGAGATGCAGTTTACCTACATTGATCAAGATTTCAGGTACGCCAAAGTAACGAAAGATATGTTCGATCACCGCTACTTGCTGACGATTTACGAATATGGATTCAAAAAAGCCACCCAAGGGCAACTTTGGGTAACTGAACTCCCTTAATACAGGAAAACGATACAATGAAAAAAGCCGTTCTTACACTCATGATACTTACCGCTTCCGCGACTGCATTCGCCCAAAGTGGAGCCCATCTTGACCAGCAAAAAGTGGATAGTGATATGCAGCAACTGTCTGCAATCAAAGAAGAAGGTGCAGCCTTTATCATGATTGACGAGAACTCGAGTTACGTGGCGGTCGAGTTCGTGGGAAAGTGGGAAGAGATCAACAACTATGTGTCACACAAAGAAGCGAAAAAACGTAAATTGGAAAAAGTGAACAAGCAGTTCGTGTACTCTCAGGTCGGTGAAACGTTGGAGTCACTTGAGCAAAAAGTCGTTGACCACATTTACGCTGATCAACCTAAATATTTCAGTGTCGATGTCTACCGCGATTACCATGGTGACTCAGGAGAATTCAACTATTTAGCTCGTGTCGTTGAGTACAACTAAGTTAGAGAAAACCTACTGAAGCTAGTAGGTTTTTTTGTGTCGTCGAGAAGGAATTCAAACGCAGATTGTTTCCGTTACCAAGTAGCAATTCTACGATCTTGTGGTAATTTAATTAGATAACTCTAAAAAGTAAGCACAACCTATGAATTTTAGTTTTGAACAACTTCTCGCGTTCGTAACCGTTTATGAACAGCTTTCGTTTAGTAAGGCGGCGGTCAAACTCAATAAGCACCGAACCACAATAGGGCAGGTGATTACCAATCTTGAAGATCAACTGGCGGTCAACCTGTTTGAGCGAGTGGGGCGCTCGGTAGAATCGACAGAAGATGGTCATCTTCTTTACCACTATGCTAAGCAAACCATCGAACAAGCACGTACTTTCGATAAAGTCGCATTAAGTCTAGCTTACGGTGGGTTAGAGAATGTTAGTATCGCCTATTCAAGCGCTATACCACACCGTTTTCTTGTATTGCTTCGTATTCAATTAGCAGCAGATTTTCCGATGATGCGAGTTAACTTTCTTGTTCGTAATCGCAACGAAATTAAAGAGGGTTTACAGAATGGTGAGTATCAATTCGGTATTGTCAATGTGCATGATAGTCGAGCTATACATAGTCTGGATGCGACGTTTTTAGGTCATTTTGAATTTGTTCCTTTCGTCCAGAAAGGTGGTGAACTCGCTTCTATGGCACCAGATCGAGTATTGACAGCCTTGAGGAATAGCAAACAATTTGTACTGCGTTCTCTTATTGAAGAGGGAATGGGCGAAAAAGTCATCGTAAGTTCGAACCATGAAGAGGTCGACCAATTGGCCCTAGTAGTGAAAATGGTTGAAGCAGGTTTAGGATGGGCGATTCTCCCCAGAACGTTTGCCCATTCGGAGTTTTCTAATAATCATATAGAGCCAGTGGAAGTTTCTGAATTATTGGAAGGTTTTAAGTTTGGTTTTGGCCTATGGTGCCAACCCTCTAAGCAAGTCGGTGATGTAAAAAATTCAATCATGAAGGTCGTTACAGAATACCGAGAGAAAATAATCCGTGATATGACTTAGCGGCGACATGTATCCTGCTCATCCCTATCAACAACAAGACTCAATGTGAGTCTTGTTTTTTTGTGTCTGAAAAACGTTATCTTTCTAGCGAAGACTAATGTCTATTGGAAGGATATGACCCTCTATATGAGAGTATGGAATCCATACTTTTTGGCTTAATCTAATCTCGCTCAATGGGTAAGCCCAGAGCAAAAAGTGTTTTTACCATATGTCCGCTGCAAGGACGCAGATTTTCAGCCGGGTTTAGTTACCCGGCTTTTTTTATAGTAATAAAAAATGTCAGCTGTCACCCCAAGCTCTCTGTTACAACTGGCTTGTTACTTCGCTTAGCAATCCAGTACGCAACGCTACCCCAAAGCACAGTGAGTGCCCAAAGTGCTGTCCAATGTGGAGCGACTTGTTGCCAGGTTGCCCCCATTTGGTTTAGCGCTAAGAAAGCTTTGATCGCCCAAGTGCTTGGGCTTAAATCAGCAATCCATAGTAAAGGAGTAGGTATGGCTTCAATCGGCCAAATAAAACCAGCCAAGAAAATGAGCGGCATAGAGCTCACTAGGACGACTAAGGTGACAAGTTCACGCCGAGGTAATAAGTAGCCTAGCCAGAAGCCTAGTCCGCAACAACCTAAAAAGAACGGGAACAACATAGCCAGCAATTCGCCCGCATTGGCGATATGGTTTACGTTTAAGCGTTCGAAGCTAAAACCAAAATAATAGGCGCCGAGTAAATAATAAATTGCCACAAATACTAACGTTCTCACAAGCAGCAGCGATCCCGTTGATACTTGTGACCAATAGCCACGACCATGACGCTGTGTTCCCGTTTGTAATCCAACCGCCATGATCAACGTTTGTTGTAAAATCAGAACAAATACTGCTGGCACTACGTATTCGATGTAACCCATGGTTGGGTTGAACGTTGGTTTCATATTAAGCTTAATAGCAGAGTAATTATGGCTAGCCATACTCATGGGCACACCATCTATCACCATTTTACTGACTTTCACTTGGGCCCCTAATGTGCCTCCAGCTTGGGCCAATCCTTCTACCACGGTTCCGTACACGAGAAAATACGAGGCGTCCGCAGCGTAGGCTAGAGTCGGGCTTTTACCTAGCATTAGGTCTTTGTAAAAGTGTTCTGGTATGACTAAAAAACCGGTGATCTCTCGTTGTAAAAATGCTTGCTTTGCATCGGCAATCGTATGAAGTCGAGTGACTACGTTGACTTGCGGAGTGGCATCAACCATACGTTCCAGCTTTAAACTCGTCTGACTACCATCCAGATTAACAATCGCGATTGGTTGTTCACGAGGCGTTTGTTGTGCATAAGGCAAAGGGTATAAAAACGAGTAAAATACGACACCACCAAACACGGTCAACGTAACGACTGGATTGGTTAGAACGGCCTTGAGTTCCGCTTTAATCAGTTGCCACAATGTCATACCGCCTCCTTCGCTTGGCGTGTTGATGAATCTGTTCGATGTTTACCCATCAAGGCAGCGGTAATGAGCAGAGGCACAACGTAACCAATCATAGGCCATAGCGAGCTTAAAGATTGTGCGGCCGATGCTCCATAGCTTGCTTGACTCACTTGTACTTCAATGTAATGGGTAATCGGCAATAATGAACGCCATGCATAAGCGAGTGTGTTCATGTCAGAAACTGGGAATGTAATTCCCATGAACGCGAAGCTTGGAGCCGTAAATGCGCCAGCAAAACTCATCGCACGTGCAGGATCCATCGACAAGAAGAAGAACAACGCTCCCATAATGATACAGGCGATAACCGTCGCCAATTGTGCTAGTAGCATAACCACAAAACTGCCTTCCATTGGCCAATCAAGCACGGAATAAAACCAGTACAAGAACAACGCACCTTGCGCCATAAAGACCGGAATGTACTGACTTAATAGGGTAGTGAGCCTGGCGTATGGCTTTTCGCCCAAAAATGCAAATCCATTCTTTCCACCATAAATGCGAAAGTGCGCGGCAAGAATCAAAATAGTGCTTACTACAATACATATTTGCCAAATGGCTGGCACGATAGCCGTTACCAAAAATTGTGCGTAGTTATTGTTACGGTTAAATAATGCGGTTATTTGTGTCGACACGGGTACAGCCTGTCCAGCCGCTGCTAACGTTGTGGTGTTACCCTTAGCCAAGTTGCCCATTACTTCAACCTGAGCGTCGAAATAGCCTTGTGCTTGCGCAACGGCAGAGTTGATCAGTTTCGCTACCAAAATGTACTGACTGTTGTAAAAGACAGAAAGTTGAGGTTGGCGGTGCTGGAGAATATCTTGGTCGAACTTAGATGGGATGACCGCGTAAGCGTAGATATCGCCTTCAATCATCGCATTTTTTGCTTCGCTTGCACTGGTGTAGTGATAGTTAACAGCCAGACTCGACGACGCATCCAAAGATTGAATGAGCTTTCGAGAAAGTTGGGAATGTTGTAGATCAACCACACCGATTGGCAGATCCCGGGCAATGCCCGCAGAGAACACTCCCCAAATCATCATCGCGAGCAAAATCGGTATCCAAGTAAGGCACGAAAGCAACCACTTGTCTCGTCGTAAGATATGCCGCTGTGAAATCTTAATCGTCATAGCATTAACCTAGTGGTTGTGATTAAAGTTCAACGACAACACTCATTCCCATACGCAGTTCAGGTTCGGGTTGAGCTGGACGAGCTTCTACTTCAAAGGTACGAAGATCAAAACCTTGAGAAGCATCGGTTGCTCTCCACGTTGCAAAGTCACCCATAACGGCAACATGCGTTACTTTGAACTCAACATTTTTGTTTAAGGCAGGCAAATAGGCATCAAAGGTTGCTCCTTTTGTAAAGTGTTGAAGGTAATCTTCACGCACATTCAGTGTCGCCCAGGCATCTTCTGTATCTATCACAGTAACGACTGGGAAGCCCTGAGGTGCTAATTCACCACTTTGAAGTAGAACTTGAGAGACTTCGCCGTCGAACCAGCTGTAGATCTGAGTATCTTTCGCATACGCTTCTACTTCGGCTACGGCACCTGATGCCATGCGCGCTTTTTCCGCCGCAGCCACTTTGGTTTCACTTCTAGCGCCTTCTTTTGCCATTTCGTACATTTGAAACGCGGCACTTTCTGTGTATTTCGCTGCTTGCCACTGAGTTAAAGCTTCATCGCGTTTTTGTTCTGCAACCACGCCATCGTTATAAAGGTTATTCACACGATTGTAGGTTTTTTCCATTAAATTCGCAGCGGCTTTGGCTTTCATCCACTGATCTTTTGCTGCTTGGATTTGTTGCTCACGTGCGCCTTTCTCAGCTTCTTGAGCTAAGGCGTCCGCCGCTTTTTCACCTGCTTTTGCTTGTTCTAACTTCGCTTCAATTTCAGGACTATGAAGGGTAAAAATAAGCTGACCTTTCTCTACATCGTCGCCTTTACGTACCATGACCTCATCAATACGCCCTGGGACTTTTGAGGAAATGCTGTATTGCTGGGCTTCAATTAATCCCTGTAAGCGGATCGGTTCTGGTTGATAGGCTTGGTAAAATTGATACCCAACCCAAGAGGCAACACCCAAAGCACAAAGTGAGAGTAAAACGGGTTTTAGTGATTTAGCTGCCATGATTTATTTCACCTCTTTGGATGTTGAAGCAGGGATATAAGCGGTATTTTGATATTGTTCGAAGCTGTTCATTTCACTGCTCAATGCGAGTAGCTTGGTTAAAGATATTAAATAGCGGAAACGCGCCGCTGAACGTTGTGTTTCTATACTCGCGACATAAAGTTGTGCATCCACAACATCCAGAGAAGACGACAGACCCTGAGTAAATGCTTTTTCACGCAAGCGCAGATTTTCGTTAGCGAGTTCAATGCTAGATGCGAGCCCTTGTACTTCATCAATGGCTTGCTGAGCCTCCAAGTATGTCTTTTGGACTAACAGCGATAAGTCTTGTTTGGCTTGGGACTTTAATGAGTCGACCTGCGAGACGACGCTTTGAGCGGCTTTGACTTTTTCGCTTCGCCCTGATGATTCAATCAGTGGAATGCTGACACCAACACCAACTAACCAGTCAGGCTTCATTTGGCTTGCGAGAGAATCGTCTTCATACAAGCTGTAGTCGCCGTAAAGATAAACTTCAGGGTAGTATTTCCCTTTTTCTGCTTTGATTAAGCTAGAGGCTTGTTTGTGTTTAGCGCTCAGAAGTTCTAACCCCGGATAGGTAAGCAACGTTTGATCGACAAAAGCAGTAAGAGGGGGAAGACTGTCGTTGATAAACAAAGATTCAGCGGGCTCTACGGCATCATCTTGTGCGAGTAATTTACCTAATGCAGCCTGAGCGATACTCAAATCGCTGGCTGCTTTACGTGTTTCTACAGATGCTTTATCTAAAGAAGCCTCGGCTTGCAGGCGCTCAACGTGCGCGATTTGTCCTTGCTCTTCAAGCTTAATGGCAAAATCTCGATGCTTTTTTAGCCCTGCTTCAACCGCTTGCCGCGTTGCGAGTACTTCCTTTGCCAGTACGACAGAAAAGTAGTACTTCGATAAATCTTCAAAACGCGCTTGTTGTTCCATTAGAAGCTGACTTTTCGCCTCATCCGTTTTGCCTTCTGCTGCTGATTGAGCCGCAGAAATTCGACCACCAGTAAAAATTGGCCAAATCGCACGAATAGACGAAGAGAAAATATCGCGCTCGGTTATGGTCGAAGTGGTATTAGCTAAGGCACCAAAAATAGGCTGAAAAGCAGGAGGTACGTTAATGTGTGCTCCTGTGCTGTCTAGGATCTGTTTTCCCGAAAGCGTGATATCGGTATCTAAACGCGTGTAATTCGCGCCAATAGTAACCTGAGGTAAGTTGAGATTGCTGGTGGCACTCTCTTGGTATTGGTAGTTCTCGACGTTTGAGCGTTGAGCTTTGAGAGAATAGTTGTTTTCTAGCAATAGCTGCCATGCGGTATCAAAAGTGATCGGTGCCGCATGACAGGCAAGGGAAATCGAGCTGCTAAGTAAGCCCAGTATCCAAACCTTTCCTGTTTTTTTCATAATGGCTGCTTTGTCGTAGAGTATTAGCTCTAATATAAAGGATTCGTAACTGCGTGTTAAGTAGGAGGGAAAATTGGGCAGTAGTATGCGCCCAGTTATATTTGTGCTGGGCGCGGGAGATGTTACAAATTTATTTCGTATATGGACAGTGAAACTCCGCTCTCCACTCTAGCTGACGAGAACCTCGCATCGTATTCAATAGATCTTTTCCACTCATTTGAGGGAACGATAACAGGACTTTGAGATCAGAAGTACCGCCTCCGTTTTTTTCATAAGCCCTGACGTGTGTAAATGTTGAATACATATTCTCTGACAGCATCGCCTTATTCAGGCATATTCCAAAGGTATCGCGTTCCATGTTTGGTGTTCCTTCTAACTATAAATGCACCTCTGTTTATAGTTTTCCAGTTTTCAGATGGTGTCTAAGTGTTTGTCATATAGTCAGTATTTGTATTTTGTTTTATTTGTGTCCAAACCACTGACGTCAATGTTGAGCTTTTAATAGACTTCCAGCTTCACTGCTTTCAAACCGAAACTCTCATTGGTTTCGTTGATTAAAAATTATACGTTGTAAAGTCTAAAAACGCCTCAAAAACCGCTAAAATCGATGTGATCGCGATCATGATTTTAAGGGCAATTTATGTATGGAATTGAGTATCAGAGAGGAATGCTAAATTTGGTGAATGGTTGTAATTTTATGTTTCAGCTCGTCGATTAATTAACCGTAAACTCTGCGGTTTGTTTGCCTTCCTCACAGATTTATCACCGCGACAACGTCATGCTGTTAACTGAGTGTTAACGTTACGCTCAAGAGTGAATCACAAGGATGTATCAATGAGTTGGAAAACCATCAGCTTTCGTAAGCGGATGCTCATTATTATGACGCTATCGGGGTTGATAGAGCTGTTATTGCTTGTCGCCGCGGGGTTCACTTATCTCAAAATCAATCAAGAGCAAGAAATGGGAGAAAAAGCACTGGGTGTTGCCCGTTTTTTAGCGGACTCAGCGGTTGTTCGTGAAATGATCGAAACCCAAAACCCCCAGCCATACCAACTTCGCTTTCGAGAATTAACCGAAGCCATAGGTGCTGCATTCATCGTTATTGGCGACCATAAGGGAGTACGCTTAATCCACCCTGTTGATGAGCGGTTGGGCAAGCCAATGAGAGGTGGCGACAATCGTCGAGCGCTAGAACGGGGATTGTCTTATGTTTCGACGGCACAGGGCTCGTTAGGTTATTCAGTTCGTGGTAAAGCTGCGATTTTTGACGAGCAAGGGAACATCATTGGTGTGGTTTCGGTTGGCTATTTGCTCGACCGACTGCAAGACCGCATCGAACCATTTTTGGCCTTTTTGATTTTAATGGTCATCGTAGTTGTCGTCGCTAATGCCATTGTATCCAATTATGCGTCGAGAAAGTTTCAGCGCGCCATTTTAGGCTTTGAGCCTGAAGAGATAGGGCGGTTGTACGGCGAATTAGAAGTGACGATGAGCACCATCAAAGAGGGCGTGTTAAGCATTGATGCCCAAGGGATACTTCGCTCGATAAATCGTAGTGCCTGCCAGATTCTCGGTATTGATAGAGAATCAGCGCTCAATAAACCTTTGACTGACACGCTGCGTGATAGCGATCTATATACAGTATTAGAAAGCGGGCAGGAAGATCATGATATTGAAATATTCCTTAATCATAAGCGCCTGATTGCAAATCGCTCTCCAATTTATGTTGATGGAAAAATCGTGGGGGCGGTATCGAGTTTCCGTTTAAGGGATGAAATTAATGATCTAACCGAGCAGCTATCACAAACCAAGGAATATGCAGATTTGTTACGTTCGCAAACCCATGAGCATCGAAATAAGCTCAACACCATTAGTGGGCTAGTACAAATGGGTGAGCTTGATGCGGTGCAAAAGTTAATTGGACAAGAAACCGCACACTATCAAGCAATGATTGAGTTTTTAAGAGATACCGTTAAGGACCCGCTAATTGCAGGTATGTTGCTTGGAAAAACTGAACGTGCTCGCGAGTTAGGCTTACAACTGGTGGTTGAGGAAGGCAGTCGTCTGGAGCCCCTACCTGAGTGGCTAAATTCGGAAGACCTTGTCACAATTTTGGGTAATTTGATTGATAACGCTTTCGATGCCACGTTAACTTCAATTCGCGATGAATCAAATGTTGCGTCAGAACGCAGAAACATTGATGTGTCCGTTAGCGATTACGGAAATGAAGTGATACTTGAGGTGATAGATCATGGCTGTGGCCTCCCAAAAACAGTGGATCCACAAACATTATTTACAAAAGGCGTTTCGACGAAATCTCGTCAAAATCGAGGTGTTGGGTTACACCTTGTCAATCAGCTTGCTATTCGATATCACGGCCATGTTGAGATGATACCCAATACAAATTATGGGACAAGAATAACGGTGTACTTACCCAAGGAAGAACAAATATGAGTATGGCGACTCGCGTAATGATCATTGAAGATGATCTGGCTATTGCTGAGCTGCACCACAAATACTTAAGCCAACTGACAGGTTTGGAAGTGGTTGGAATTGCGACCACGAGAATGGAAGCAGAAATGCAACTCGACATTCTTAAGCCAGATTTACTATTGATGGATGTCTATCTTCCCGATGGCACAGGGCTTGAGATACTAAATACACTGCGTGCAAGTAACCAAACGTGTGATGTCATTTTGATTACAGCCGCAAGGGATGTCGATACGTTACAACAGGCGATGAGGGGTGGCGTTGTCGATTACCTGTTAAAACCAGTGATGTTTCCACGTTTAGATGCCGCACTGAAAAAGTATGTGTCCCAACGCCAACAACTAGACATCGTAGAGAGTTTGGATCAGAACCTCGTTGATAAAATGCTGCAGTCTCACGCCAATCAAGACAACTTGCCGAACCGATTACCAAAAGGGATTGATGGTGTAACCCTAGACAAGATCAGAGAGTTGTTCCCAAATGGCAGTGTGCTGACCGCTGATGAGGCAGGTGAAAAAATCGGAGTGAGCCGAACAACCGCTAGACGTTATCTTGAGTTTCTTATCAGTACTGGTGAACTAGAGGCTGATTTAAACTATGGGTCGGTAGGTAGGCCAGAAAGGTGCTATAAAAAAGTGACACGGTAGCGTTTATATTGATGCTCTATGCAAAATAAAAAGCGATGGCTTGTTTTAGAAACCATCGCTTTACAAATTACTGCTGTTCCGTTCTAAGAGGCTAGAAGTTGTATTCTAACATCGCTTCGATAGAGCGCTCAGCGCCAAACCAACAGTTATTTTTGTCGTAACAAGAATAGTATTCTTTATCGAATAGATTGCTTGCAGAAAGCGTGACGCTAGCCCCTTTCATTGATTCAGATACCGTTGAGAAATCGTAACTTGCTGCTAAATCAAACAAGGTGTAGTCCGGTACTTTTTGACTATTCTGTGCATCAATTTGTGCTTCCCCGACATAGCGAACGCCAGCACTGGTACGAAGGCCTGAAAGATTTCCTTCAAAGAAGTAATTTGCCCATAGAGAAGCCGTTTGCTCAGGTACCCAAACCGGCGTTTTACCTTCTTGGTTGTAATAACTGTCCTCGGTAATCTCCATATCGGTATATGTATAGCCTAGAGTGAAATCAGCTTGTGCTGTAACTTGCCATTTTGCCTCAAGTTCAATACCTTGTGATACCACTTCGCCCGCTTGATAGTTCGGTGCATAAGGATTATTCGGATCGGTCAAGATCGCGTTTTTCTTCGTAATATGGAAGAGTGCTAAGTTACCTGAGATATCACCAGATAATGGGGCGTATTTAAAGCCTAACTCCCATTGATGACCGGTTGATGGCTCAAATGCTTTACCAGAAGAGTCGGCACCCGCAATTGGCTCAAAACTTTCCGAGTAAGTAAGGTATGGCGAGAGACCAAAGTCTAGCTCATACAAACCACCGACTCGGAAAGATACGTTGGTATCGTCTAACTCTTCCTTGCTCTTGGATACTGTTCCTAGATAATCGCTAACGGCGTCTGTATTTGAATCGTATTTATCCCAACGAAGACCTGCAATCATTACAAGTTGGTCGTAACGAACTTGATCTTGGAAATAAACGCCAATCTGCTTCGTTTTGATATCCAAGTTTTGTTTGTATTGGAAATTCAGTGCATTACGATCAATGCTGTTGTGGTCAGGATTAAAAATGTCCTGAGTTAGCGAATACCCAAGCGTGTCTTTGTATTTTACATCTGAATCTAGATACTGATAATCAAGCCCGAACAATAAGTTATGTTCAAAATTTCCTGTTTTAACGTAGCCCGATAGTTGGTTGTCAATCACAAAGGATTTGGACTTTTCATCGGTTAAATAGGCATTTCGACCAACGGTACGGTTATCCGCTTCAAGTGCACCGTTATATGTGTTTTCCTGATAGGCATCGGCGGTCATGTAGCGGGCATTCTGTAGAAATTGCCAATTGTTGTTAAAGTCGTGTTGGACTTTGTAACCCATCATCAGAACTTCGCGTTCGTAAGTGTTCCAGTCCTCATCCCCCAAATAGGTGCTTGGTGACATCGAGCCAAGTGGGTTTTTAATCACTGAGCCAGATGCAGGCACAGTCGTGTAGATACCTGCTGATGGATCATTTTGATAGTAAACATTCACGTTCACTAATGTGCTTTCTGTCGCTTGCCAATTGAAAGATGGGGCGAGTACATAACGTTCGTCTTCAGACGTATCGGCTTGACCATCTCGCTGTTTTGCCAGGCCGACGATACGGTAATCAACATTAGAATCACCAATTTGTCCTGTGGTGTCGAACGTCAGTTCTTTTAGGCTGTTAGTCCCTGTACTAATCGAGACAGAGTGCGAGGGTGTTGACTGAGGCGCCTTGGCGATAATGTTGACCATACCTCCTGGTGGAATATTGCCGTAAAGAACAGACGTTGGCCCTTTAAAAACCTCGATTTGTTCAAGAGCAACGGAATCGACCTGCGGTTGAAGGTTCCAACCGTTGTACAGCAAAGGAAGACCATCATAAAAGTTGGTGTAGTTAATAAAACCACGAATATTGAATAGGTCAAGTCGGGAAACGGCACCACCACGCAATTCTGTATTTACGCCAGGCGCATAACGCAATGCTTCGCTCACCGAGTTTACGCCGCGTAGGTCCATGTCATCTTTAGTGATTACCGTGATCGCTTGCGGTGTTTCCTCCGGTTCTAAAACGGTTTTAGTTGCGGTGTTTCGGTATGTTTCTCCTAGCACCGTAATCGTTTCGTGTTGGGATATGCTCTCAGTTGCATTGGCGTGGCCAGCGAGCAATGCGGATACGACGATAGCAACCGCTGAACGATGAAATCGAATCGGACTTTCCATATTTATAAATTCCACTACTTTTTCTATTTATTGATAATGATTGTTATTTGTATTCTATATTCAAAGAAATAGGAAAAGTTAACAATTTGGTGCAAAACACTAATCTTTGGAACTTATTCTTCTGTTCTTAGGTTTTAAAGATAGCGCGTCGTTTGGCTCGACAGGAATCCAATACTGCATTTGTGCTTGTTCGCTATCAACATCATAACCTTCTGGATAAAGCTCTAACTCATAACCATCGATAGCATGATAATTAGAGTAGGGTAGCCAATGTAAAATAAACCATTCTAGCGTTGAGGCGAGCTCTGATGCTTTGCCTATGTGTGTAATGACGGCGTAGGTTTGCTCAGGAACAGCCAAGAGGTCTAACCCCGAGTTGGAAGAGTTCGTTGATCTTGGTGCGTTTGCTGTTGGACTGCACTCATAACCTGCCCAATACTCAAGTTGTTGGTTGTTTGAATACGCTTGAGTCACATCAATCACGCCAAAGTAACTACTTTCCGAATTGTTAAGGTTTTCAGATGAATAAAGACGTGACCAAAGTGACGGTACTTTGGATTGGAAATCGGGCGTAGCGGAAAACAATCCGTGAATAGGTTCATGATAACCAGCAAGTTCAAAAGCCGGTTTTGTTTCTATTCGAACTTCAATAAAGCGCTGATGTTTTTTCTCTTCTTCTGGTGTCTTACGCAGCGTCAAAGGTTGCCTCAACCCGGAGAGTTGTTGCGTTTTTCGATATTCGCGGGGGCTTTTTGAAAACATATTCCTGAACGCACGGCTAAATGCGTGTTCAGATGTAAATCCCATTTCTATCGCTATATCTAACGAGCGGTCAGAAGTATGGATTAAGCGCTCAGCCGCAAGGCTAAGTTTAAGCTCTCTGATGTAGTGAGCGACGGATACGCCAGTGTGTTGTTGAAATACGCGTTGCAGTTGCCAGCGCGACCAACAACTTGCTTTCGATATTTCATCTACGCTCAGAGTGCTGTCTAAGTTGGTGTGAATGTAGTCAAGCACCGATTGTATTCGGTTTATGGGATGTGGGTTAATGGCGCTTGATTTCATGGCGTTCTACTTTCACATTAATAGTGATTTCATTATCTTTAATTGAGTATCATTATCAATAGGATGATGAAATAAAAAGTAAGTAACACAGATCACGATAAAACTGTAATGGATTGCAAGGATGAGTAATTATTGTCCATATTAGAGTTTTTGCTTAAATTTTGGAGCGTTCAGATGAAACTTTTTTTATCAATAAAATACAATCGCTTATGACGTTTTGTGCAACTTATTTAAACGTTTGCACTGGCAAGTGTTGATGTAAATCAAATAGTCGTAGACAATATTGCCCCGTGTCGGACTCTCCTCCAGCGAGTACAGTGTGTACTTTTGAGACATAAGTGACTTAAATGACCTCAATACGTCGTGTTTCCAAGAATCGGAAATGCAACTTCTTGAGGTTCTTTGGGCCCATAGACTTTACCTATCAACGTAATAGGTAAGACCAATTTTCTATTTTGAGGTGCCATTGATAGGGTTGGCTCATTCTCTAGCCGTATCCGGGCACACAATAAGTACCTCGTTTTTAAGGGAAAGATGATGGTAATACCAGAAAACAGCAGCATCGTTATTTTTGGTGCTTCAGGTGACCTTACGTACCGTAAGCTCATTCCTGCTTTATACCACCTCTACGCGAACAAGCAGCTTCCAGAGAATTTTGCCATTCTGGGTGTAAGTCGCACTGAATACAGTGATGAGTCTTACCGCGCGAAGCTGAAAAAATCGCTTCAGGAAATGGAAAAGACTGAGCCAGAAACGCTTGATGCATTTATTAACCATCTGCACTACCAAGCAATTAATACTTCTGACACACAAGATTACGGTAAGCTATCTTCTCGCTTAGACCAACTTGCGGACGAATATCAATTCGAGCAACGCAATACGCTTTTTTACTTAGCAACCCCACCAAGTTTATACAGTGTGATCCCTGCAAGTCTTGCAGCACATGGTCTTAACAGTGAAGAGGATGGCTGGAAACGCCTGATCATTGAGAAACCATTCGGCTATGATCTTGAATCGGCGCGTATTCTGGACAAAGAAATTCACGAGCACTTCCAAGAGCATCAAATCTACCGAATTGACCATTACTTAGGTAAAGAAACGGTACAAAACCTACTTGTGCTTCGTTTCTCTAATGCGATGTTTGAGCCACTTTGGAACCGTAACTTCATTGATTACGTTGAAATCACAGGCGCAGAATTCCTTGGCGTAGAGGAGCGTGGTGGTTACTACGACAACTCTGGCGCTGTGCGCGACATGTTCCAAAACCACTTGCTACAAGTATTAGCAATGGTAGGTATGGAACCACCAGCGCAAATCAATGCAGACTCGATGCGTGATGAAGTGGTAAAAGTGCTTCAATGCCTAAAGCCATTAGACGAAAACGCTCTGCGCAATGACCTAGTATTAGGCCAATACACGGCGTCTGAAGTCCGTGGGCAAAGCCTACGCGGCTACCGTGAAGAGCCGGGAGTTGCAGACGATTCTCGTACAGAGACTTACATCGGTTTGAAAGCGTACATCAACAACTGGCGTTGGAATGGCGTGCCATTTTACGTGCGTACTGGTAAGCGTCTTCCAACACGCGTTACTGAGGTGGTTATCCACTTTAAACAAACACCGCATCCTGTGTTTGGTCAAAACGCACCAGAAAACAAGCTGATCATTCGTATTCAACCAGACGAAGGCATTCAAATGAGCTTTGGCTTGAAAGAGCCAGGCGCAGGCTTTGAAGCGAAGGAAGTGAAAATGAACTTCCATTACGCTGACCTGCAAGAAACGCAAATGCTAACGGCATACGAGCGTCTTCTACTTGATGCTTTGAATGGTGATGCTACGCTATTTGCACGTAGTGATGCGGTGGAAGCGTGCTGGCAATACGTACAGCCAATCTTAGATTTTAAGCAAGATCCACAATCCCT
Organism: Vibrio sp. Y176; assembly: GCF_033438945.1. Lineage (NCBI taxonomy): Bacteria > Pseudomonadati > Pseudomonadota > Gammaproteobacteria > Vibrionales > Vibrionaceae > Vibrio > Vibrio sp. Y176. The sequence continues at coordinate 105,221 of NZ_JAWOQS010000008.1, read as the reverse complement.
CTTCGGGTACGCATGCGGCACTTGGGGACCTAAAGAGTCAGATGACTTGTTACAGCGTGATGGCCGCGCTTGGCGTTTCCCATGTAAAAACTTAACAGATACGGATTACTGTGAACTATGATCAACCATAAGATCTACCAAACAGCAGAACAGGTAGTTGAAAGCCTAGCTAACGATATGAAAGCGTTTAGCGAAATGGGCAGACCTGTTCACATCTCTCTTTCTGGCGGCAGCACTCCTAAAATGCTGTTTAAACTACTGGCTTCAGAGGCTTACGCAACCTCCATTCAATGGGAAAACCTCCACTTTTGGTGGGGTGACGAACGTTGTGTTGCCCCTGACGATGCAGAAAGCAACTACGGTGAAGCGAACACGTTGTTGTTTAGCCAAGTAAATATTCCTGCGGAAAACATTCACCGCATCCGTGGCGAAGATGAGCCTAAAGCAGAAGCCGAGCGCTTTGCAAAAGAGATGGCAGAGGTGATCCCGAGTGAAAACGGCACACCTGTGTTTGACTGGATCTTATTAGGCGTTGGTGCAGATGGTCATACAGCTTCTCTGTTCCCTGGCCAAACGAATTATGATGATGCGAACCTATCTCTTGTGGCGTCGCATCCTGAATCGGGCCAACTTCGTGTGTCGAAAACCGCACGCGTATTAGAAGCAGCGAAACGCATTAGTTACTTAGTGCTTGGTGCAGGAAAAGCGGACATTGTTGAAGAAATTAACAGTTCACCAGCACACGCACTGCCATACCCAGCGGCTAAGATTCAAGCGAAATCGGGCCTAACGGAATGGTATTTAGATTTAGACGCGGCAGCAAAAATTGCTTAAGACGCTGCTCGTCGATGAAATAAAATTGGAGAGAAACAATGAAAGGTGATATCGGTGTAATTGGCCTAGCAGTAATGGGTCAAAACCTTATCCTAAACATGAACGATCACGGCTTTAAAGTGGTTGCTCACAACCGTACTGCTGCTAAAGTAGACGAGTTCCTGGAAGGTCCAGCAAAAGGCACGAACATCATCGGTGCATACTCTCTAGAAGAACTAGTAGAGAAGCTAGAAACGCCGCGTAAAGTAATGTTGATGGTTCGCGCTGGTGACGTTGTAGACAAGTTCATCGAAGCGCTAGTACCTCTGCTAGACAAAGGCGACATCATTATTGACGGTGGTAACACTAACTACCCAGATACAAACCGTCGTGTTGCTGCACTACGTGAAAAAGGTATCCACTTCATCGGTACTGGTGTATCTGGTGGTGAAGAAGGTGCGCGCTTCGGTCCATCTATCATGCCTGGCGGTGCTGCTGAAGCATGGGAAGCGGTTAAGCCTATCTTCCAAGGTATCGCTGCGAAAACTGACGCTGGTGAGCCATGTTGTGACTGGGTTGGTAACGACGGTGCTGGTCACTTCGTTAAGATGGTACACAACGGTATCGAATACGGTGACATGCAGCTTATCACAGAAGCTTACCAGTTCATGAAAGACGGTCTTGGTATGTCTGCAGACGAGATGCAAGCAGTATTCGCTGATTGGAACAAGACTGAGCTAGACAGCTACCTTGTTGAAATCACGGCTGACATTCTTGGCTACAAAGATGAAGACGGTGAGCCTCTCGTTGAAAAGATCCTAGACACAGCAGGCCAAAAAGGTACTGGTAAATGGACTGGTATCAACGCACTAGACCTAGGTATTCCACTAACGCTTATCTCTGAGTCTGTATTCTCTCGTTGTCTATCTGCACTGAAAGACCAACGTGTTGAAGCTGAATCTCTATTCGGTAAGACAATCACTCCAGTTGAAGGCGACAAGCAAGAGTGGGTTGATGCACTACGTCAAGCGCTACTAGCTTCTAAGATCATCTCTTACGCTCAAGGCTTCATGCTAATGCGCGAAGCGTCTAACGAGAACGGTTGGGACTTAAACTACGGTAACGTAGCTCTAATGTGGCGTGGCGGTTGTATCATCCGTTCTGCGTTCCTAGGCAACATCCGTGATGCGTACGAAGCGAACCCAGACATCGCATTCCTTGGTTCTGATGAGTACTTCAAAAACATCCTACAAGGCAGCCTAGCAGCATGGCGTAAAGTAGCAGCGAAATCTCTAGAGTCTGGTATCCCAATGCCATGTACGATTTCTGCGCTATCTTTCCTAGACGGTTACACAACAGCTCGTCTACCAGCGAACCTGCTTCAAGCTCAACGTGACTACTTCGGTGCTCACACTTATGAGCGTATTGACCGTCCACGTGGTGAATTCTTCCACACTAACTGGACTGGTACAGGCGGCGACACAGCGTCTACAACTTACGACGTGTAATCGTTTTAAGTAAACCGACTAAATATAAAGATATAAAGGGATGCCCAAGTGGCATCCTTTTTTGTGTCTGTAAGATATTGGTAGATTTAAAAGTTACATTAAACGTTGATTCGTCACGCACTTCTCAGAAATGGGAGAGCATGCATTTGCTAGCAGTTTAATATTTCTCTTCGAAGAGTGAAGCTAAGCAGCTCTCTGTCGTCTCCTCAACTATAAGGTAATAGAAATGACACAACAGAAGCATCCATTTCACACAGCTTTCGTGTTGCTTATGTTCATATTACTGATTACTTACTCTATCTATCGCCTTTATCATCATTTCGTTTTCGAATCTCTACCGCTTCAGCTCAGTAGTGGTTTTCAAGTGCTCTACATTGATGCGTCATATGTTTTAAGTATCGCAAGCTTACTCTTATGCCCTACATTATTGGTCTATATTTTATTTGATCGAATGACTCAGTTAGTCAAAGTGCCGATTAAAGTGATAACTATAACAATTGTCTTGTCCCTTATCGTTGCTATTCCAGGTCAAATTTTTGAATTTGGGCGATTGAAATATATTGCAGAAAGTAATGGTTACTCAGCGTGTCCACCTTTCACAATTGCATCAAGCGGAATGTTTGTAGAAGCTATGGTAAAAGAAGAAAAATACTGTATAGAACCAGAAATTAATCGTATTGGTATGTATGGTTATTTTCACGAACTCGAACGGATTGATAACTATATCAAGTCACACGGAAATGACATCCAATAGAAAAGAGCGCCTAGGCGCTCTTTTCAGTGGTCGTTTTCTTGTTTTGATAAAACCTGTCTTTTAGGTAGAGAATTGCACTGACCACAAGAGCCACTAAAGAAACAGTAAATAGGGCGTACATGCTGAGAATCCATGCGAATGTGGCCGTCAAGAATGCAATGAAGGAAAACATCCTGCTGAAAGACATCACATGGCCAAGTTTGTTACTTTTCATAAACGCCTCCCGATGCTAAGTGGGGATAGACAATTGTGGTCATATGCCACACTTTTAATTGTCTGCTCTTTTGGGGCGTTTCACACAAAAAAGTGGCTAAAGATTTCTCAAAAAAGGTGAAATATTGAACTGGTAGACAAATCGTTAAACTGAGTTGCACAGATATGACTTCGGTTGTCTATCACTTCAAAGTTTTTAACTACGCAGATTAAGGGCATGTAGCGTTATTATTATCGTATTCGAACTCTACGATACACAATTGCAAGTGAACCTACACTCGTAAGCTCATCCCTGTCGTCAGTTACAGTAAAAGCTTTTTTCTCTTTTTAACAATACCTTAGTAATTACGGGCAATTAAATCCGTTTTTCGATCGAAACTCAGATTGCACAAAAGGTGAAAAAGAGTGCTAGGTAAGCCTTTAAACTACGCCTATAATTAGCGCCCACATGGAGGATGTTTATTATATGAACATCCTTTATTTTTTGAAACTAGCAACAAGGATCCAGTAAAACATGTTTTTCTGGTTTTGTTTACGTCGACCAAGAAGGTAATTAACACAGCAAATTGAGGTTCTAAGATGACTCTTAACAAGTACTTTGTTTTCATTCCAGCAGAATTGGAACAGGAAATGCACAAGGACAATCAAGTGATCTCTGAGAAGGAAACTCAACGTCAGGCATTAGTAAAACAGGCACAACAACAAGGCGGCCTGTAAGCTAGGTTTCAAAGAGAAAGAGCACCGCAACGGTGCTCTTTTTGTATCTGAGGTCGTAGAATTAACTTAATATGCCAAGGCTTTTCAACTTTCTGTAAATGGTATTTCGGCTCACACCAAGCATACGAGACGTTTTGCTAATGTTCCCCTGGTTGGCTTGATATGTTTTGAGCAACTTATCTTCGACGGTTGCACGCAGTTCTGAAGTTGGTTCAGCGGATGCTGCCCCTTCTTGAGCTTGGCTGAGTTTCTTACTTAGGTGGGCTGGGACGTGTGTGAGTTCCAATATTTCTTCACCTTGCGCCATTAAGGCGGATACTTTGATTAAACTATCGAGTTCACGCAAATTTCCTGGCCATGAGTAAGACAGCATCAGAGAAAGTAGGTGAGGGCAAAGCTGTTGTTCAGATTCGGCGTGACGCCGATGAATGTTCTCAATCAGTTGTCGTTTGTCATCACGTTCCTCAAAGCGAGGTAGCTCAATGATCAAGCCATTAAGGCGATAATACAAATCTTGGCGGAACAATCCTTCGCTGACCAAATGTTCCAGATCTTTATGCGTGGCTGCAATGATTTGCGTATCGACTTGAATGCTTTGGTTGGAACCCACGGGAAGCACGGTTTTATCTTGCAATACATGGAGCAATCGGCTTTGAGCTTCCAAGGGTAAATCTGCGATTTCATCTAGAAACAAAATCCCTTTGTGTGCTTGGCGAATTTTTCCCTGATAGCCTTTGCTGTTTGCGCCAGTAAAGGCACCGGCTACGTAGCCAAATAATTCAGATTCAACCAGATCTTTTGGTAGCGCTCCGCAGTTGACGGAAACTAACGGTCCCGTTTTTCTCTGGCTGTTTTTATGGAGTGCTTTCACAAACTCGTTTTTGCCAACACCAGTCTCTCCGAGAATCAACAAACTGATGTCTTTATCGATGACGCGATTGGCTTGCTGCCAACAGTGCTCAACAGCGGAGTCGCCATAATGAAGATCATTGGACGCCGCTACAGCACGAGACTTGACCTTGCTATCTTTATCGGTAAGCGGTTTTGTTTTGAAAACGAAAGGGTGCTCATTTCCCCGAGTGGATAGAATGTCGTCTAAGGATTGCCCAATGATACTTTTTTGCGCAAAAAGTTGAGAGGCTACTTGATTGTGAGCCAAAACTTGTCCGTCTTCATTTGCAATGATAATTCCTTGCCAACCACTATTCAGTAAACCTTTTTCGCACGCTAAATCCACACGAATATGCCCTTGTGGAATCAAGTTAAGTAGTTGATTCTCCACTTGCTGGACCATGTTTTGTACTAGTACTTGCGTTGAGAAGTCATGTCTCTTTTGTTCGCTCGTAATATCTAATACGCCAATGAGGTTACCAAGATGATCGAAAATAGGATTAGCCGAACAGCTAATAAAACGATGGTGTTGGATAAAGTGCTGATCACCAATAACAGAAACGGGCTTTGCTTCAACCAAGGCTGTACCAATCGCGTTGGTGCCTTTGACCTTTTCTTGCCAGCATGCACCAGAGCTTAGCGAGATTTCCGTTAACTTTTCACGAAATCTAGGCTGTCCCCAACTGCCGATGATGACACCATCTGAATCCGTCAAAATTAAGCGACTGTCGCTATGAGCAAATAGCTGATTAAACAAAGGGAGCGCAAATTGAGTGACTGCCTCTAGCAAAAAATTGAGTTGGTGACGCCTATCTTGGAGCGTCGCTGGCGTTACTCGAATATCTTCAGGGCGTCGACGCTGTTTTAAACCCGCTTGTTCACTTCTGACCCATGAAGTTGAAAGCCAATTGTTATCGCTAATATGTTGAAGTTCCATGACTGTACCATTTTGTCACAGTGAGGGTGTGCCATTTTGGAACACTTGAACATTGGTGTTCACACCATACATCCGCTCAAACATCGCTCACTTGGTTTGTTATCGCTTGGTAATCATAGTTTTACATTTAATTAACAACAAGTGTGGCGTAGTTGGCGTGTGACTTGCGTAATGCTCTTTGTGAACAGTGCGATACGACACTGCAATAACACATTGAACGAGAAACAAAAGGAAGAGTTATGATCTATGCACAGCCAGGTAGTGAAAATGCCATTGTTAACTTTAAATCGCATTACGATAACTTTATCGGTGGGGAATGGGTAAAACCAACGGGTGGTGAGTACTTTGACAATATCTCACCAATCAACGGACAAGCGTATTGTAAAGTTGCTCGCTCTGGCGAGGAAGATATTAATTTAGCACTGGATGCCGCGCACAACATCAAAGCAAAATGGGCCAAAACTAGCGTGACAGAACGTTCGAACATCTTGCTGAAAATTGCTGACCGTATTGAGCAGCATCTAGAAGAGCTTGCAGTTGCAGAAACTTGGGAAAACGGCAAACCAGTTCGCGAAACCCTGGCGGCAGATTTACCTTTAGTAGTGGATCACTTCCGTTACTTCGCTGGCTGTATTCGCGCACAAGAAGGCAGTGCGGCAGAACTGGATGAGCACACCGCAAGCTACCACTTCCCAGAACCGATTGGTGTGGTTGGTCAAATTATTCCGTGGAACTTCCCAATGTTGATGGCGGCTTGGAAACTAGCACCGGCACTAGCGGCGGGTTGCTGTGTGGTATTGAAGCCAGCAGAGCAAACCCCAACGTCCATTCTGGTTCTGATGGAAAAAATCGGTGACCTTCTTCCTCCTGGTGTCATCAACGTTGTAAACGGATATGGTTCTGAAGCGGGTCAAGCATTAGCAACCAGCAACCGCATTGCGAAACTCGCGTTTACCGGGTCTACGCAAGTTGGCAACCACATTCTGAAATGTGCAGCAGACAACTTGATCCCATCGACAGTTGAGTTAGGTGGTAAATCTCCAAACATCTACTTCTCAGATATCTTCGATTACGAAGATGAGTATCTTGATAAGTGTATCGAAGGTACGTTACTTGGTTTCTTCAACCAAGGTGAAGTTTGTACCTGTCCATCTCGCGTACTGGTTCATGAAGCGATTTATGACAAGTTTGTAGAGAAACTGACGGAACGTGCACAGCTGATTAAACAAGGTAATCCGCTCGATACCGATACTCAAGTCGGTGCTCAGGCTTCTCAAGAACAGTTTGATAAGATTTTAAGTTACCTGGAAATCGGCCGTGAAGAAGGCGCAAAAGTGGTCTTTGGTGGTGGAGTGTCAGAACAGCCAGAGTCTATCAACCAGGGGTACTACATTCAGCCAACCATGTTGGAAGGCCACAACAAGATGCGAATCTTCCAAGAAGAAATCTTTGGCCCAGTGATTGCTATCACCAAATTCAAAGATGAGGCTGAAGCGTTGGAAATCGCAAACGACACTGAATATGGCTTAGGCGCAGGTGTTTGGACACGTGATGCGAACGTCGCATATCGTATGGGCCGTAATATTGAAGCTGGTCGAATCTGGATTAACTGTTACCACGCTTACCCTGCACACGCAGCGTTCGGTGGTTACAAAAAATCGGGTATCGGGCGCGAAACGCACAAGATGATGCTGGGTCACTACCAGAACACGAAGAACTTGCTGATTAGCTACAGCATCGACCCGTTAGGCTTCTTCTAGTGAAACTAAGTAATTAATAAAGAAAAAGCAGTATGAATCAAAACCCCGAATCTTCGGGGTTTTTTATTAGCGTGAGCTTGTCGGCTGAAGGTTAACTTAGATGTTTAACCTGCTTATATTGTGATATCAGGAACGTTGAATTATCGCCACTTTTCGTTCCATAAGCTTTTCTACGGCGGCGTTTTGCTTGTCAATATTGAGTTGCGGATCAAAGTCCAAAACGCGATTGCAAGATTCGAGACTGGCAAATTGATTTAAACATTCACCAAGCTCTCTTTTAGAGCTTGTTCGCGTCATACTGCTTTCTGATGAGGAGAGTAGGGTGACTTTACGGCCATGAAACGTTCCTTGCGGCACTGCATCACTTTGCTGCGCTTGTTGAACGTCATGAACCGATGAATTGGTGTATGTGGATTGGATGTCATTGGACATAAAGACACCTAAACTCTCAAGTCTAAAGTTTGTGGCATCGGTGGTGCCTCATCAATGGTTACATGAGAAGACAATAACGCTTCCCACGACTCGCTGTGCGTCAGCAATTCTGCTAAAGCTGTTTCAAAATATTCGTAATCCAGTCGCCTAATGTTAATGAGTCGGTTTAAACATAGGACATGTCGGTGGTTATCTAAACTAAAAAATAACTGGTGCTCAGGCCAGTGATAATTAAAGGCCAAGAAAGAGCGATAGAGATCGGAATTTACAATTTGAAGGCCAACAATCTCAGCTTCGAGCTGCAGAGTTGTCGATTCAGGATGAAAGATGATATGCACCCTTAGATTATCATCAAAGGCTAAGCTTACTTCATTTTCCGTTAGATGCAGTGCAGGCAAGCCTATTTGATGAGCAAACTTTAGCAAAATCTCATCGATAGTTTGGCGTGCTGACATAGGAATAGTCCCTTTTGAAATTTTATCAAGGAAAATATTAGATGTATCTCTTCATGTTTATCAATATTAGTCGGTTGTTATTATATTTTAGCTTTTAAATGTGTTGAGAGAAATAGAACGGCAAAATTAAATGTGTTCAGATGCATATCTCAAAGGTAATGAGATATATGAATATCATTTTTCTCTAATGAACTTCAATTAAGGAAAGAATGAAAGAGAGCAGAAACTGTTTTTGAAATTACAGTCCATGTTAACTACGTGTTGTTGAAAAATGCGATTTATTGTCCGCTTGTAGTATAAATATAAGTTGATCTTTTATATTTTTACATAAAGAATTGTGTGAATTTCAAATGAGCTAGATTATATAAAATACGTTTATGGGGTCATAATGAACAATTCTATATGGGCTGGTTTTATTGGGTTATTCATACTGAGTGGGTGCAGTCAGACTGTGTCCGTTAATGGGGTGGATGGCTTTGATACACAGAGTCAGGCATCAGTCTATGGTTGGGTTTCTGTCGACGGCTACTTTCCACCTTCGATTACTTCTCTTGAAGTGGAAATATGTAAAATTATTGATAATCAATGTTTTAAATCGGCATCTCAGAGCTACCAAGGCGTTCAGTTGCCTGTGCAGTATTCGTTTTTAATTGCACCAATTCAAGCTGGTGAAGGAAAAATGAAGATTATTGGAAAGCTTTATTCAAACGGTGAGCTCGTTGCGGAAAAAGAAAAGAACTATTTATTTTTAGAGGGAAATAAACAAGAAAACTTGATTCTTGTTCCAAAAATAAACAGATAAAATTTTAAGTACTACATTTTTATTAGAATTTTCTAATTTATAAAAATAAAGACTATATCTTTCCTTTTGTGAAAGATTTGTTGTCTTTTATAAACATTAATTACATGACTTTGAAGTCATCGGGTCAGTTGTTTTTTAGACTCATACTTGTTGCAAAAACAGTATTTTTTATGATTATATCTCGCTCCTTGAACACGTTGGTTTGGCGTTTTAGGCTATAAAACATACATTTTTATGATTTTGGAAATTTAATTTTGTTCTCGAAACGATGCCGAAATCTATTTAATTGTATTCTAATGTATAACAAAACAACCAAACTTAAATAACCAAATGATATTTAAGTTTTGGCTAATGATAAACGCTATCTGATAAAAATAATAAAGACGGACAGCAGAAATTTACTAAGTCAAACTTTTACCTTTAGGTAAAGGTAATGCTTGGGTTATTCGCTAATTATTCGGGGGGTATGGTAAGTGATAGAACTTCTATGCTCTTTTCTTTGCTTCTTTAATTCATACAGCAGTACTTAGAAATAACAACAATCAAAGTAGTGCTTTGAAAGTTTCTCAACATTTGCACTGAGAAACTCAAAATAATGAAGGGTAGAAAATGGATGTGTCAGGCCAACTAAACTCAGAAAGGGTCGACTCGAGTTCACGAAAAATTCGTAGTTTTTCCTGCTATGAAAAATCTGACGAAGTATTTCACTCAGACCAGTCTCACATTGTTGTCGTTCACAATGGTCAGCTTCGAGTTCAAACAGGTGATTGCACAATCGATGTTGCTGCAGAAAATGGGGTATTTCTATCCCAAGGGGATTACTTGTTAGAGTACTCTCCGCTAGATGGGGCATACAAAGCGTCGATCATTGCCTACGACAATGAACTCGTTAGTCAGTTGCTGCAAAAACACAGTGATCTTTTGATGATGCTGCCTAAGGTAGACAAAGTTTGTTCTGGTTTGTTTACTTTTGGTTTGAACATACTCGTTGAACAAGTGCTTTCTAGCATGCAGACGCTTGAGCAACAAGCGTACCCTGATGCCATTATGTGCCTAAAATACGAAGAACTACTCATTCTCTTGCTACACAGCAAAGGAGGAGAATCACTGTATGCGTTGCTGTCACAACAAACAAACCGTACGTCGGAACGGTTACGTCGATTTATGGAACAGCATTACTTAAAAGAATGGAAGTTGACAGACTACGCGCAGGAGTTTGGTGCCAGCTTAACCACTTTTAAAGAGCTTTTTAATGAGCACTATGGCATTTCTCCAAGAGCTTGGATCAGTGAGCGTCGACTACTGCATGCTCATAAACTGCTGTTGACGAGCAAGATGAGCATCGTAGATGTGGCGATGGAGGCAGGGTTTTCCAGCCAGTCTTACTTTACGCAGAGTTACCGTCGTCGTTTTGGAACGACCCCAAGCCGCGTACGTTCGGGAGACGATCAAGTGGCTATCGCGAAATGAAATGACTTGGGACTAAAATTTTCTGACTAATTTTGAAAGTCACTCACCAGTGTAAATTCTATTATGTATCGTGTAACAACGAACGATTAAAAATTATTACATCTCTTTCTTTCTGGATTGTTCGAAAGGGGTGCGGAGACGAACATAAATGAAAAAGCAGCATTGGCGACGCCGTTCGCTTTTTCCAGACAGCATAGTGACACAGCGGAAAGTGACTGTTTTACAAAGAGGAGCTCGTTATGAAAGCGCCTCGAAACCTACGCAGGATCTCAATGTTGTGCACGTCAATCACCGACAATTGTTGAGTGAAGGCGTCATAAATTATGAGCAGTTATCTTTACTTCAACGCTTGTTGGATAGAAATGTCGTCGATAGCCTGTGCGCTAGCCAGTTAGTAAAAACGTATCAAAAACTTGGTGCTTCGATAGACCGGTTTGCCATGCGTTTATTTTTGGAAATTGGATCGCAGCTCAGTGATAGCAGCACAATCACAACGTTCGAACAAAGGCTGGACTACATCAACTCTCGTCTGGGCTTTCGCTTTAATTTGGCTGTCCCAAAAACGTTGATGCTTTGTTTCCATTTATCACTCAACGAGTGGATTAACCGACAAGTCGATCAAAGTGCTCTTCATGCTTCGATTAAAGTTGAACAACTTATCAATCAACTCGATATTCAGAAGGAATATTGGTCGAAGCTATCAGGGGAAGACACCAGTGCCGTCTTTGTTCAACAGCAACTCGATCTTATTAAGAGCCAGCAGCATCAACTTAAAAAGCAACTTGGGACGTTAAGCGAACAACAGTTGCAAGTGATTGAATGTCATCGTTTGTTAATTGAGAAGTGGCAACCGTCTTTAGACGAGCTGAAAGGGTTCGCGGAGTACACCTCGACAACCGAACAATTTATTTCTGAGTGGAAAAATTGGTGTTCGGAAGTACGACTTGAAGCCCCTGAGCTGAACGAAGTTTGGGATGCATGCGATGTGGTTTACAACGACCAAAATGCGGTTGCGAAAGTATGGCAATGGTTCAAGAACATGCAAACTGTTGGTGATATCGATCACTACTATTTTGATACTCAAAGTGGTCAGTGCGGCCAGGCTTGCAATCACCTCAGCCAGATCTAAATAGGGCGTTAAATGTTAGATAAGATGATGAAATCTTTAGCGGAAGCGCTAAAGGTAGGGGATTTTATTGCCTCAGAAAATGGTTCTTACAACATCGAGGTTGACCAGTTATCACTGACCATCAAGCAACGTGCGTCATGGATTTTATGGGAAGCGACGTTACCCTTCCAATTTAAAGAGCATCTAGATTATCAACAAGAACAAGCGTTACAACGTTGCATGCAGCTCTCATTAAAAACCATTCGTGCGGATGGCGGCGTACTGACAACCAATGATGATCAGCAATTGATTTTGCAAAGTAAAGTACGGGTTGAGGACTGTTCGGTGGAACGGTTCTCTGCTTTGCTTTCTAAGCACGTCAATCTATGTGAGCGTTACATTGCATTATTGGAACAAGAACGTGTGAACCACACAATCAACCATACAGTGTGGTTACCATGATGCTAAAAATCTTTCCCAACATTAGACGTGCTGCAACAAAGGCATTGCTATGCGCAGTGAGTGTTGTTCCTTTGGGATATGCGCAAGCAACAGACTTACACTGGCCCGAACAACCGTTCCGCTACTATGCAGATAACGACTCATTAAAAGAGTTGTTGAATAACTTCGGTGCAAATTATCGTGTCTCGGTTTCTGTTAGTGACAAAGTCAACGATCGAGTGAATGGGCGTTTTACCCCTGAAGATCCGGCGGAATTCCTCGATTACTTATCGCAAGTGTACAACTTGATGTGGTATTTCGATGGTGCCGTCTTACATGTCTATAAGGCGACAGAAACTCGCTCACGTTTACTTCAATTGGAATTACTTACGGCTAGAGAGCTACGCAGTACGTTAATTTCCACCGGCGTTTGGGATTCTCGTTATGGTTGGAGAGCGGCTGAGAGCAAAGGGTTAGTCTATCTTGCGGGTCCTCCACGTTATGTCGACTTAGTGGTACAAACGGCGGAGGCATTGGAAACGCGCTTGCTGCAGAAATCGAATTCAACCGACGAATTATTCGTTGAGATAATTCCTTTGAAGTACGCTTCTGCAACGGATAGAGAAATTGCATATCGAGATCAGACAATTACGGTCCCTGGCATCGCATCGGTGTTAAAACGGGTCGTGTCTGGTGTTCAAACGCAAGTGGCGAGTGCGTCTAGCAAAGAAGTTACCAGTTCAGATAAGCCTGTAAAAAGTAATAAAACCGCCTCAGTTCATGGTGGCGCAACAGTTGAAGCAGAGCCGGGTCTTAATGCGATTATCGTTCGTGATACTCAAGCACGATTACCGCTCTATCGTAAACTGGTCGCGCAATTAGACCAGCCGCAATCAAGAATTGAAGTCGCGCTATCGATTGTCGATATCAGTGCCAACGATTTAAGTCAGTTAGGCGTGGATTGGCGAGCGGGAGTGTCTGTCGGAAACAACCGCATTGTCGATATCAAAACAACAGGGGATGTGAATTCGGGGGATGTGACGCTCGGCAGTGGACAGAACTTTAAGTCCTTGCTTGATTCAACCAACCTAAATTACTTGCTGGCTCAAATTCGTTTATTGGAATCCAAAGGCAGTGCTCAAGTGGTTTCAAGACCAACATTGTTAACTCAGGAAAATGTCGAAGCGGTACTGAACAACAGCAGCACGTTTTACGTCAAGCTGGTTGGTAAAGAAACCGCAGCGCTGGAAGAGGTCACGTATGGCACGTTACTGAGAATTGTCCCACGTATCGTTGGTGATAGATTTGCTGCACGACCTGAAATTAACCTGAGCCTTCATCTCGAAGACGGTGCAAAGATCGCTGATGGTGGCGTCGATGATCTTCCTTCCGTTCGTAAAACTGAAATCAGCACCTTAGCGACGGTTAAACAAGGGCAAAGCTTACTTATCGGTGGTGTGTACCGAGATGAAGTGAGCCATCAGTTACGTAAAGTGCCATTGCTAGGAGACATCCCATATTTAGGCGCGCTGTTTAGAAGTAATACCAACACTAAGCGCCGCACAGTACGAATGTTTATTTTAGAACCTCGAATTGTTGTGGATGGTATTGGCGATAGTGTGTTGATTGGCAACGAATATGACTTGCGACCAAGTATCGGCAAGCTTAACAACATCTCCAACAATAGCGCTGAATTTAAATCGGTAGTGGAAGTATATAGCTGCACATCGAGGGTTCAAGCCGAGCGCTATCAACAAGACTTATTGTCACAGCAAAAGTCGTCTCAATTAACGCAGTGCCAATTACCAACAGGGCAAAAGGGTTGGCGGGTGAAAGTATTGGAATGTGATGACTCACAAAGTGAGTGTGTGCGCCCTTCAGAGGAGTCTTAACCGCGATGCAGCAATGGAAAATTCGTATTTTATCAGGCGTGCATACCGGAGTAGAAGTCACCTTACCTGAAGGTGCTCTCGTGCTTGGCAGTGACGACTTTATTGCTGATCTTGTACTGTCTGATGCTGGGGTCGAAGCGAACCATTTCACCCTCGTTTGCCAGCAAGACTCGGTCATTTTACGAGGCTGCGAAGAGGCAAATATTAACAGTGAAGACATCGCTGTTGCAGGTGATGGTATCGAGTTGTCACGCCATGCTGTTGTCTCGGTCGGCGTTGTGAAGTTCGCTCTGGGATACGCGGAAGATGCGTTAATTGTGAGTAACGTCAGCGACGAATCTAGCCAACAGAATACACCTGTGGTTGCTGTGCAACGCTCTAGCTGGAAAAAAACAACGCTCATCGCTTTGCTTTGTAGTTTTGTCCCGAGTGTCATTTTTGCCGGTATGTGGTACAGCCAAGCTAACGGAAACAACAATGAAATTGTTACAGAAGCAGAACCCATTGTTTTGGTACGTAACATCTTAGGCGAGCTCAAACTTAGCGACGTTCGCGTGGAATGGAATGCCGCCGCACGCCAAGCAGTCTTAGAGGGCTATGTTGAAGACCGAACACAGAAACTCGATTTGCTTGGTCGAATTGATGTATTGGGCATCAATTACAAAAGTGACTTAAGAACGATGGAAGAAATCCGTCGCGGGGTTCGATTTATTTTGCGCAACCTCGGCTATCACCAAGTGAAAGTCGAAAATGGCGATGAGACCGGCACACTGCTGCTGACGGGCTATATCGATGATGCAAGCCGCTGGAACCAAGTTGAACAAATCTTGGAGCGAGACGTGCCGGGTCTTATTGCGTGGAAGGTTGAACTGCAGCGAGCGGGTGCCTACATGGATACGCTAAAAGCGTTATTAACGGATGCGGAGCTACTGAAGAAAGTCCAGTTGGTCACCAGCGGTGATCGCATCGAAGTTCGTGGTGAGCTTGATGATATCGAAACGACTCGATTTTACGGTGTGACCCGAGACTTCCGGGAACAATATGGTGAGAAACCGTACTTAGTTTTGAAATCCATACCTAAGGTGAGTAAAGGCACCAACATCGATTTCCCGTTTCGTAGCGTTAACTTTGGCCAGGTTCCATATGTGATTCTGACCGATAACGTTCGCTATATGGTCGGTGCAAGAACGCCTCAGGGCTACCGAATATCCAGTGTTACACCTGCTGGTATTGAGTTGGTTAAAGGCGGGCGGGTGATAACAATAGAACTTGGATATGAAGGCGAGACGAACAATGACAAATCTTGAACAAATTTTAAATAACGACACAAACGGTGCGGAAGTGCACAAGATTAAGAGCAAGCTCTTAGAAGCACAAGCGGTGGTGAAACGTCAGTTGGATTTAGGGTGCTCACCACAGCAGTACCAATTGCTACTCAAACAGTATGAAGCTTACACAGCCGCCCATGCGGTCGTTGAATCATACGAAGCTAACTAAAAAATACGAGGAAGTCTTATGTCATTTTACGATGCTAGTAACAGTGTAAACCTTGATGATGTTAAAGCTAAGTTAGAACAACAAGCGAAAGATGCCAACACAGAAGTGACGGCAGCCATCAAGAACCTAGAAACCAATGCCGATGATCCATCAAAGCTTGCCGAGCTTCAGCACGCGATCAACAAATGGTCTGTTGTTTACAATATCAATGCGACCACCACTCGTGCGATTAAAGATGTGATGCAGTCGATTCTCCAGAAGGTGTAAAGCATGGAACGAGAAACGCGCCAACTGCTGGCTGAAATCGCGCTGATGGCAACAGGTATGCATCGTCATCAAGAAGCCAACACGATTGCAGACGGCCTTGAAGCAAGCTCAGGTTCTGAAGAGACCGTTGCGATGATTCGTGCAATGAGCCTCATGAATAAAGGCTTGTATGAAGAGGCTCATCAATTACTCGAACCACTTTGTAACGCCTATCCAGATCTGATCAGCTTAGCGGCTCTTGCTTCTGCCAAAGCCGGTTTACTGAGCAAAGCGGAAAGCTGGGTAGAACTTGCGTCACAAGGAAGCGAAGAAAGCCAAGCATTTGCTGCGAGCTTTTCTCAGGACATTAGGAATCTTGGATGATAATTGATTCGAGTAACCTAGGTCTTCAACACCAATCTTTGCGTCAGTCGGAGTCGCGCCATTATGAGCGGAGCGATGAAGACAAGATGAAAGCACTCATGGAGCGAAGTGACAAGCAAGAGCAAGTTTCACATGTTTCTCCAAAAGAGACGCTAGAGAAAACAGAAGCGAAACTGGCGGAGATCAAAGCGTGGTATGAATCATTAAAAGACGCAGAGGTTGTCAGTAAACAAAGTGTCTTATCGTCGTTAAATGAAGCGTTTTCCGACCCTCAAGTTAAACGAGAGGCAATGTGGTACGCCTTTCATGAGGCGAAGAGTGCAAAAGGCAACGAGCAGCCACAATCTGATTTGTTAAAGGTGTTGAAGCAGGAGTTACTAGGGAATTTTTCGGGACAGCTTATTGCCGAACCACCTGCTGATAAAACAGCACTAAAAGCAATGCTAGCGCAGCATTTTCCACTGGGTGCCCAGAAAGAACAAGCCTTATGGCATTGCTGGGCAGAGTTGAGGTCGTTACCTGATATGGCATCAACACTGGACATGGTTCGTGATGAACTTAGCTTCATGATCCAAAAAAATGCGATGGTGAAAAACATCATGACTCACAGTCACAAGTTAGATTTATCTTAGGAGTACATATGATAAACACGCAGTACACCGAGGTGATGCAAACCAACATTGATAAGTTGCAGGATGCGCAAGTCGAAGACGGTTTAAGCGAACGTTTTGAGCAAGCCATGTCGGTTCCCGAGGCAAGTAATGGCCTGGAGGGAGGTTTGCTAGAAAACATCAGCGAGTTGAAAAACACTATCGATAACGCGAAAAGTAACCTGCAAGACAACATGAAGATGGTGGGTGATGATCCGGCGCAATTACTGCAAATGCAGTGGGCGCTGACACGCATTACTTTTCAAGAAGAGCTGATCGCGAAAACCGTGGGTAAAACCACACAAAACGTAGAAACCTTATTGAAGGCACAATAGTGATGATGAATAAAATGAGAGCAGTTTTCATCATGCTCACGTTGTTTCTGGTAGGTTGTCAGACCGAGCTATACACCAACGTTACTCAGAAAGAGGGTAATGAGATGTTGTCGATCTTACTATCCGAAGGTGTCGTTGCAACAAAAGAACCTGACAAAGACAACACCGTCAAGTTAATGGTAGACAGTTCTCAAATCGCCTTCGCGGTAGATGCGCTAAAGCGAAAAGGTTATCCAAGAGAGCAGTTTTCTACACTGAAAGAGGTGTTTCCTAAAGACGATTTGATCTCGTCACCATTAGCAGAACGAGCCCGTTTGGTGTACGCGAAATCTCAAGAGCTCTCGTCAACCTTATCTCAGATTGATGGCGTGCTGGTGGCACGTGTTCATGTTGTTTTGGAAGATCAAGATCTGCGTCCAGGAGAGCGCCCAACTCCAGCTTCTGCCTCCGTATTTATTAAACACGCAGCAGATATTGCGCTTGATTCATATGTTCCGCAGATCAAATTATTAGTGAACAATAGCATTGAGGGGCTGAACTACGATCGAATCAGCGTAGTGATGGTACCCTCATCAGAGGTTCGAGTTGCTACTCAAAACAATCAATTTAAAAGCATTTTGTCGGTTCAGGTCACCAAAGAGACGGCGAATAATCTTATCGCCATTTTGGTGTTCTTGGTAGCGGCACTCATCGGCTCAAATATCGCTACTTTTACATGGTGTCGTAGGAACACGAAGCGTGGTTAAACCAGAAACACCACTCGCGCAGGTACAACACCAGTTTAACTATGCGCCTTGCCAGTACATCCATAGAAGTTGGATAGAGCAAAAGCAGCCTTGGTTACTAAATATCGAAGGCTGGAGAGATAACCCCATGTTTAACCAATGGTGCATAAATGAGTGGGCGTTATCTCCCGTTCCTGAGACGGCTTTTAACAAACCTTGCCATAGCTTGGCGTTGCTCCCAGCGGATGCGTTGAACCAACTCGTATTGATGGTGGGCGGAGCTTTACATTGTGTGGCAATGCGAGGCGTTGTTTTAAAACGCCCGAAACAGGTTCTGAACAACGTTTTTGGTTTGGAAGGCGCTCGGTTCTTAATTCAAAACGGGCCTATGCTGTTATCCAGCTGGCCGCAAGGCTGGCAGCGTTCGTTACCAGAACTATTGGATGAAAGGTCTGTTGAAGCAAGTATGAGGGCGCTGGGATATTTTTGGATGAGGTTTATTTTGATTAACTCACCGGAAGATGTTGTTCTTCGTTGGCAATTCAAATTAGAAAAGCAACTTAGCGAAAACGCAGAAACAGCTAACTGGTTGGAAGCGGATCAACGAGATCTGGCGTATCGACTCACAAAAAAAATCGCAAAACAGGTTATTCCTCAATGGTTTCATTTGTTGAAATAAAAACAGACAATTTGCAGCTGGCACCTGGCTTAAAGGTGCTGAAAGCGAAAGATTATGCCAGTTATCTGGATTCGCAACACTTAGTTGAAGCCGCGAACTCCAAAGCTGAAAGCATCATTGCTAATGCCCAACAAGCCTACGAAACCGAAAAACAACGTGGTTATCAAGATGGCCTTGCACAAGCCAAGATTGAAAATGCGCAAACGATGGTTGAAACCTTAGCACGTTGTAATGACTACTATCAGCAAGTCGAAGAAAAAATGACAGGTGTGGTGTTAGAAGCAGTACGTAAGATCATCGATACCTTCGATGATGTCGATACCACGGTGAGTGTAGTTCGAGAAGCGTTGCAACTGGTGAGTAACCAAAAGCAGGTCATTTTACATGTCCACCCAGAGCAGGTTGTTGAGGTGAGAGAAAAGGTGGCTGGTGTATTAAGTGATTTCCCTGAAGTCGGTTACGTTGACGTGGTAGCAGATGCGCGCTTGAAAAATGGAGGCTGCATTTTGGAAACAGAAGTTGGGATCATCGACGCCAGTATTGATGGACAGCTGCATGCATTAAAGCAAGCCATGGTGAAGCAGCTCAGCGAGCGTAAAATTACGATTCATGAATAAACCTCAAAAACTCAGCACTTGCTGAGTTTTTTCATTTTAATGCCTTTAAACAAAAAAAATCCGACCATTTCTAAAATATTCACTGCCATAAATCCTTAAGAATACACCTAAGAAAGCTGCTTAGTTGATAAGTGTTGCAACCAAGCAGCGCCTCTAAAACAACAAAAATAGGATTATTTAGTCGAATGGCTAATGGATTTATAACTTCTTTACTGACAGATTTTGCCAGCCGCTGCCAATTGGAGCCGTTGGTTTTTGATGAGGATGATTGTTGCCATCTACTCGTTGAGCAAAACACAGCAATCACAATTCGTGCACAAGAAGATCGTGTGACGCTTATCGGGCTAATTTCAGGTGATAAACCGAGTGCTGATATTTTGCATCAACATATGAAAGGTGCCTTAACGCAAGGCTCTCCAGCGGTATGCTGGGAGGAAGAGACCGGATATATCGGTTTCATACACCTGCCTCAGCAACTGCTAACTGCATCTTTTTTCGATGAGTCATTTGCGAATTTCATCGAGTGGTTAAAAAGTGCGAATACACAAGAAGTAACCAATAAAACAACCGAAGTACCGGAAACGAATACCACTCATTTTTCCACATTAAGGGTTTAAAACATGATCAGTTTTGGAAGTGTTAGCGCGTTGCAGGCCGCCATGCCGCAAGCTCGTAACGAGATACTTAACGAAGGTAAGCTGAGTATTGGTGGCAAAGAATACCAAATCAACGCAGCGACCCAAGAATTTACTCGCGCCAATCCTACGAATGGTGCAGTAGCGCGATTTTTTGAAGCGACAGGAAAACTGTTTCGCGAAGGTAGCCCACAATCGGTAGCGAAAGCCCTTACAAAAGCCGTATTTGATAATGAGCAAGGACAAGCTCAGCGTTTACAAGCTGCTTCTTCTGTTGAGCATGGACAAATGTTCTTCAAAGATGGAAGCATAAAAACCGCATCAGATGTCTTAAATGCCTTTGCGAAGTTAGACAGTAAATCAGTTCAGTCGAACTCTGCTGAGCTAAACCAGTTAGCTGAGCGAGCGATGACAGAGGCAATGTTAGAAACCGATTCTGGTAAAAACCTCACATCACTGATTGGCGAAAGTGCAGCGAAGTTGCTTGCTGGACGTGTAGTAAAAGACTACGGCGGTGGTGTATCTGCAGCGCAGAAAAACCCGGCAGGTAGCATTAATCAAATGCAAGCGGTGTTTGATATGGAGGTGATGCATCTTAAATCGGCGCAACGTCATATCGAAGGTCTAGCAAGCACCGATCTAAGCCAAGGTGTATACGCTGAAGGACTGGCAGAGGACGCGTTTAACAAAAGTGGCGTAACCAATAATGTTGAAAGAGCTGCGGCGTGGATCATTAATGCTTCTAACTCTAAAGGAAACGATGCCGAAAATATTACGTCTTTACTGAAAGAATACGCGTCTAATGGTAAAGATTTATTGAATATGGAAAACCTAAAAGAGCTACACGCTCGATTGGTGCCTAATGTTGAGCGTGATTACCGAGGGCCAAATATTTCGGGTGGCACTTTGCCTTCAAGTATTGGCGGTGAGGGCATGTTAAAGCAGCACATTGAAGGCTTTTTGAAAGAGAACCCTGTAGAAGATAAAGACTTAGGTAAGCATTTGTTCGCCGGAGTTATCGGGTACCATGGCTTTACCGATGGAAATGGTCGCATGGGTCGCATGCTATACGCGATAGCAGAACTTCGTAACGACTCGTTCAATCCTTTAGCTATGGATGCAGAAAATAGCCTTCACGGTATTAAGTGATTTTTTACTTCTATTTAATTTTTGGAGCGGCGATTGCCGCTCTTTTATTTTCCAGCTTAACCTTAATTTTTCTTCTCAATAAAACGGCTAATAGCAATAAAAATGAGACGTTGAAATAAAGTGTCGGTTTCTATCTCGCCATAAAATCTCTTTTATCCTTATTCGCTTATTTAAATGAGCCGTTATACCCAAGTGGCTTCGCTGCAATAAATATATCGATGTCACTTAGTTATAATAAATTAGACAGGACACAACATGGATACAGGAAAGATTAATATGCTTCTCTCTGAGCTAGGAGAAGTGCTGAACCTTGAGCGCGTGACAGCGTATGACAATCAAATGTGGTCACTGCATTTTGCTGAAAACAACAGTGTCGATGTTCTGCTCGTAGAGGAAAAAGGCGAGTTATTGATTTCCAAAAACCTGCTTATAGAACAAGATGATATTACGCTAGATAAACTTCAAGTTTTACTTGAATACAACTTCTTGTATCGAGAAACAGGTGGTGTGCAGTTTTGTGTGAATCCAACACGCAAAGACGTTGTTCTTCAAGTTGCTATCGCGGCTGGAAGTGAACTCACCAACATTGCTAACTTAATCATTCAGTTGAACGAATTAGTTGATACTTGGGGACAGTTATTTCAAAACAACACGGTTGTAGATTTTAGCCAAACAGACGTACACGCATTTATTCAAGTTTAAGGCATCACACATGGTCAATATTAATACATCGCAAATGCACTCGTTGAGTCAGTTAACGTCACATTTGGCGACACAAAATCAAGCTGACGACAAAGAGGTTCGAGCACACAACGGTAAAGATATTTTTGTTAAAGAGGGCGCACCAAAAAATAAAAGTATCAGCGCGCGTATTAGCCACCAGAATAAAGCGAAAGATATTGTAGTGAACCTGCTTACTAAGCAGGGTATTCCTAAAGATGTTGCGAAGCTGATGCTGAAAAATGTGTTGAACGGTGAAAACAAGTTAACGCTTGGGAGCCTGAAAAATCTTGAGAGATTGTCGTCTGGTCCTAGCTCAAATTGGCCCACTTCACAAACGGCAGCCTCTTCTTCCAAAACCAATAAAGCCTCATCGAGTGTCGCGCTTATCAACGAACATAAAGCCAACCTTCAAAAGCTTGGTGATTTTGCCTGTACGGACTTAAATACGTTCGGTGTTAAGGGGTCACAGTTTTATGAAACAAAAGGAAAGCCACGACTAAAAGAGCTTCACGCGGATCAAGCGCGAATCATGCAAGATCACAGAGCGACGATGTCCGCAAACGGAGTTCAAGCTGCAGCACAAAGAGGAACCGCACCGCAATTAAGCACTCTACAGAACATTGCTAAGGCAGTACAAACCGCGAAAGCTGGCTGCTGTACTACATTTGCCTTTGCTGCCGCCGCTGAGATGATTCAAGGCATGTCAGGAACACCTGAAAGTGAACCCAAAGTAGAAGTGGTTGCGTTTAAAAAGGGTCATTCAGGTACACACCTTTATGTACTGGTTGGTCGACAAGAGGGGAGCGACATAAAAGATCCATCAACGTGGAGTAAGGATGTGAAAATTGTTGACCCGTGGGCGACATCTGCATTCGGTGCACCAATGTTTGGAGATGCACAACGACCACCTGTTTCGAATATGTTCCCGCCAACAGAAGTCATTTTTGATAGCCATAAACTGGGTTAGTCACTCTGCAAAAGAAGTGAGCAAATACACCATGCTAAGCATCTAACCTTTATTGAAAGAGCAGCTCTGAGCTGCTCTTTTTTATTACTCTGGCAACTCGATTTTAGAGCGAGATTTCTGCGGAAAACCTCACAATGAAGGCGAAAAAGTGACAAAAATAAAGCCATTACCGACATCGTTCAATCTGCAATCGTTGTTCAATAGAGTTATTGAAACAAAAGGAAAAAGTTATGAACACGATTCAACAACTGCTCTTGGAGTTTTGCCAACTCAATGAGTTGCCCGAACTGAATTTTGAAGAAAATGAACGTTGTCAGCTACTGGTCGATGATCGCTACATGTTGTATTTCATCGCGACAGATACGGATGATTTGATGTTGTCTGTAACGTTCGGAGGGTTAGAAAAATCCGGTGAACAACGACTAAAAGGTTTAGAGCTTCTTGCTCATGCTAACTATCAAGGAATTGGTAGTGGCAACCTCGCACTTGCTTTGGCTCCAAACGGTCGACAGCTTGTCTTAGCAGGACGTAAACCCGTTGAGCATCTAAATACGACGAACCTTACCGCTTGGTTTCACGAAGTTATTGAACAGGCCGAGCTGTGGCAAGCGCGTTTCGCAATGTTGGATCAAGCGATTCCAACCACCTCTAATCATGAACAAGCTCATGTTCAATCACTTCGTGTGTAGGAGAGAAAAATGGTTAATACAACACAAAAAATCAGCCAAAGCCCAGTACCTGATCTAGAACAGTTTCGTGCAGTTGCTGCGCAAAAAGATGATCGAGTGATCAGTAAAAGAGGTGAAGTAAAAGAACCTTCCACATTCCACAAAGGTCATAAGTTTGCTTCTATTCACGAAGGCGTATTGAGAAGCAAATACACTAAGTTTTTCCAAGAAAACATCAAAACTCACCTTGATTTAAAGCAGGCGCTACTTAAGCAAGAAAAACCTGAGGTTGCGCTGTTGGCTTACTCCCTAGTGAGTCCTTCAGGCTATCGCGGTGAGCCACTTACTGAGCGTAAAATCTTAGAAGTTGTCAGCCTATTGGATGAAATAAAAGTGAGCAGCGATACGTACCAGCAGCTTAAAAATACGTTTGATGCGATCAGCAAAGATCCGCGTATGCAGGTGAGTTTAGAAGCCCAGTATCCAGGAAAAATGGATGGCTTCGCTGCTGAACTGTTACAGATGGGCAAAGAAAAGCTAAAAGGTTCTGGTGTGAACGCCGTTATTAACTTGGCATTACCTGGCGTTGGCTTATTGATTTCTACAGGTAGAGAGTTGCACAAAGCGGCCGTAAATGGTGATGCTGAGGCTTACCATCATCAGTTAGAACAAATTTCACAGCTGCCAGGGCGAGATCAACGTCTTTCTATGCCGATGCAGCAAACCTTGGCTCAAGGTCATGCGATACTGTCGGCTGAAGGTGGCATTGGAGCTACGTTAGGTATGGCGACGGGGAGCCTGGGCACGTTCGGTGTTAGCTCTGTAGCAACGGTGGGCGTCACACCGATAGCAAAAGAGGCAATCGGTTCTGCGGCAACGACTGCTATCATGAGCGGCGGTGGTTTTGTGGCGAACCAAGCTGGAGCATACGGACTAAATACAGAAGTCAAAGAACAACTCATGCAAGGTGAGATGTCTGGTGTTTTACCAAGGCTTGAAGTTTCTAATGCCAAAGGAGACTTTACCTTCAGTATGCAAGATCCGGCTTCTGTCCGCGCATTAATGGCGTACCTTGGTCCTAAGGAGAATACTGTAATGACTTCTCCTCAAGCGCCTAAAGAGGCACAAGAGATGGAAACCGCTCGATTAACACTGAAAAAGATGTTGGGTTCAGAGCCAAGTGAGCACTTGGTTCCTGATGTAGACTCTATCTTGAAGCTAAGCCCAGAGGATGCACCAAGTAAAACCGAGTCTATTGCTAACGGGGCGTTTAAAAAACTGTTAGGAGAAGATTGGGATTGGCTCATGCCAGCTGTTCGAGCGATTGATAAAGGGGAAGCAAGTAAAATAAACGAAAAGCTCACCTACAAGCTCCCCCTAGATGCAGCAAACGGACGAGTTTATCTTGATAAATGCCCAAACCTGAGTGACGTCCAATTAGATGCGCTAGAAAAACTAGGCTCACCAAGTCAATTGCGATTGATGTACTTGGCAGAAGGCTGGGTGTAATTTCAAATGGTAAAGTAGGGAGTAGGTGCTGCTCCTTACTTTATCTACCGTCAGCGTTCCTTTTTGGGGCTGGCTAATATCGGTTTAATTTAACTTTTCGACTGAAGAAACAAACACACAAGTGTCAACGTTATACCAACCCAACCAATGAAAGAAATTTCTTCCCCAACAATCGCAACTGCTAGTGCTGCTGCGATAACAGGTTCAAATAGCGTGAGTATGCTAGCTCCACTGGCTGTAACAAACCGTAGCCCAAACCCAAAAGCGACGTAACCTAACCCCATTGGAATCAAGGCCATGTAGAGCATGACCGTCGTATTAGTTGACGATGCAAATAGATTATCACCCGTGATGAAAAGTGTTGGTAGAAGCAAAACTCCACCAATACCAAAAACACTTCCCATGGCCGTTTGCGATTCAATGCCGTGGTCAATCATAGCCTTTACTCCCCATGAGTAAATGGCGTACGTCAAACCTGCCAATAGGCCAAGTAATACACCCCAATGCTTCATATCCTGATCAAATAAGCTATTTGCGGATGACTCAGAAGCCAGCAACAAGGTAATGCCAATGACCCCGATTGCGAAACTCATCATCCAGAGCTTGGTTATGGTCTGATTTCGGCTAAAGAGACACTCTAACAAAGCAGAAAAGAAAGGAGCAGTGGAGATAGAAATAACCGTACCAATAGCCACACCAGCGAATCGCATTGATGAATAAAAAGCCAGTGGGTAGGTGGCTAAGGCGATAATACTAATCAGTAACGTTTTCTTCTTATGTACGACTTTTCGAAAATCTCTCTTCAGTGACTTCGCAGATAGACATGCTTGCATAAACCCACCAATACCCATAGAAAATGCGCCAATGGCGAGAGCACTGACATCCGGTGCCAAGCTGGCAGCGGTGCCCGTCGTTCCCCACAGGGTTGAAGCAAAAAGTATGGATAAAGTTCCTAATTGATAGTCGGTGAAATGTTTTTTTAACACTGTAATTTCTACCTAGTGAATGGCTGTTTTAGGGTAGAAAGAATAAAAGAAAGCGATAGAGATTTTTGTGCTGAAAAGACGGAATACTTGTTCCAGAAGACTATTTTAGTGACTATCGGGAAAACTCTCTAGGAGACATACCAAAATGCATTGAAAACCGTCGACTAAACGCGGAAAGGTCACTATAACCAACTCGTTCAGCTATCAACTGAACTGGAAGGTCTGTATGAGTCAGTAGTGCTTTGGCTTTTTCCATACGTTGTAGTGTAATGTACTTATGGACGCTCACTTTTAGCTGCTCTTTAAAAAGCTTTTTAAACTGCGTCGGACTCAAGCAAGCGGCATTCGCTAACGAGGCAATGGTGAGTGGCTGATCAAGCTGCTCGGCGATCAAAACCTGTACATCTCGAATACGCGAATCCACGGAGCGAGACCGCTTTTGCTGCTCCAGCAACAGATAGAAGGTTGCAACCATTGAGTTTTCAATTTCATCATTAACCTGATACTCAAGTTGCTTTTCGACAAACTGGATAAAGCTCAGTAGAGGCGGGCTAATCGAAAACACAGCCACACTATTATCCATCAAATGAGTGGGCAAAGTGGTCATATCCGCAACAATAAAGCGTGATGACTCTTCGGCATTAAACCCGTGAGCACAACTTTTGGGGATGACTATGCAGTCGCCAACCGCCACCTTTCCGACATAGCTATCCATATCAATATGTATGTTGCCCTGGAGAGGAAGCACCAGTTGATGATAATCACTATGAGTATGTCGGCTCATACGTTTCGTGTAGGAGCGAATGCTTAAGCTAGATTTCATAAAAACAACATACAGTTAAAGGATACCGCATTATAGCGTTGAAAGTATCGAGGTTGAAAGCTGGGCAGTTGTAAGCCCAGATCTTGAATGGGATGTGGTTTGTTAGTCCGCCTCGGACTCTAACGAAGCCAACCAACGAAGCACTTCCGCAGTTGCCTCAATAAGATCGCTTGGGATGTACTGGTCGACGTTACCGTCGGCGTATAGTGCACGAGCAAGAGGGACTTTTTGCATCACAGGCACGCCTTCCTCTTTAGCGATTGCGACCATACGTTTGGCTACCGCATCGGTTTCCATCAAAGTGATGACGGGCAGGGGCGTTTCGCCTTTCTTGTAATAAAGGCCAACCGCGATATGTGTTGGGTTTGTAACTAATACATTAGAACGTTTAACGTTTTCGCGTTGATTGGAGGCTTGTAGCTCTTGGTGCAACTGACGACGTTTGCTTTTTATTTCTGGACTGCCTTCCATCTCTTTGTATTCGCGTTTCACTTCGTCCTTGCTCATTTTGAGCTTTTTCGTGTGATCAAATTTCTGGTACGCAAAATCTGCGGCAGCGATGACGATGAAGCCTACCGAAGAGATAATCATTAATTGTTTAATCATGACGCCAGTAATGGTCGGGACACATTCTAGCCCACAAGTTGGAATTTGCATTAAAGCGTTGATGTTACCGCATAATGTCACCCAGATAATGCAGGAAAGAAGAGAGACTTTAAGGATCGACTTGATAAACTCAATCACACTCTTAAGGGAAAAAATGCGTTTGGCCCCTTCGACGGGATTGATCTTTTTGATGTCGGGTTTAACGGATTCACCACTAAATAGGAATCCGAACTGCCCCATATTGGAAAAGATGGCGACGAGTGCAGCAACCAGAATAATCGGAGCGAGTAGATAGGCAATTTCTTTTGCGATGGCGATAGCGACATCGACTAGCGCATCTTGGAAACCCTGATAAGCAAGCTTACTTGGTAGGAGAATAAGCGCTGAGATGTGCGACATGTAATAATCGGCGAACGCAAACAGTACAATTATGAGCGCCAAAATTAATGCAGACGATACGATTTCTTGGCTTTTGGCAACCTGACCTTTCTGTCGAGCATCGCGTAACTTTTTTGCGGTGGGTTGCTCTGTTTTTTCTGCACTCATAAAGAATCCTAAGCGTTATTGCCAAATGGTATTGAGTTGTTCTGCGAATCGGGTAATGCCGTAAAACTGTACTTCAAAGTGATCCATCATAATTCCGAGATACACGATCAGTAAAACACTCGCGATGGCACTTTTTATTGGCATGGCAAGGAAAAAAACATTCAATTGCGGTGCAAAACGACTGATAAGCGCCAGACCAAACTCAGCAAGAAACATTGCCAACACTAGTGGAGCGGACATCAACACACCAAGCCACATAAGCTGTTCAAATTGCGCGTAGAAGAAGCTCACCCATGCGTCGCTAACGGTTGGGAAAAAGTCCACGATCGGCCAAGATGTATAGCTTTTGAATAACGCATAGATAAAAGTGACAAAGCCCCCGCCAGAGAAGAACAGGGTAATCAACGTTTGGGTCAGTAATACCGCTGTTGGTGTGGATTGTGAGCCTAGCGTTGGGTTAAACATACTTGCCATGGCAGCCCCACGTTGGTTGTCGACCAGAAAACCGGCCGCTTCTATCGCCCAAAAAGGGATAGCAGCAACAAACCCTATCAATAGCCCAATTAATACCTCCTTACCCAAAATCATTATCAGCCAAATGCCGTCGGTTTCTGCGGGCAAGCTTTGCTGATTAATCATCGGAAATATAAACAGCGCGAGTGAGCAAAGCACACCATTTCTCACCATGGTGCCGCCTAGCATTTGCTTGCTCAAAATAGGCAAAAAGATGAAGCACGCCATTAACCGAGGTAACGTCAGGCTGTACAAAAATAAAGTCTGGTGTAAGTCGTGATAACTCATCGTATTTGAGGAATTTTATCCATAGCAAGCGAGGCGAAGGCGTGGAGCTCTGCCCCTAGCCATTGCGTTGTGACGAACAGCGTAATAATGACCGCGATAAGCTTGACCACAAAGCCTAACGTTTGTTCTTGGACCTGAGTTAACGCCTGAATAAGCGACACCAATGTACCAACCAATGCTGCGACTAAAATCGGCGGTAATGACAAGTACAACACTAGGGTTAATGCTTGAGTCGTGAAATGAATGATTTCAGCAGAATGCATACTTTCTCCGTGATTAACCGTAACTCAACACTAAGCCGTGGGTGAGCTTTGTCCAGCCGTCAAGCAAGACAAAAAGCAACAATTTGAAGGGGAGGGAAATCGTCATTGGCGATACCATCATCATCCCCATCGCGAGTAGGATATTCGACACAATTAGGTCAATAGCGATGAACGGTAAGTACAACAGAAAGCCAATTTCAAAAGCGCGAGTAAGCTCGCTGACGGTAAATGCGGGCAGTAAGAGCAATAAACTGTCCGACTCTAAACGGTCTACGTACTTCTGTGGCCACAATGTGCGTGCAGCATCAGTGAAGAATATGGC
The DNA here is from genome assembly GCF_033438945.1 of Vibrio sp. Y176. NCBI lineage: Bacteria > Pseudomonadati > Pseudomonadota > Gammaproteobacteria > Vibrionales > Vibrionaceae > Vibrio > Vibrio sp. Y176. The sequence goes on along the minus strand of NZ_JAWOQS010000008.1, from coordinate 75,897 downwards.
TTCGGTTTCCCGAATATGCTTTTTCAAAAATTCTCGATAAGGCTGTAAACCGCTTTCAATGAGGCCTTCTACACTTGCAGAATCTTCAAGGGAGATATCATGCTGCTTTACGTAGTCGTAGGTTTCAAACCCGACGGGAGCCATGATGAAAATTGACAGAATGATAGCCAATCCGTAAAGCGCCATATTCGGCGGAATTTGCTGTACACCGAGAGCGTTACGCAACAGTGAGAATACAACGGCGAGTTTCACAAACGACGTCGCCATCATGGCGATAAATGGGATCAGTGCCAGCAGTGCTAAGCTGACAATGAGATTGAGCTCGTCGGGTAACTGGATCATGCTGGCTCCTGCGTGCCACCGAACAGCTCCAGTACGCGCACACCTAAATGTTCGTTAACATTAACCAGTTCACACTCACCAATGATTTTGCCGTTGGCACGCAATGTTACCGGCTTAGATACAGGCTGGTTTAGCTCGAATACGTACCCTGGCTGAAGCTGGTTAAGCTGCTCTAGCGTGATGGTTTGATGGCCGATATCAAACGTGAGTTCCACAGGCAGTTGCTGGTGGTCGGTTAACATTTCTGAAGTGTTTACGTCATTCATATTGGTTTCTTTTTCAATAATGTGAAGAGTTTGGTCATCTAGCTGGCAGCGCCAGAGATTCTGGTTAGATACTTGAAAAATGGCTTGTTGCTTGGCGATGTAACCATCGTCAAAAAAGATGACATCTCCCAGCTCGAGCGAATTAAATTCGCTTAACGTCAAATGGGTCCTTCCAAGACTTAACCACACAGGTAAAGCGAGGTGTCGAGCTTGTAGAGCAGCGCTGTTTGGTAGCGCATCCAACAACACGTCTGATCCTTCGCTAACCCACAAACAAAGAGAGCCGTTAGGCTTATTGAGGGTTAACATTAAAGTATGCTCTTGGGCCTGGCTCGCCTCTAACGGCTGTAGTTGACTAAGAATGGGTAACTGACCAAATAGCGCTTTGATTGCCTCACTATGCGGTTCTATCTGTGAGCTCAAAAGTGCTAACTGGAGGGAGTTAGGCAGGGACTCAAACGCAGTAGCATTTAAGGTCGATTTCAGCCAATGTTGGAGCTGCGCACGAGAAAAGTCTACTTGTAGGGTTTGCCCTCCAATCAACGTGGTTAAACGGAACCCTTCAAATGAAGGGATTTGAGCAACAGTAATCGATACGCTCTGACCATCAGTCCCTTGGAAGTGGCACTGTTTTGCACAAAGTTGATTGCTGAGCGCGATACTTTCTGCATCCACTTTGGGTATTATTAACGGTGTCATAGGTCATTCTCCGCTTGCCATTCTTCATACACGCTGCGTTGTTGGCGTGAGTGTTGTTGTTCATGTTGTTGTTGATCGAGCTGTTGAGTTTGTTCGCTGATCGCTAAGCGAAGTGGCTGCTCACCACCGAATCGGTTTAGCCGTTCAGCAAGATCTTGTCTAGCTTGCTGGCTAATAATGGAAAGGGCATGCTCTTGTCGAATCGTCACGCTATACCCTTGAGCGTCCAACTTGATGTGGATTTCGCCACCTTTTAATTGTCCTTCACTTAGAAACAGCCGAACCTCTTTGTTGTCCGATGCGGTTGGCAGAGCAACATAGATTTTATCCACCAATTGCTGGAGTAATTGGTTTACGTCTCGCGTTGGGCTTGGTTGAGCCTGCGAAGCAACACTTTTTAGGATGACATCGCCTTGTGTTACCGCACTTGCAAGGGGTTGAGAAGGCACTTTTTCTTCATCCGTTTTAACGGCGACTAGTGCGCTTTTCGTCACGATTTTTTCAAGAGGCTTGGTTTCAGGCAGGCCACCAGTTTGGTCTGATCGTTTGCCTGTATTCTGTAGCGGCGGAGTTGCACGCTTATTGTGCGTTTTTTCAGTTTGCCTTTTCGTTAAGCCAACAATGTTAATCCCATCTTGAGCGAGCTCTGTCTCTGTCGCACTTTGGGGAAGCAAGCCAGATTCAAGCGTAGAGAGACAATCCGGCGAGGTATGTTTATCCATCGGCGTCGGTTTATCATCTTTCAAATGAGCTTGAGCTTGAAAGTGAGGATCAACACGCTCGGTAGAAGGGGAGCTTAGAACTGTGTCGCCATCGCTTTTTCCATCATTTTTAAGCAATTTATTGTTTTCGCTAATTATTTCTTCGCTATTTGCTGCGTCGTCTTGCGGTTTCTCTATATCTCTCTTAGTGACGACGTCACTTTGACCGTTTAAAGTGAAGGTGTTTTTGTCAGCGTTGGCTTCTTGGTTCGATAGGTTAGGTTTCTTATCTAGACCTTGAGATGTCTTATGCCTTAGCGGTATGTCTTCTTCGCCAGTATGATTTTTTTGGGGATTCCCAACGATAGACTCCTTTCCCTTGCTAGGCTTCTTCGTCATTGCATGCTCGAATTGTGATTGAAGCTCGGCCTCCTTCTCGAGAGGCGCTTGTTCTGGCGTTGATTTGTGCAGCGTATTCGATGTTTCAGTTGTTGGGGTAATGCGCATAGTGAACCTTTAGATAATGTCGACAGTGCGAAACTCTTCCTGTTCGAGCTCTTCTTGGTATTGCCTTTCTCGCGATTTTTCCGCGACTTCTTGTTGCTGCAACTGAACGAATTTTTCTTTGGTTTTATGGGCTTGTCGCGCCTCTTTTTGCTTTTCTTTAAGTGCCGAGCGTTCGATTTCAAGCGCTTTTTTTGACTCGGCCACACGTTGTTTAAGTTCGGCTTCTCTCTCTCTTAACAACGCGATTTCTTGTCTTAATGTTTCTAGCTCTTTGAGAACGAGTGTTTGTTGTTTTGCTTTAGCAAAACGTCGCTCTTCTTCTTCCTGGCGCCAAACGTGATAGTCCGCGACAGAACGTTCGGCCTTTTGAACCTGTGCTGCGGCGTTTGACACTCGGTATTCTTGACGCTTGACGGCTTTATCCGCACGTTCAGCGCGAATTTTTTTGATTTCTAATAGGCGTTCTATCATTGTTTCGCCATCCCTTTAAGTTGAGCGATAGCGCCATCAAGATCGCTTGGTTCATGAGTGCCTTGGCGTAAAAAGGCGCGTATATCATCACTTTGTGCTATGGCCATATCCGCTCGGCTATCTGCACCATGTTGGTATTCGCCAATTTTGATTAGCAGTTCAACTTCTTCATACTTAGCTAACATTTCGCGAATATGAGCAGCAGACGCCTGATGATCGGATTCAACGATTTGATTCATCACTCGGCTTGCTGACCGAAGTACATCAATCGCAGGGTAGTGGTTCATTGCCGCAAGTTTACGCGAGAGAATAATGTGCCCGTCTAAAATTGAGCGAGTTTCATCCGCGACAGGCTCTGTCATGTCGTCACCTTCCACCAACACGGTGTACAGTGCTGTAATTGATCCTTTGTCTGATTGTCCAGCTCGTTCCATCAGCTTTGGCAAAGCGGCAAAAACGGAAGGCGGATAGCCACGTCGTGTTGGTGGCTCGCCTGCGGCTAGTCCAATCTCCCTCTGTGCGCGGGCGAAACGCGTTACAGAATCCATCAGCAGTAGCACGCGTTTACCTTGGTCACGAAAATATTCTGCGATAGAAGTGGCAACAAAAGCGGCTTTGGCGCGCTCCATTGCTGGGCGATCAGAGGTAGCGACCACTAAAACCGATTTGGCCATTCCTTCTTCGCCTAGGTCATGCTCAATAAACTCGCGCACTTCGCGTCCGCGTTCACCAATTAAGGCGAGAACGGTCACGTCAACTTCTGCGGAGCGAATCAGTTTTGCCAGTAGGGTACTTTTACCCCCGCCAGCCGCTGCAAAAATACCCATGCGCTGACCTTCACCACAGGTCAGTAGCCCATCAATGGATCGAACGCCAAGAGAGATTGGCTTTTCAATCAGTTTACGTTGCATTGGTGGTGGCGCATCGCGATAAACAGGATACCAAGCACTTGGTTCCTGACTCTGCGTACCATCGAAAGGACGTCCAAGCCCGTCAAGCGTTGTACCTAACAGGTGGTCGCCAACACCCACTTCGTGCATTTTGCCCATTGGGCTTACTTCTGTATTTGAGGAAATCCCAAACATATTTCCTAACGGGGTGAGCAAAGCGTGATGCTGCTGGAAGCCAACCACTTCCGCTAACAAAGACAGAGTTTGATCGGGATTGCGCAACTCACACAGTTCACCTACACGAACGCCAGGGACGACAGCTTTGATAATGGTGCCGGTGACTTGTGTAACGCGCCCGCGAATTTGGATCAAACGCGTGTGTTTAATCGCAGATTGTTGGATATCAGTGATGTATGAGAAATCGTTCAAGGTAAAAATATGCGCAATGATTGATGCTGAGAGGATAGAAAGTATAAGAATCAATTTATAGTGAATATCAGTCGGGAGTTTTTAGAAAACTGAAAGCGCACTAAAAAAACACGTCTGATTTTGACAGCTTCAACAAAGCGCACTTTCTATAATTCGCCTGTATTGTGCGGAAGGAGTGCAAGTGAATGAGTATTATCAACAATCATATCGCAACAAATCCAAAGTTTGATGCGTCTATCCAAAACGGGTTGGAATCGTCTCGCCCCGACGTTTCACAAAAAGGCAATTATCGCGGTGAAACCGTCCGTGTTCACAATGCTACACAATCACTTTTTGATGCGATGGAAGAACTCACTTCACTCGGTTCCGAAAAAGCAGAGAAAGATCTGACTAAGCGCAAAGTGAAAGACAGTGGTGTTCGAGTTAATGAAGCACATGAACTCGTTTCGGACTATTTAAGAAAAGTCCCTGATCTTGAAAAGAATCAAAAGATCAAAGATTTGGCTACAAAAATGGCGGGAGGAAATATCTCGACCATCGCGCAATTACAAGCCTACTTGAATGGGTTTTCCGAGGAGAAAAGCCATCAATACCTCGCGCTAAAAGCCGTTAAAAAGTTTTTGAGTGCGAGTCCAGAAAGTAAACACCTACTAGCGCTGATTGACCAAGCACTTCTAAGAATCGAGCAAAACCCAGATACATGGTCTCAAATTGATACGGAAATCCGTGTCTCAAATTTTGCTGATGAATATAGCCAAGAGCAAGAGTTTAGCTCTTTGCATCAGCTGCGCGGCTTCTACCGCGATACCGTTCATAGTTATCAAGGGCTCGGCGCTGCTTATCAAGATGTGGTGGCGCGCTTTGGTGAGCAGGAGGTATCGACCGCTGTTGACTTTATGCTGCAAGGCATGAGTGCAGATCTTAGTGTTCAAGGTAGCAGTATCGATTCGGTTAAGTTGCAGTGGTTGATGTCCGATATGCAAAAACTCAAAACTCTAAATACGTTGCAAGATCGTGTGAGTCAGCTGTTCCAAATGTTTAAACCGGAAAGGACGAATTATGGCTTATCAAGTTTCTAATTTGATGGCTGATGTGATTGCGTTGGTAGAGCAGCGATGGGTAAGCAGTGATGAGATATGGAAAGTCGCCAACGCAATGGAATTGACGGCGGTAGAACAAAAAATCGATTTTTTTCGAGAGTTCCATAAGTTAGTTCGCGCAATCCCAATTGACGTATTCGCCGATGAAGAACAACGACAGAATTTAATCCAAGCGGTACAAAAGGCGCTAGACGAAGCCATTGATATAGAAGAAGAGGAAGCGTGGGAAGATGAGTTGGATTGATGCATCCGTCGATGAATTTTGCCGAGGAATGGGGCTCGATGCCGTCGATTTCTCATCAGCTGGACGGGTGCAGCTGGATTTTGAGCAAAGTGGTACGCTGCATATTGAGCGACAGGGTGAGCAGTTATTCTTGATGTTGTCTCGAGCGTTATCTTGGCATCAAACCAGTGACATGATTCAAAGTGCACTGTGTTTGTGTCATGCCGATCAAGGCTGGCCTTTCGAAATTAAAACCGGCTTGCTAGATGAGCAAACTCTGGTTTTTTCAGCAAGGCTAAAAGGAGAAGAAGTAACACTTCCGACCTTAGAGCAAGCGTTTACGCTTTTGGCTCGTCTACATAACGATGTGGCAGGCTCATGACTCGAGTCAGCACTTTAAACGTAGGCATCGAAGCCTTTACGCATGTTACTCATAGTGAAGTTAAGGCCGATTTCCCAGAGCGATTTCAATTGCTTCCTGATGGTCAGGCGGTCGCTACACATTTAGAGAAGCTCTATGATCTCAGGCCTTCAGACCAATATCTCATCGCGTTAACTAAGCCCAAGCTGCTGCACTCAGAGTTGTTGCGTCCAGAAAAATACCGTCAACAATTTGATGAAACGTTAGCTCAGCTGCAAGTTCATGCACAGGATTCAGGCTCCGCTTCTTTTATCAAAGCATCTGAAACGCTACAAAGTACGCAACTAGATCAGCGTTACCTCACTATGGCGCTCAATCTCCTTATTCAGGTCTAACCAACATGTTGAGATCCAAAGACATTGAACTCTTACTTGTTCACGCTGCGCTACAAGTTCAATACCAAAAGCCGGAGCATGCCATTTCTATTCTCGATGCGGTTCTAGAAATAGAACCGCAGCACAAAGAGGCGATGCAAACACTTGCTGTGGCGTGTTTACAAAGTGGTCGATATACCCGGGCGATTGAGGTGTGTGAGCACTTATTAAAATCTGACCTTCATCCTGACTCGGCAGGACTCTGGTTTTGTTTAAGCCAAGCGCGTTGGAAACAAAATGACGTCGATGGGGCACGCCAAGCGCACCGACGCTATCTGCAATCTTTAAATAGTGAATCACATGAATAAGTTGATCGATATTCTAAACAAAGTAGGGCAACGCAAAGACATCATGCTTGCGGTGATGTTACTCGCGATCGTCTTTATGATGATATTGCCACTTCCTACCGCACTGGTGGATGTGCTGATTGGCACCAACATGAGCATTGCGGTGGTGCTGCTTATGTTAGCGATTTACATCACCACGCCACTTGAGTTCTCTGCATTTCCTGCGGTGCTATTGATCACGACATTGTTTCGTCTGTCTTTATCTATCACGACAACCCGCTTGATCTTGCTACAAGGCGATGCTGGTCAAATCGTTTATACATTCGGTAACTTCGTTGTGGGCGGTAACTTAGTGGTCGGTATCGTTGTGTTCCTGATCATTACCATTGTTCAGTTTATGGTGATCACCAAAGGCTCAGAAAGGGTAGCAGAAGTTAGTGCGCGCTTCTCACTCGATGCGATGCCTGGTAAGCAGATGAGTATTGACGGTGACATGCGTGCCGGAGTAATTGACGTACACGAAGCTAGGCACCGACGATCACTGATTGAAAAAGAAAGCCAAATGTATGGCTCGATGGATGGCGCGATGAAGTTCGTTAAAGGCGACTCCATTGCGGGTCTGGTCATCATTGTGGTCAACATCTTAGGTGGCGTCACGATCGGGGTAACGCAAAAAGGCATGAGTGCTTCTGAAGCACTTGAATTGTTTGCGATTTTGACCGTTGGCGATGGTTTGGTATCGCAGATCCCGGCACTCTTTATCGCGATTACCGCCGGTATTATCGTGACGCGTGTTTCCCATGAAGACTCTTCTGATCTTGGATCGGATATTGGTGGGCAGGTCATTGCTCAGCCACGAGCACTTCTTATTGGTGGTGTGCTTTTGGTGCTGTTCGCACTCATCCCTGGGTTTCCAAAAATCACTTTTCTGGTCTTGGCCGCCGTGGTTGGTGGTGGTGGTTTCTTCCTTTTCTATCAACAGAAAAAACAAGCTGAATCAGATAGCACCGACTTATCAAGCTTTGTTTCGCAAGGGGCCGGTTCGCCAGCAGCGAAGCCAAGCAAACCTACGCCTTCTAGAAACAGTAAAGGTAAGTTAGGTGAGCAAGAAGAGTTCGCCATGACGGTCCCGCTGTTGATTGATCTTGACGCGAGCCTTCAGGAAAGCTTGGAAGCAGTCGCATTAAATGAAGAGCTAGCAAGGGTGAGGCGCGCACTATATCTCGACCTCGGCGTGCCTTTCCCGGGTATCCACCTGCGTTTTAACGAGGGGATGCAAAATGGCGAATATTTAATTCAGTTACAAGAAGTTCCGGTTGCACGAGGACGAATTGTAAAAGACCAACTCTTGGTGACAGAAGGGAATGAGCAGATCGATTTATTAGGCGTGCCTTATGAGCAAGATGAAGATTTTCTACCCGGTATTTCTAGCATTTGGGTGGCACAGAGTTATGAGCAAAAACTCGTAGCCAGTCATGTCGGTTTTCTCACACCCGACAGGATTTTAACGTACCACTTGTCTCATGTTCTCAAGGAGTACGCACAAGACTTTATTGGTATTCAGGAGACGCGTTATCTGTTGGAGCAGATGGAAGGCAGTTATTCGGAGCTAGTCAAAGAGGCCCAGCGTATTGTTCCGTTGCAAAAAATGACGGAAATCTTGCAACGCTTGGTTTCTGAAGACATTTCTATCCGAAACCTTCGCGTGATCTTGGAAGCGATGGTTGAGTGGGGCCAAAAAGAGAAAGATGTTGTACAGCTGACGGAGTACATTCGTTCCAGCTTAAAACGTTACATTTGCTACAAATACGCAAGCGGACAAAACATGTTGCCCGCTTACTTATTGGATCAAAATCTCGAAGACACAATACGCAGCGGTATTCGTCAAACCTCAGCAGGGAGTTACTTGGCGTTAGATCCGTCAGTAACGCAACAATTTGTCAGTGATGTGAAACAGACCATTGGTGACTTAAGCCGCATGCCGAATAAACCTGTGCTAGTTGTGTCTATGGATGTACGCCGATATGTGCGAAAGCTTATTGAATCGGAATACTACGATCTGCCCGTTTTGTCATTTCAAGAACTAACCCAGCAAATCAATATTCAGCCACTTGGAAGGGTGGGGATGTAATGAAAACAAAACTAATACTCTCGCTGGCGCAAGCGGGGATCGAAGTGACGCCATACTTTTGGCAACAAAGTGAAATTCAACTTGGTTATCGAATTGAAGTTGAAGGCTTAGAGCTCGTTTTTCGGGTGGAGGACGGTGAAATCATCATCGTTCTTCTGAAACGCGTTCGTCCAAAATTGGGGTTGAGTAACCCCTTTGCCGGCTTATTTCTCTTGGCTGAACATGCCATTCAACTTTATCCCTCCGATTGGGTCATTCGCGGCAACGTCGATGTGTTACGTGGTAGCAACATGAGCAGCCAGCGATTGGCACAGTTCTATCTAAAAGCATGCGGTGCAAGCCATGATGAGCTAGAAGACTGGTACTGTTTACGCCTAGCAGATTATAGACCTTTGAAAAAGTTGAAAAAGTAAAAACTCACGACTGTTACTGACAGCACCGATGAGATGACCCGCTTTAAGATAGGAATCAAGATGAAGCAACCGTTTACCGATGCGATTGAGAACGCTGAGCTTGCCATTAGAAAAGCTGAAGACAGAACCGATATTTTTAATGAGCTATTGGAAGGCTTAGGTGTTGGTCCTGTTGCGGGGGATGTATTACTTGGCGGCATAAAAGCGCCAGTAGATACCATGAAACGTGCAGAGCAAGAGCTAATAGACGAAGTCCAGCGCCGCCGGCAACAACAAACTCAGCTACAAGGTACGTCAGGTAAACGCAGAAAGCGTCCCACAGTGATGCGCGGCATGATGATTTAGAGGTTTGGAAATGACGAATATGAAAACGACTGGCTCTACGACAGGAGCAACAGACACAGCTGCGAGTAGTGCACCATTACCCACTTTCCAACAAAACTTGATAGAGGCATTTACCCCTGTACTGGGTGAAGCAGAGACTCAGCAACTTGCCTCTCTAATCTCTTCATTGCCAACTATCTCGGGACAAACGGAATCACAAAGCATCGCGCTTTATGTTGATACACTTGAAAGCCTAAAAGCGAAAAATAACGCGTTTGCTGGTATATCATTGACCGACACCGCATCTGTCTGGATAAAGTCGCTACAAAGTTCTAACTCAGATGGCGAATTAACCGCAGCCGAGTTTAATGCTCAAACAAACCAAACGCTATCAAATCAGTTTCAGGCTTGGTTTAGTAAGTTACTGACGGAAAACGTAGATAGCTCGTTGTCTACTGAGTTTGTTAGTCAATTTAATCTGGGCACTCAGAGTAACCAAGCGGAGCAGATCGCCAACCTCTCCGAGACAGGTCTGGCTAATGCCACCAAAGAAATTTCTCTTTTTGTTGCAGAGCTTGCTAATCAAATGGGCTCCCGTGAAGTGAGAGATGCTTCTATTTCTTTTCTTCGCAATGCCTTTAGTAGCTTAGGTTCCGTTAATCTCGCGCAACTGAAGAGCTCGGATTTTCTGTTGACTAAAGAGAGTTTCGCCCTTCAAGTCTCAGCTCAATTAAAAAGTAGTTTTCAAGGCATCGGTATTACTTTAAGCACCGATGACGCAAGTGCGCTAGCTAGCAGAATTACCTGGACTCCTGGTATTTCTAAACAGCAGCTTAAAGAAGCGTTAGATGAAATGGCCGCTCAAGTGAAAGGCCAATATAGCGCAGCTTATGGTGAGGCGAGTGGAACGAACAATCTAAAAGCAGCACTTAATACTGTCATTGGTGGAACTGAGCCTTTGACCCTTTCTAGTCTGTTCGCCAACTTCGCGGTGAGTTTAACAAATATAGAAATCGACGACTTTTACCAGGACAGCGCGATAGCCGATGTCCAAAAGACACAAATAACGGCAGCTCAAGTTAATTTGATCAAAGAAAACACCGAACGAGATATCCGATTACAGTTTGAAAAAATAGTAAAAGGTGAATCTACCGGGGCTTCATTTACTGAGCGATACGAGGCATTGCGCAAGAACTTAGGGGCATTGAAAGAGCGTCTACTCAATATCACCGATAAAGAGAAAGCGGATCGCGAGGTGAGAGCAGAGCACTCTCTAACGGCTCGTGATTTGTTGGCCGTTGTTGAGTCCAGCATTGGAGACCGTTTTGATGAGCAAGTGCTGCTTGCACTAAATGAGCGTCGTGTTAACCGTTTAGAGAAACGTAATGACCAGAAAGAGGCATTAGAGGATCTCACAATACAGCTTAAAGTTTTTGGTGTTGTGCAATCAAAAATTCACTCTACGCAAAGTGTTGATGGGGTTTATAAACCGGGATATCCAGAAAGTAACTTCAAAGCTAGTGACTTTAACTACAGCAATCAAACGGATTTTGAAGCTTCACCTGAGTACAAGTATTTGACGGATAATAAGATAACAAACCATCGAGACTTCCTTCAAACACAAGGTATTACTATCGGTGATGGTGCGTCGTACCAAGACGAAGAGAAGTCGAAAAAACTGTCTAATTTTTCTAGTTCTGTCAGTGCTAAATCCAAGTTGCTTAACGATGAAGTGCAAATCAAAACCACTGAGCTGAACGACACCAGTTCTCAATACAACTCGACCGTTGAAGCGATGAACAAGTTTGTTCAGAAGTACCACAGTATTTTACAAGAAATCCTACGAGCCATTTAAGGATAACCAACCATGACTAAAACAAACGCGACCGATCCATCTCAAATGCAAGCAGAAGAACTGCTGTCTTTTTTGGAAGAGGGAGGCACGCTAAAAATGTTGCACGATGTGTCTCAGGACACCATCGAACATATTTATGCCGTAGGTTACAACTTTTTCCAATCGGGAAAGATTGAGCAAGCAGCGAAAGTATTTCAATTACTCAGCATGCTTGATCATTATCAGGCGCGATTTTTCATTGGCCTTGGCGCGGCTCGTCAGGAGTTGGGTGAGTATCTGCAGGCAATAGACGCCTACAGCTACGCAGCGCTAGTGGACGTAAATGATCCACGCCCACCTTTTCACTCTGCTGAATGTCACCTGAAACTGGAACAACTGACAGAAGCAGAGAGTGGGTTTTACAGCGCGAAGGAGATGTCTGCCGGAAAATCACAATATGCAGATTTGCATGAGCGTGCAGGCATCATGTTAGAAGCGGTGAGAAATAAAAAGGAGTAATTAGACTATGAGTTCTATTGCACTTGACCGCATCCAGACACAGGTTTATAGCCCTGAATCTGGCCAAGCCACGTTAGATAACGTGCAGAAAACGGCGTCTACAGCGACGCCTTCTGTGACGGTAGAAAACGTGAAGAGTAAAGATGCAGATGTACTGAACACCGGAAAAGTAAAAGTTCAGTTAGATGCACCTAACGCAGCTGTTAGTGACAAAGTGAATGATTTGACGCTAAAAGCCATGGCACAGCTGCAAAAGATCGTCGATACCATTGCAAAATCTCTCCATGCAGTTGCAGACCAAACAGGTTCGATTGCCGTCAAAATCATCGCAGGATCTGCTGATGATTTTGAAGTAGAGCTTGCTGCTATCACGGATAAACTGAAAAGTGCTCAAAACGAGCTGAAAATTCAGGAAGTGAAGGTCGCAAAAGCTAAGCACGAAAAAGAGATGGTGGAAAACCAAGACAAAATCAAAGAATCGGAAGCCGCTGCAAAAGAAGCCCAAAAATCAGGCTTAGCAGCGAAGATCTTTGGTTGGATCAGTGCGGTGGTTTCTATTGTTGTTGGTGCCGTAATGGTGGCAACGGGTGTTGGTGCAGCAGCCGGTGCACTTATGATCGCTGGTGGCGTTATGGGAGCAGTGAGCATGGCGTTGCAAGAGCCAGCCGTTCAAGATGCGCTAAAAGAAGCGGGCGTAAATGTCGATGTGCTAAACAAAGTCGTAATGGCATTAGAAATCGCCGTCGCGGTTATCGGAGCTGTTGTGACGTTTGGTGGTGCAGCAGCTGGCGGTATCGCGAAACTTGCAGCGAAAGGTGCTGGTAAGGTAGCTCAAAAGGTCACGGAAATCGCTACGAAAGCCGCTGCAAACATGGCGAAAGTGGCGGATATGGGCACAAAAGCTGCGACAACAACAGCGAAAGCGATTCGTTATGGCGCAGAAACCGTCGATCTTGCCGTCAACGTGGGTAAAGGCGCAACGGACAGTGTTCACGCTGCTAACAATGCTCACGTGACAGAGATTCAGGCTGATATCACAGACCTTCGAGCCAAAATGACGTTAAGCCAGGCTGTCATTGATAAGCTCAAAGAAGAGATTGGTAAGTTGATGGAAGACTTCCAAGAGCTGATGATCCTCATCATGCAAATGATTCAAGCGAAAAGTGAAACTATGCAAACGGTGTTAAGCCGTCCTGCAACGGTATAAGGAGTTTATTATGCTAGATAAAGTAGGCGGAACGGGTCGTGGTGAACTATACGGTTTAGGCGACACCATTAAAACCAACAAAGCAGAAAAAGCGCCGGAAACAAAGCTTGAAGCGGGCGCCGTTAAAAGCCAAAGTGAGTCAGGTGTTTCTGGTGCAGCACGCTACCAGTTAGAGACACCTAAAGCTCCTACAGTGAGTAACCAAGCTCAAGTTGTTACAAACCTAATGAGTGCTCTTGCGCCGACGGTGAGCTCATTAATGAGCACAACGATGAAAGCGCTTAACGGTGAGGAGGTGATCAAGTCACCATCAGATGCGGTATCACAATCGTTGACGCTATTAACATTGTTGTATCAAGTATCAAAGCTGAGCCGTGAGCAGCAAGTGCTACAACGTGAAATTGCTGTTGAAGCAAACGTCGCGAGTTTAGAAAGCCAAGCGGCAGAACTAAACAACTCGGCAAGCGCGATGATCGCGATGGCAGTCGTTTCGGGTGTACTAGCGGGTGCTACCGCAATTATTGGTGCCCTTGGTTCTTTCAAAGCAGGGAAAGAAATCAAGAATGAAATGGCGAGCAATAATGTACTGAAAACGCAAAAAGCTGGCTTCGATCAAGCAGAAGAGTTATTAAATAACAATAGCTTGTCTAAAACGCAGCAAGATCAGGTTAAGCGTGCGCACTCACTAGCGAAAGACAATATCGCAGACACGACAGCGCAGCTGACAAGTGGTGGCCGTAAGTTCGATAAGTTGATGAGCTCAAACCAAGCGAAGAACGCGATTCTTCAAGCTTTGGGCCAGATGGCAAACTCAGCATCGAATGTAGAGCAAACCAAAGCGCAAGCGCGCAGCAAAGATGATGAAGTACAAGCGACTCGCGCACAAGCAGCCAAACAGAAAGCCGATGAAAACATTGGTTTCCAAGAAGGTTTATTGAAAGAGCTACGTGACTTGTTCCGATCTATCTCAGATAGCCAGAACCAAGCGTGGCGAGCGTCAGTCCCAACGGTGTAACCATCCGTTTCACTAACTACAAAGCGTTGTTTATACAACGCTTTTTTTATTTCAGCTATCTAAACTAGATACGGATATTTACTGGGTGATTTGTTTGTAAAGCAATATAACGTAGTGAGTTACATTGCATAAAAGTTACTGTTTTTGTTGAACTCAGCTCAAAGCTAACAACTTCATAGTAGCCTTGTTGCGTAAAATTAAGTTAAAGTGCCATTATTATTCACAAAAAGTGTGTTTAAGAATTTTTTGTAGTGAAGGGTGTAATTAGATACTCAATAACAAAATATGGTAGTTCGATTGGTGAGTATTTGGGAACAGAATTATATAAAACTCAACTTAATAAGTAGTCGAAGATGGAAGATATCAGTTTAGCATCAGATTTAGTGATTTATCTGACTACGGTTGGAATTTTAGGTATATTTACTTGGGTTTTGTTTGTTATTTATTTGAAATCCAAGTGGTTGAAGTATCTTGAAGATGCTCTTGATAATGGAGTTCGATACTACACTCTGAATATATTCTTATCAGGTCACGGAGTACTACAATATGGAACTGTTTTTCTGAGCACTTTTCATGCGAAACGATATAAAATGTTAGAGAAGAGGGATAAGGTTCCAATTCATATTCAACGATTGTTTGTTCTCTCATTCGTATTATTTATTTCAAGTACATCATGTCTTCTGGCTGGAGTTATAACTCATCATATTTATATAGAATAAAGGTTATTTAACAAGATTATAGTAATTTGACCTGAGTATTTCTATTTAATAGATAATTTAGAATGGACATATCAGTCTAAAGATTTAATTTTCTAGACTATACGGTTTACGCTTATATAGAGCCATTATATAACGGCAGAATATGCCAATAAAATGGTGATTACTAAGCTAACCGCCAAGGATGAGAACTCAAACGTTATCAAATTGTTAACGGTTGCTATACTTAAACGGTCATCAACACAAGTAAAAGGGATGTTCAATGTTTAAGTTTAAGCAAATCGCACTTGCGGCTTCTTTGGCTGCACTCACAACAGGCTTTTCTGCGTCTGCGGAGGAAACGTTTGTCACGATTGGTACCGGTGGCGTAACAGGGGTTTATTATCCGACTGGTGGCGCTATTTGTCGCTTGGTTAACAAATCGCGAGAAGAGCACGGTATCCGTTGTTCGGTAGAAAGTACTGGGGGATCGATTTATAACATCAACACTATTCGTGCTGGTGAATTGGACCTCGGTATCGCGCAATCAGACTGGCAGTATCATGCTTACAAAGGAACCAGTAAGTTTGAAGAAAGCGGGCCTTTTAAAGAGCTGCGCGCCGTATTCTCCGTTCATCCAGAACCGTTTACTGTCGTTGCACGTAAAGACGCGAACATCAAAACTTTTGATGACTTGAAAGGTAAGCGCGTTAACATTGGTAATCCTGGTTCTGGTCAGCGAGGTACTATGGAAGTGCTAATGAACCAGTATGGTTGGAGTAACGACGACTTTAAGCTTGTCTCTGAGTTAAAAGCAGCAGAGCAATCAAAAGCACTTTGTGATAACAAAATTGATGCGATGATTTATACCGTTGGTCACCCAAGTGGAGCGATTAAAGAAGCCACTACGTCGTGTGATAGTAATATCGTAACGGTAGCTGGACCTAATGTAGAAAAACTGGTTGCAGACAACAGCTTCTATCGTGTCGCAAATGTCCCGGGTGGTATGTATCGTGGCACAGATAGTGATGTTCAAACCTTTGGTGTGGGCGCGACGTTTGTTTCCTCTACTGCTGTACCAGAAGATGTGGTTTATAACGTGGTTAAAGCGGTATTTGAAAACTTCGATGATTTCCGCCGTCTCCACCCAGCGTTTGCAAACTTGAAGAAAGAGGAAATGGTAAAAGACGGTTTATCTGCGCCTCTTCACCCAGGTGCGCTCAAATACTACAAAGAAGTAGGGCTGATTAAGTAAGCGTTACTTTCTCTTATTATTGATGTAAAACGCCATCTTTCTCGAACAATGCCACTCGTTTAACTGCGAGTGGCATATTTCTATTTCTTGTCATCCTGTACAGCGACGAAGGAGCGTGATACAGGATCTTCCATCCGAGCACTTTGTGATCAAAATGGTTTCATTAGCCGCTCAGTGTAGTGCTATTAGATTCCTAACCTCGCTGGAGTGACACAAAAAATCGTTAGGCTATCTGCATTAATCTTTCGCGCTAGCGTTTTTTAGGAGTGTTATCCACTTGTACAAGTTTTGCTTAAACATAAACATCAATGAAAAAGTAGAGAGTGATGAGAATAGAAGAAAGAGCAACAAACCCTTTAACATGATTGGGATTCAGTTGACGAGATACACGAGCTGCAAGATACCCACCTACCAACGTACCGACCAAAACAACACTACCTGTGTGCCAATCAATGGAGCCATTGGCAACAAAAATCACGATAGCAATGAGTGAAACACACGTAGATACGAGCAATTTCAAACCGTTCATTAAATTAATGTCTTGGTGACCAGCTACTACCAGATAACTCAGAACAATAACCCCTAAACCTGCGTTGAAAAAACCACCGTAAGCAGAGACACCAACAAGTAGTAAACCCAACGCGATTGCTCCGAGTATGCCAGCATGTTTGTGCTCTTTCGCGACAGTTTTGATTAGCATTGTTAAACGAGAACCGGTGAGAAAAAGCACGGTGGCAAATAAGAGTAACCAAGGGATAGCTTCCATAAATAGCGATTCTGGCGTGTTGAGCAACAGATATGCTCCGACAGCGCCGCCGACTAAACTGAATGAGACTGTGAACAGCAGTTCATGCTTGTTCTTCATGATCTCTTCTCTGAACCCGACGGCTCCGCTAATGTAACCCGCACATGAAGCATACGTGTTTGTTGCGTTAGCCATAATAGGAGGAACACCAACTGCCAATAGAGCCGGAAAAGTAATAAAGCTTCCGCCTCCTGCTATGGAGTTAATGATCCCACCAATTACGCCAGCAACGAATAAAAGTACGAGTTCTAAAAGCATAAACAATCCTTGTTATGTTCTTTTTCATTGTTAGAGCTTCAGATGATCCAACCTACATGCTCTAATGTTCTGATATGAGGTTTACTTTACCCGCTCCAAAACAAAATTGTTCAGTTCTGTAACGTTTTTGATGACATGAACGGCTTTAGTTTGAGAGTACCCCTCGAGGCGAGACATAAAGTCATCATTCCAGAATGCAGGGCATTGCTGAAGAACTTTGTAGCTTTGTAACGTTCCTTTCAGTACCGAACTACCATCAGGCCAACCTTCAGGTTTAATGAAAAGTCCTTTAAGGAGACGTTTCGTCACAAACCAATAGCTTACTGAGTATGGTAGATCAATATAAATGAGAGTATCGGCTGCATCTAAACGAGCGTTAAAAGAGCTGATCGGTCCAAGGCCATCTATAATCCAACGATCTGAGCTTAGTATATTGCTATGGGCTTCATCAAAAACGTTACGCTCAACGGGATCACCGTTTGGTTTATAGACTATTGAATCTAATTGATGAAGAGGAAGACCGGTAGCCGACGCGATTACTTTACTTACCGTCGATTTTCCACTGCCGGGTTTACCAAAAACTGCTATTTTTTGCATTGTGACCGCCTCCAAGAGAGCTTTTCCCATACGGTAGAGACAGAAAACCCACCGTTATGGGTGGGTTCGATAAATACTGAGCGCATCAAAAAATCCCACCATTCCTATGGAATGATGATAATTCGTTGGTTAAGTTGCGCTAAGTGTGTGTTCATACAATCACCTTCATATAACGACAGTGATTTGTCAATACCATCTGCACAATAAGCGAACGATTTGGAGGGCGGAAGATAAAGCCATCACGATGGATGGCTTTATCTAGGTTGAAAGAGACAGCGATTACTGCTCAACGCTGACTGGCTGTGCTTTAAACTTTTGAATCAGCTTTACGATTAGTGGACTTGCCAATACCAATACAGCTAAAACAGTAAAGGTAAGGGTAATAGGACGCTCCCATAGGAAACTCAGTTCTCCATCTGAAATCATTAATGCGCGGCGTAAGTTCTCTTCCATTAATCCTCCAAGGATGA
The DNA here is from genome assembly GCF_033438945.1 of Vibrio sp. Y176. NCBI lineage: Bacteria > Pseudomonadati > Pseudomonadota > Gammaproteobacteria > Vibrionales > Vibrionaceae > Vibrio > Vibrio sp. Y176. The sequence continues at coordinate 57,664 of NZ_JAWOQS010000008.1, read as the reverse complement.
AGCCCAGCAATAAAGGTGCGAGCGGGAAGTTAGCGAGCCGAAGTGCAATGGCAGCCATAGCCACAATCAGCATCACGAACACATCCATAGTATTAAAAGAGACCAAATAAACGCCGGTGATTGAGAAGAATAAAATCATCGGTAGAAGCACCGTTCTTGGAACCGCCAAAAGCTTTGAAATGTACGGAATCAACGGTAAGTTCAGGATCACAAGTACGATGTTGCCGAAGTACATGGAAATGATCACTGACCAGAACACATCTGGGTGTTCAACAAATAGGCGAGGGCCAGGTTGAATACCATAAGCGATCAGCGCACCGAGCATTATTGCTGTTGTACCAGAGCCCGGAATACCAAGCGTTAATAGCGGTACAAATGAACCACTAGATGCTGCATTGTTCGCAGACTCTGGCGCAACCAAACCACGTATACTGCCTTTACCGAACTCATCCTTTTTCTCTTTAGGTGCGAGGTTGCGCTCCATACCATAGCTTAAAAAAGCAGCAATGGTTGCCCCTGCGCCAGGAAGAACGCCAGTGAAGAAACCTAATATTGAAGAGCGAATTGAAACAGGCGCAACATCTTTGATTTCTTCCTTGGTCACTTTCATTGAGCCAATGTTGCTCAGCTTTTCTTGTTCTTCATCGCTGGTGTCTTTTGATGGTTTAAGGATGCCCATCAGTGTCTCACCCAGTGCGAATGTCGCCATTGCAAGCAACAAGAAGCTAAAGCCATCCATTAAATCCGTTAAACCGAAGGTAAAGCGTTCAACGCCTACGCCTTTATCGATTCCAACTGTAGATAGCATCAAACCAAGAATGGTCATCATCCACGCTTTGATTACCTGACCTTTCCCCGCAAAAGCCGCGACTGCTGATAACCCAAGTAGCATCAACGCAAAATAGTCCGACGATTGGAAGCTAAGGGAGACGCTAGCCAATGCTGGTGCGGCAACAAGCAACATAATGGCAGATAGCGTACCGCCAGTGAAAGACGAATAAGCTGCCAAAGCTAATGCTTTACCTGCCTGGCCTTTTTGAGCCATTGGGTAGCCGTCGAATGCTGTGACCACGGTTGAAGAACAACCCGGCGCGTTAATTAAAATCGACGATGTAGAACCACCGAATACCGCACCGTAATAAACACCCGCCATTAAAATAAGGCCAGAGGAGGGCTCTAGTCCATAAGTAATTGGGATCATCAAAGCAATGGCTGAGATCGGCCCAAGTCCAGGTAACATGCCGATAAATGTACCGACGAAGCAACCAACGATCACCATCATAATGTTCATTGGCATTACTGCGGTGGATAAACCTTGTAGAATTCCATCTAACATAATTCAGTCCTTTCTTTGACTACCAGATGGTGAAAATCAAACCCGGTTCGAGATAGATGTCCAAACCTTGAGTGAGTAATAAGTAGAACGCGATCACGAATGGAAACGACGCGCCAAACAGAACGGGTTTACGTCTTTCCCCGAGCAGATAAAAGCCAGCCAATAAAAAGAAGCCAGTAGCTATCACAAAACCTAAGTACGTCAGGCCCACGCCGTAGAGTGCCATTAAAACTAAAAAGGCAATCAGTAACTTCCAATTGAAGGTCAGCACTGCGCCACTTTGTTTATCTGGTTGTCCTGTCACCAGCAATAGCAAAGAAAGGCCGACACCAACGTAAGTCAGGATGGTTGGCAGAGTACGTGCGGTGAATGGTTCATACTCATCACCTGGAAACAATGGAATCTGCGAGGTTTGATAACCGTAGCAAAGACAGAAGAGTAGAAAGATCATTGCGCCGACGCGGTCACGACAGAGTAAATACTCTTTGGTGAAAAAGTTGGTTGAACGAGGCATATTCAACTCCTAACAAAAGTAAAAAAGACCGCATATGGACGTCAATGAATAAACTAAACCATTAACAATTAAGCATTTCGCTGCTAGTCGAGCCGCTTTGGGTATATAAACAAAGGAGTGTGCATGCCGATTGTCGACAATGTCCATATGCGGTGAAACTTAGAGTGCAAATACAATGGGGAAATACCAACCTACGTTATTCATTGTGGTTGGTATCTGAGGGACCCCAATTCGATTGTTACTTCAGGAAGCCTAACTCGCGCATTAAGTCACCCATCTGTTGCTCTTGATCTTCAAGAAACGCGAAGAATGCTTTATCCGCTTTATAGTTGTCGATCCAACCATTGCGGTCTCGAACGACTTGCCATTCGTCGGTGTTATACATTTTAGTAAATGCGGCATTCCATTCATCTAGCTTTTCTTGGCTTGTGCCTGGTGCTGCAAAGAATCCACGCCAGTTAGCAAAGACAGTTTCATTACCATATTCGGTGAGAGTTGGAATATTAGGCGCAGCTTCTAAACGTTTTGGTGCTGTAATCGCTAACACTTTCACTTGCCCAGACTTAGACATTTCGAGTACTTCACCTAGCCCTGTAGAGAGCAGTTGTGTTTCGCCTGAAAGTAGGGCTGCCATGGCTTTTCCACCTGCATCATAGGCAATGTAACGAACTTTACGCGCATCAAAACCTTCACCTTTGAAAGCTGCTGCTATAACCAAATGATCCATAGAACCACGAGCAGAGCCACCAGCAACCTTCACCTTACGTGGGTTTTCTTTAAAAGCTTTAACGACATCTTCCCAAGAGCTATAAGGAGAATCGGCTGATGTAACAATGGCGCCATAATCGGCAACCGTTGCGGCAACAGGAGTCAAGTCGCGGAAAGATTGTGGGAAGATCCCACTGAGCGAGCGAACGACGATCGGTGTTGAGTTCACCATGAGTGTATCTTCTTGACGATCAGCCGTTTCAATCAAATGTGCGATTGCTTTGCCACCGCCACCACCAGATAGGTTTTGAAATGATACGGTTTCGACGATGTCTGATTTTATTAATACATCACCAGTACCTCGGGCGGTCATGTCCCAACCGCCACCGGCACCTCCAGGGATAAGAAAGTGCATTTTTTCAATATCTGCAGCAAGAGCGTTGAATGAAAATGAAGCTGCGATGATTGAAGCGGCGAGCGTTGGTTTGAGTACCTTTAACATGTTCACGTTCCTTATGTTAGCGACTCTATTTAGTTGAGCCTTATTGTTTTTGCTCAGTTGTCATGCCTTGTAAGCGTTAAAGCTGAACTTGGTGTAAAGGTTAATTAAGTGTTAAATATCTGTCTGTAAAAGAGATATAAAGAGAATATTGAGCATTTCGGTTATTTTGTTCATAAAGTTCACGGCGAGAAGTTGGTGTTAGGTCACGCGGCTTTACGCTTTGGTAGGCCATAATAAAATGACGGAAAATGAACGAGGAAAAGAGAATGAAAGGGACGTGTTTGTGCGGCGCAATTGAAGTCATCGCTGAGGTTAAAAATGAGGTTAGCCTGTGCCATTGCTCTATGTGTCGAAAATGGTCGAGTGGTGCACTTCATGCGGTGCATTGTGGGCCTAACGTGACCTTTAAAGGTGGCGAACCTAAACGTTATCAGTCGTCAGACTGGGGAGTGAGGGGGTTTTGCGGTGAGTGTGGCACAAACCTTTTCTACCATTTGTTGCCGACAGGTGAGTACATTCTTTCCGCTGGTTTGTTCGATAACCCAGATTTCAAACTCACTTTAGAGATTTTTACCGATGAAAAGCCAGCTTATTATGACCTCAATTCCGCTTCACAAAAGATGACTTCGCAACAAGTTTTTGATCAATTTGTACCTAAAGAATAGTTTTTTATCCGATTATTGTTCGACAGCTGAGCTTTTAGTTTTTAGATCATAAGCTTAAAGGTTTATAAGTTGTCGACAATATGAACTCACCATTCTTTATTTCTGCTAAAAAAGGCACTTAATGGGCATTTTAGGCCCATTTAAACTACGACCTTAGTCTAAATTGTCGACAATTTACTTGATTGTCGACACTTTGATCGACTACTTTATATTCAGGTTAAGAAATTGTAGACATTTCGATGTCGGTAACAAGAGTATCTGAATATGAACTCTGAGTTGAAAGCTCGTTATAAAGTGCTGGGTTCTGAGAAAGAACACACCAAATCCGAAACGCTGACCGAAACACTGATTGAAGTCATTGTTAATGGCGATGTGAAGCCTGGCCATAAGATATCAGAGCCTGAGCTAGCAAAGAAATATCAAGTCAGTCGTGGGCCTTTGCGTGAAGCATTGATGCGCTTAGAGGGGCTAGGGCTCATCGAGCGAATTCCTCATGTTGGGGCCAGAGTGACCACTTTTTCTCCGGAAAAGCTGATAGAACTTTATGCCGTTCGAGAAGCATTGGAAGGCATGGCAGCAAGGTTAGCTGCGCGACACATTACGCAAGAAGAGCTCTTAAGCTTGGAAATGCTATTGTCGACACATTCCAAGCATATAGACCAAATGGAAGGCGCGTCTTACTTCCATCAACATGGTGACTTTGATTTTCACTATCGCATCATCCAAGCGAGCAGAAACAGTAAGTTAATATCTCTGCTGTGTGATGAACTCTATCACTTATTACGGATGTATCGTTACCAGTCGCCACGTGCGCAATCTCGCCCGAATGAGGCGCTCACCGAACACAAATTCATTTTGGAAGCCATTCGCAATCGCGATGAAGAGCTTGCAGAAATGTTGATGAGAAGACACATATCAGGAAGTCGAAAGCTCATCCAATCTCAAATTATACATACAGAAAGTTTAGACAAAGACTAGAAGGAATTCGTCATGAGCTTAACACCGGGAGCGAAATTCAGACTCGCCATTGAACAAAATAATCCACTACAAATTGTCGGCACTATAAACCCGTATTGCGCCATGATGGCAAAAAACTTGGGTCACCAAGCGATTTACTTGTCTGGTGGCGGTATCGCAAATGCGTCATACGGATTGCCGGATCTCGGTATCACAACATTAAACGACGTTTTGGTTGACGTTGACCGCATCACTAACGCATGTGATTTGCCTCTTTTGGTTGATATCGACACGGGTTTTGGCGGTGCATTTAACATTGCTCGCACGATCAAAGCGATGGAAAAAGCGGGCGCGGCAGCGGTGCACATGGAAGACCAAGTCGCACAGAAACGTTGTGGTCATCGTCCGAACAAAGCAATAGTCAGCCAGCAAGAGATGGTTGATCGTGTAAAAGCCGCGGTTGATGCACGCAATGATGAAAGTTTCGTGATTATGGCTCGTACTGACGCGTTAGCTGTTGAAGGCATGGACAGCGCAATCGAGCGTGCGATTGCGTGTGTGGAAGCTGGCGCAGACATGATCTTCCCCGAAGCGATGAACAAGCTGGACCAGTACCTTCAGTTTTCAAATGCGCTTGAGCAAGCGACCGGAAAGCACGTTCCTATTCTGGCGAATATTACAGAATTTGGCGCGACACCGCTGTATGGCTGCGATGAGCTAGCGAAAGCAAAAGTGGACATGGTGCTTTATCCATTAAGTGCGTTCCGTGCCATGAACAAAGCTGCTGAAACGGTCTACAAACATTTGCTAGAAGTGGGTAATCAGGAAGCACTGGTTGATTCGATGCAAACACGTAAAGAGTTGTATCAGCACCTGAATTACCACGACTACGAAGACAAACTTGACCAGTTATTCTCTGAAGGGAAATAGCGGGGGAAAAGCAAAAATAGACGGAAGCCCAAGAAAAAGATAATCGGAATTTATCTCATCTAATAACGTGAAATTCGTTTGGCTAAAAACACCCCAGAGAGGGAAAAGTCAGACAGAAAAGGAGTTCAAACAATGTCTCAAACTGCAGAAAAGAAAGCAGAATTAGGTGGCGCGGGCCTTCGTGGTCAAAGCGCAGGAAGCACAGCTTTATGTACTGTCGGAAAAACGGGAACTGGTTTAACTTATCGTGGATACGATATTACTGATCTTGCGAACAACGCACAGTTTGAAGAAGTGGCTCACCTTCTGTTACGCGGTCACTTGCCGAATCAACAAGAACTTGATGCGTACAAGACACACCTACTCAGCCTTAGAGGTTTGCCAGCCGAGCTAAAACAAGCTTTAGAGTTAATTCCTGCAAGCGCACACCCAATGGACGTAATGCGCACGGGTTGTTCTGTATTGGGTAACCTAGAGCAGGAAATGAGCTTCGAGGAGCAACTGAAAGCAACCGAACGTATGCTAGCCTTGTTCCCTGCCATCATCTGTTACTGGTACCGCTTTAGTCATGATGGCGTGCGTATCAACACCGAGGATCAGACTGAAGATTGCATCGGTGGTTACTTCTTGCGATTACTTACAGACAAAGCGCCATCTGCGCTGCACAAACAAGTGATGCATTGCTCGCTTATTCTTTATGCTGAACATGAGTTTAATGCTTCTACATTCGCAGCACGTGTTTGTGCATCAACGTTGTCAGACATTCATTCTTGTATCACGGCGGCAATCGGTACGCTTCGTGGGCCACTTCACGGCGGTGCGAACGAAGCGGCGATGGAAATGATTGAAGATTGGCAAACGCCCGACGAGGCGGAAGCGAACATCATGAAAATGCTAGCCAATAAAGACAAGATCATGGGCTTTGGTCATGCGATTTATCGTGAAAGTGACCCTCGCAACGCCTTAATAAAACGCTGGTCCAAAGAGTTATCGAAGCAAGTTGGTGATACACATCTATATGCGGTTTCTGAGCGTGTTGAATCAGTGATGAAGCGAGAGAAAGGTCTGTTCTGTAATGCGGACTTCTTCCATGCATCGGCTTACCACTTCATGGACATTCCAACCAAACTATTTACCCCAATCTTTGTGATGAGTCGTTTAACGGGCTGGGCTGCACACGTTTATGAGCAACGTGCCAATAACCGCATCATTCGCCCAAGTGCTGATTACACGGGCCCAGATCATCAAGAATGGGTGCCTATCGAGAATCGCTAGCGCGAAGGTCAACGAGGGCATTATATGCTTTGGTTGACCACCTCCTTCCTTTGTCATTCTCTCTAGCAGAGGAAGGAGAACCTCTCATCACTGTGTTTCTGGAGCAATGGAAAACCTTGATGAAGGCAAGATGTAAAGACTGAATGGAAGCAAACCATGAATACAAATATTAATATCCAATATCGTAAGCCGCTTCCGGGAACTCAACTGGATTACTTTGATGCACGCGAAGCCGTCAATGCCATTTCTCCTGGAGCCTATGAAACACTCCCTTATACCTCTCGCGTGCTAGCTGAGCAACTGGTCCGTCGCTGTGACCCGAACACATTGACAGATAGCCTGAAACAGTTAATTGAACGCAAACGCGATCTTGATTTTCCTTGGTATCCAGCACGCGTTGTTTGTCATGACATTCTTGGTCAGACCGCTCTAGTCGATTTAGCGGGTCTACGCGATGCCATTTCAGATCAGGGCGGCGATCCTGCAAAAGTGAACCCAGTGGTTGAGACACAATTGATCGTTGACCACTCTTTAGCGGTTGAACATGCGGGCTTTGACCCTGATGCCTTCGACAAAAACCGCGCGATTGAAGAGCGCCGTAATGAAGACCGATTTCACTTTATTGAGTGGTGTAAAACAGCGTTTGAAAACGTCAGCGTGATTCCAGCTGGGAATGGCATCATGCACCAAATCAACTTGGAAAAAATGTCTCCTGTGGTACAAGCAAAGCAGGGCATTGCCTACCCTGACACCTGTGTGGGTACGGACAGTCACACGCCTCACGTAGACGCTCTTGGTGTTATTGCGATAGGTGTCGGTGGTCTGGAAGCAGAAACCGTCATGCTTGGCCGACCATCAATGATGCGTCTACCAGATATTGTCGGTGTCAAACTGACGGGTAAACGTCAACCGGGCATTACCGCAACGGATATTGTCCTCGCGATTACTGAGTTTCTTCGTAATGAGCGTGTGGTATCTTCATATCTTGAATTCTTTGGAGAAGGCGCACGTGATCTAACGATCGGAGACCGCGCAACGATTTCAAACATGACACCAGAATACGGCGCAACAGCTGGCATGTTTTATATTGATGAGCAGACCATCAATTACTTGAAACTAACTGGTCGAGATGAAGAACAAGTTGCTCTAGTAGAAAATTACGCAAAACAAACCGGTCTTTGGGCAGACGATCTTGATAGCGCCGTTTACGAGCGCGTACTTGAGTTCGATTTATCATCAGTTAGCCGTAACTTGGCTGGTCCGTCAAACCCTCATCGTCGTTTACCAACTTCTGAGTTGGCACAGCGCGGTATTTCCGGAGCGTGGGAAGAGAAAGAAGGCGAGTTGCCAGATGGTGCAGTGATCATCGCTGCTATTACCTCATGTACGAATACCAGTAACCCAAGAAACGTGGTTGCTGCTGGCCTTGTCGCGAAGAAAGCCAACGAACTTGGTCTTGTACGTAAACCTTGGGTGAAATCGTCTTTTGCTCCGGGTTCTAAAGTTGCACGCTTGTATCTGGAAGAAGCGGGCTTATTACCAGAGCTAGAGAAGCTTGGCTTTGGCATTGTTGGTTACGCATGTACAACTTGTAACGGTATGAGTGGTGCGTTGGATCCAAAAATCCAACAAGAGATCATCGACCGTGATTTATATGCGACAGCGGTGCTTTCTGGTAACCGTAACTTTGATGGTCGAATCCATCCGTACGCCAAACAAGCTTTCTTGGCTTCACCACCATTGGTTGTCGCTTATGCGCTAGCAGGTACAATTCGTTTTGATATCGAGCGCGATGCGCTTGGCACGGACCAAAACGGCAAACCAATTTATCTCAATGATTTGTGGCCAAGCGATGAAGAGATCGATGCAGTTGTCGGTACTCATGTTAAACCTGAGCAGTTTAAGCAAGTTTACATTCAGATGTTTAAGCTGAATGATCAAGAGCAAAATCCCAACCCGCTGTACGACTGGCGTCCGATGAGTACCTATATCCGCCGACCACCATACTGGGAAGGTGCGCTAGCGGGAGAAAGAACATTGTCTGGTATGCGTCCATTGGCGATTCTGGGCGACAACATCACTACTGATCACTTATCACCATCCAACGCGATTCTCGCAAGCAGCGCAGCAGGTGAATACTTAGCGAAAATGGGTGTGCCAGAAGAAGATTTCAACTCTTACGCGACTCACCGTGGTGACCACTTAACGGCGCAACGCGCGACCTTCGCTAACCCAAAGTTGTTCAATGAAATGGTGAAGGAAAACGGCGAAGTCGTGCAGGGATCTCTGGCGCGTGTAGAGCCAGAAGGGCAGGTGGTTCGTATGTGGGAAGCGATTGAAACCTACATGAATCGTAAACAACCATTGATCGTGGTGGCTGGCGCGGATTACGGTCAGGGGTCATCCCGTGACTGGGCAGCAAAAGGCGTTCGACTGGCGGGCGTAGAAGCCATTGTTGCTGAAGGCTTTGAGCGTATTCACCGTACTAACTTGGTTGGCATGGGCGTACTACCACTGCAATTTAAGTCGGGCGTTAACCGCAATACGCTAGAGCTGGATGGTACGGAACTTTACGACGTGGTTGGAGAAATCAAGCCGGGCGCTGATTTAGCGCTGGTTATCACACGCAGCAACGGCGATAAAGTCGATGTTCCGGTTACTTGTCGCTTAGATACCGCTGACGAAGTTCACGTGTACAACGCAGGCGGTGTTCTGCAGCGTTTCGCGCAAGATTTCTTGGCACAATAAGGAGTGCGTATGTCAAATAATACTCCGAATCAAACAAGCCAAATAAAAGTGCCCGCGACGTACATGCGTGGCGGCACGAGTAAAGGTGTCTTTTTCAACCTAGAGGATTTGCCTCAAGAGGCGCAAGTGGCTGGAGCCGCACGTGACAAACTGTTGTTACGTGTTATTGGCAGCCCTGATCCGTACGCGAAGCAAATTGATGGTATGGGGGGCGCGACGTCAAGCACCAGTAAAACAGTGATTGTTTCGCGCAGCAGCAGAGCCGATCACGATGTTGACTACTTATTTGGCCAAGTGTCGATCGACAAACCATTCGTCGATTGGAGCGGTAACTGCGGCAACTTGTCTGCCGCTGTCGGTCCTTTCGCCATTCATGCTGGTCTGATCCCACAAGACCGCATTCCAGAAAATGGAATTGTGACGGTGCGTGTTTGGCAGGTGAACATCAGCAAAACCATCTTGATTCACGTGCCAATCGTCAATGGTTTCGTCCAAGAAACCGGAGAGTTTGAACTCGATGGTGTCACGTTTCCAGCGGCAGAGATTCAAGTGGATTTTGTTGATCCTTCCGATGGCGAAGGAAGTATGTTCCCAACGGGCAACTTAGTTGATGATTTGGTGGTGCCGGATGTGGGTACGTTCAACGCGACCTTTATTAACGCGGGCATACCAACCATTTTTATTGATGCTGAATCGATAGGATATCAGGGCACCGAGCTGCAAGACGATGTCAACAACGATGACACAGCATTAGCGATGTTCGAATCCATCCGCGCATATGGCGCGTTAAAAATGGGCCTGATTTCTGATTTAGAAGAAGCTCAAACACGCCAACATACGCCGAAAATAGCGTTTGTTTCTAAACCGAAAAGTTACCTGTCTTCAAGTGGTAAAGCCGTTAATGAGTCGGATATTGATGTGCTCGTTCGCGCGCTGTCGATGGGCAAGCTACATCATGCAATGATGGGAACAGCAGCCGTTGCTATTGCTTCTGCTGCGTGTGTGCCCGGAACGTTAGTGAATTTAGCCGCTGGTGGCGGTGAAAAAGAGTCCGTGACTTTTGGTCACCCGTCAGGAACGTTAAAAGTTGGGGCACAAGCGAAGCAAACTGAGCAGGGCTGGGTGGTGCAAAAAGCCATTATGAGCCGAAGTGCGAGAATACTGATGGAGGGATTTGTGCGTGTACCCTTCTATGTCTTCGATTAAAAGAGACGATCTTTGGATTAAAAGAGCGATCTTTGAGTAGAACGAGAGCAATGTCAGGACATACTGGAGGAAGCAATATGTCTTCATACGAAAAAGAATACTTATGGGCGAAGAATGAACCGGAGAGTTTTTGGCGCGCTCAAGCGGAGAATCTCGATTGGTTTGAATCTCCTAAAACTATCTTGAAATCTGATGAAAACGGCATAGAACGTTGGTTTCCAGATGGTGTAATGAATACGTGCTGGTTAGCATTAGATTACCATTGCGAGCAAGGACGCGGTGATAATACTGCACTCATTTATGACTCGCCAGTGACAGGTCGTAAAGCCACGTACACCTATAGCGATCTACGTGACCAAGTAGCAAAAATTGCTGGCATGCTGTCTGCTCAAGGTGTTGAAAAAGGCGACCGAGTCGTTATTTATATGCCGATGATCCCAGAAGCCGCAATGGCGATGCTTGCCTGCGCGCGTTTGGGGGCGATTCATTCCGTAGTATTCGGTGGTTTTGCACCTAATGAGCTTGCTGTACGAATTGAAGATGCAGAGCCGAAAGTGATCATGACGGCGTCGTGCGGGATTGAGATCAACAAAGTCATTCCATACAAACCAATGGTAGACAAAGCCATTATGGACAGCCGTTGGAAGCCTGAGAAAGTGTTTGTTTTCCAACGTCCAGAGTGCGACGCTGAGCTAAACCAAGAAAGAGACTTAGATTGGCAGCGAGAGTACAAACAAGCGCTGCCACATGGTTGTGTTCCGGTGTTAGCAACCGATCCGCTCTACATACTTTATACATCGGGCACGACAGGTAAGCCGAAAGGCGTTGTGCGTGATAACGGTGGCCATGCTGTCGCGATGAAGTACTCCATGAGCGCAATCTATAACATTCCTCAAGATGGCGTCTTTTGGGCGGCATCTGATGTGGGCTGGGTAGTAGGGCACTCTTACATTGTTTACGCTCCACTGATTCACGGTTGCACTACTATCCTATTCGAAGGCAAGCCTGTTCGAACACCGGATCCTGGCGCATTTTGGCGAGTGTGTGATGAATATAAAGTAGATGCGTTGTTCTCTGCACCAACGGCGTTTCGTGCGATTAAGAAAGAGGACCCGGAAGGCGAGCACTTAAAACAGTACGACTTGTCGAATCTGAAAACCATCTTTATGGCGGGAGAACGCCTTGACCCTCCGACACTGGAGTGGGTTCAGAGCAAAGCGGACAAGCCCGTTATTGACCACTGGTGGCAAACCGAGACGGGCTGGGCCATCGCGGGCAACCCGACAGGTGTCGAAATGATGCCAGTTAAAGCTGGTTCTTCGACGAAGCCCATTCCGGGTTATCAGGTCGAGATTCTGAATGAACTTGGAGAGGCTGTCGGGCCTAACCAACAAGGCTTTGTCGCATTAAAACGTCCGCTACCACCAAGCTGTCTGCCAACGGTTTGGCGTAATCATGACCGTCTTGAAACTGGTTATCTTAGCCAGTTCCCAGGCTACTACGTGTCTGGTGATGGTGGCTATCTGGATGAAGACGGTTACCTGTTTATTATGGGACGTATTGATGATGTGATTAATGTCGCGGGACACCGATTGTCGACAGGTGAAATGGAAGAAATAGTAGGAGGCCACCCAGCGATTGCAGAATGTGCGGTGGTCGGTATCCACGATGATCTAAAAGGTCAGCTTCCACTTGGTTTTGTTGTACTGAAAGACGGTGTTAAAGTGGATGAGCTAGACCTTGAAGGTGAGCTTGTTGGCAAAGTGCGTAGTGAGATAGGTGCAGTTGCTTGCTTCAAGCATGCGTTGGTTGTAGACCGTTTACCGAAAACACGTTCAGGTAAAATTTTGCGTCGAACTATACGTCAAATAGCTGATGGTGAAAAATACACCGTTCCGTCAACGATTGATGACCCAAGTAGCTTGAACGAAATTGAGCGAGTGCTACGACGCTGAGAAAAACTCAATTCTAACTAACCCCTGATCCTCGAACTCTGTAGGTTGGTTCTGCCTCTGTACGTTTATTAAGTACAGGGGCTTTTTTGTTGCTCAAACAGTACAAACGTATCGTGAAAGCATTTGTGACTTGCCAATACGACGTTTTCCTCACAAACTACAGCCATTCCATTTTTAGTGACCCTTTGTATGACCACGTTTGCGATTAAACCTGCGTGTTTTAGCGACCTAGAGTTGCTCAACGATCTTATGTTCGAGCTTCATGATGAGCATCATCTGCAATCTCCTGAGCTTTTCAAAACGGCAGAGGAGATAGAACAAGAAAAAAGCATTGCTCGATATATTGATGACCCTGAGTGCCTTGTTTACGTAGCAAAACAAGGAGATGAAATTATTGGCTTTATTTCTGGTCACTTCTGTGAACTTATTTCTACCGTCAGCCAGCCAGTTATGATGGGAAGCGTGGATGAGCTCTATGTGCTGCCTGAATATCGAAAACAAGGTACGGCGCAGGCTTTGATTAATAAAATTGAGTCAACGTTCTCTGATTACGGTGCAAAACAGATGTTTGTTGAAGTATGGCATTTTAACCAGGGCGCAATATCTTTGTATGAAAAACAAGGATTTGCACACCATATCCACTATTTAAGAAAACCGCTGAACGAATAATCGTATTTAACTTTAATATTGTGATTTAGGTTCGATCGAATTGAAATCATTCAGTTCGTCAATAGACTTTTCTCTATAAGCTACTCGCAATGTTAACAAATTGATATGCACCTACATTGGTATCGGCGTTTTTGTCTGCTTGTTTATTAGTAGCACGAGGATCGTGCTTACAAAAACAAGAGGACAATATTTTGAAACTAACAAAATCGTTACTTGCTTTAGCCGTTTTGCCAATGTTCGCAAGTGCTGATGATTTGTCACAGACGCAAAATCACACTATCCAACCCCAGATCGTAGGCGGAGTAACTGCCGACCCACGTGACTGGAAATTCTACACCCAAATTGTTAGTCGTTATGGTAACCGATCGTATTGTGGGGCCAGTTATATCGGGAATGGTTACGTCCTGACTGCTGCACATTGTGTTGAGGGTGATTCTCCGAGTCAGATTGCGGTTAAAATCGGTGGCGTTGTTTATAACGGTAGTGATGGTGTTCGTGCAAACGTCAGTGAGATCCATATGCACCCGGCATATCGCCGCGCGACGCTTTCTCATGACCTCGCGGTATTGAAGCTCGACTCTGTGCCTCAAGGTGTTTCTTCAGTTGAGATTGCGAATGGTAGTCTAACGCAATACGCGAGCATCGGAGATTGGCTTAGTGTTGCTGGCTTAGGGCGAACTTCTGAAGGAGGAAGCTCTCCGTCTCGATTGCAAGAGGTTGACGTCCCACTTGTGTCGGATATGACTTGCCGTCAAGCCGGTGGCAACTACACAACGGTTGGAGAAGTGTCATTCTGTGCTGGTATTCCTCAAGGTGGGATAGATTCTTGTCAGGGAGATAGTGGTGGTCCAATCGTCATTAATCGCAGTGGTGTAATTACTCAACTTGGTGTGGTCAGTTGGGGAATAGGTTGTGCTCGTCCTGGTATGTATGGGGTTTATAGCGATATCGCTGCTATGCGCAATTTTGTCGATGGTGTTATCGGAACAGTAACACCACCAAAAGAGAATGTTTCTGTTGGATACACCACCGAACAGACACTGGCATCATTTAATGTTGGGGAGTTACAGCAACATAGCTTTGTTATCCAGAATTCAGGGAACACCACCTTCACTGTGGAAAATGTTCGCGCGTTTGCTTCGGGTGTTACTGATGCAGCTGTTATTGCCAATGATCAGTGCTCTCAGGCGACGTTAGCAATGAATGCAAGTTGTCGTATTGATGTTGAATTTGGTGCTACTCAGAGCGGAGAAGCAAGAGTGGTTTTGAACTTCAACGTTGATAAGACCAGCACACAATACCAAGCGTTAGTATCCGCTCAAGCGAAAACGGTGACAACGCCTCCCACAGATAGCTGTAAAACTGTATGGCAAGCCAGCTTAGTGTATCTCAAAGGAGATACGGTTACTTGGAATGGTAAAGTTTGGCAAGCGCAGTGGTGGACTCAAGGTGATAATCCAGCAGACTCAGGGCCTTGGGGTGTTTGGCAAAAAGTCGGCGATGCGAATTGCAAGTCTAACTAACGATCGGGCCAGTGAATTTGATTCGTTGACCATGAGATAAGATTCATTCTTGGTTTCAACGATCAGTACATAGTTACCATAACTGGGGTTTATTGTTTGCGAATAATAAGCCCTTTTTTATTGTGTCAACTATGAGAACCCACAAAATGTGTATGACTTTTTCCTGACGTTATCTTTATATAACTGGCAGAATTGCGATCAACATTTTATGTTTTGTCTGATTTTTGTCAGGTTTGCATTAAATTATTCTCCAGTGAGCGTTGAGATCAGGTTTTACGCGATCAACTCAGTTTGGCATAACTCGTTACTTAATTTTTGTCGAAAAAGATAAGATTAACTGCCATGATTCATTGGTTATCATTATGTTTATTTAAGGTCATATTTTGTGTTGAGACAGCTGTTATTACTCATCCTTTGTTTTATTTTGTTACCTGTTTCACCGATCTCTACGGCTAAAGCCACTGCGAGCGAAGTTAAAGGAGCGCTCTGTATTGTTCGCGCTGATGACAAGTTAGTGCTAGTTCATGAAGTATTAACGGATAAGATTTCTCTACCTGGCGGAACCATTATTGATGGTGAGTCTCCACAAGTTGCTGCTCAACGAGAAACGTGGGAAGAAACCGGTATAGTGGTTACGGTTGGAGAGGAGCTTGGCAGAACGGACACTGCGGTTTTTTACGACTGTATATCAGACTCTGACATTATCGCTTTTTCTATGAATAATTCTTTAGGTGGAAATGAACTGCCTATTTGGTTTGCCCCTCATTATGGAGTAGAAGTTGCGTCAGCGATGTTGCTTAGCCCATCTGAATTACCATCATCTTTATATCGTTATCCTGAGCAATGGCCACAAGCCACTCAGTTTTTTGATCAAGCTACCAAGCAATCAGTATCTTATGTGACTCAGTTGATCGAATCCGCGCCTTCATTTCGTCAGGTTGAATTGGCGTGGCTGATAGATTTACAGAGTTGGGTAGGGGCGTTGTCAGAAACGAGTTACGAGGTAGCTAGTCAGATCTCAAAACTGGTTATAGATCTGACAGAACCAACGGTACTACTCTTTCTATTTCCTTTTGCCATGATGCGCTTTGGTAGCCGGTTTGTGTACCGACTCTTTTTCGCAATTAGTGCAACGTCGCTTATGGTGCTTGTCGCTCAACAAGGCTTTTCGTTACCGCGCCCACATGTCTATATACCAATGATGGAGTTAACGCACAGCTTTGGCTTTAGTTTTCCTAGCTTGCCTATCGCTGTGTGGTTTTGTGTTCTGACGTTCTTGTTTCATAGAACCCAGTATTTTGGTTTGAATGGAACAACGGCAGTCTTCGTGTTCATCACTCTTACTGTGGTGTTAGGTAAGTTTTTCCTCGGCAGTGCCTTTATTTTAGATATGTTATTTGGCGCGCTGTTAGGCAGCTTGGTGGCTTGGCATGTTCTTCGACTGGAGACAAATCAAGATGTGAACGTTGATCAAGTTCTAAGCTCAAAAGGCGTCTGGTTCATTATGACTGCGGCAACATCGGTCATCTCCGTCATCTGGCCATTACCTGTGTTTGGTCGCTGGCTAGCAATTTTAATCACTGCATCAGCGTTGGTCATGACATTTAAAGAGTCGAAAGCACATTTAGATACTCGGCAGATGATCTTTGTGACGCTGGCATTGTTGCTTGTTGATCAACTCTATTTGTACTCGGCTAATATCGTATCGTTTAGCGGTTTGTGGTCATTAGTCTTGTCGACGTTACATTATCCATTATTAATGTTGTTATTTATGCTGCTTGCAAGGAAGCTGACTTGTGATAACCAACCGAGCAAAACGTTGCTAGATTGATGGCTGTATTTGTTATCTATTAGTATTTGAGTAAAAACAAAGCCTTGCATTACAGCAAGGCTTTTACACGTTTAGTCCACGAACAACGCCGCTTGCCTATCTTGGACGGCTAGGGGTGTTAAACGTAAGAAGCTTAACGCAACAGACATGGCGGAAAGGGCTATGCATTGAGCACGAACTTTTCTATAGCTTTAGCGACACCGTGCTCATCATTACTTGCCGTAATGTAGTCAGCGATTTGCTTGGTTTCTTCCATTGCATTTGCCATCGCGATACCAAGGCCAGCGTATTTCAGCATGTGGTGGTCATTTTCTGCGTCACCCATACAGATAACTTCTTCCGGTTTAATTCCCAGATACTCGGCAATTGCGGCAACACCAATACCTTTGTTGCTCGCAGGGTTAAGAAACTCAAGGAAAAACGGAGCGCTTTGAACAACCGTAAACGCTTCGCGCATTTCAGCTGGCAGTGCTGCTATAACTTCTGTTAGTTTGCTTGGCTCTGCAACCATCATAGCTTTGATGATTGGATGATCGTCTTCTAGTGATTCGAAGTTCATCTCGGTGACATTTAAGCCATTTATCTTTGCTTCAATATCGGTGTAAGGGTTGTGTTCGTTGGTGATTAAACCATGAACTTGACTAAAAGCATGGACGTACGCACCTAGCTCTTCGGCTTTTCGCGCCACCAATTTTGCAGCTTTACCATCTATGATTTGCTGGTGGATGATGTCGTTTGTGCCTACGTTCTTGACCATCGAACCGTTGTAGTAAAGAACAAAATCTCGATCGGAATGGATATTCAGTTCGTCGAGCTTGTCTTGCATTCCTTCTAATGGGCGACCAGAAGCGAGAACGACAGTAACGCCTGCTTCTCGAGCTTTTGCGATCGCTTGTTTGTTTTCTTCAGAAATGGCTTTATCACTATTGAGTAGCGTGCCATCCATATCTAGTGCGATCAGTTTATACATCATTTCTTACCTTAAAGTTTTTTGGGAGCTGTCAGTGAATAAGGCTTGGTTTAACGTTAACCAGAAACCTATATTCATTACGCTATGAAACTACAAAATGGTCTATTTTAACAATTAATTTTTGGTTTAAATTGACCTAGACACGCGTGTCCATTATGGTCTTCGCCTCGAAATGTTATGAGTTGAGTGAGTTCTGCGTTGTATAAGCTAAATGAGATGTTTGAAACCATCCAAGGGGAAGGGGTTTTCACTGGAGTCCCTGCTGTTTTTGTTCGGCTTCAAGAGTGTCCGGTTGGTTGCTCATGGTGCGATACCAAACAAACGTGGTATGCAGATGAGAATGATCAACGTCAAATAGGCGATATTCTGGTGAAAACGGAAGACTCTCCGACGTGGTGTGTTGCATCTGCCGAGAACATCGTAGAGCAATATCAACAGCAAGGCTTTAATGCTAAGCATATCGTGATTACTGGTGGAGAGCCTTGTATTTATGATCTGCGCCCTTTAACAAAGGCGTTTGAAGATATGGGGTGCCAATGCCAAATTGAAACCAGTGGCACATCAGAAGTGATTACTTCAGAAAATACGTGGGTGACAGTGTCACCAAAAGTAGCAATGAAAGGTAAATTACCAGTGCTTAATAGCGCGTTAGAGCGGGCAAATGAGATTAAGCATCCAGTCGGCACCCAGAAAGACATCGACCACCTTGATGACCTTTTAGCAAATGCGAACGTAGCGGCTGAGACTATCATTGCACTACAACCAATTAGCCAGAAGCCTCGTGCTACGCAATTGTGTATTGATACGTGCATTGCCCGCAATTGGCGTTTGTCTGTTCAAACTCATAAATATTTGAGTATTGCTTAGACGAGAGACTCGTCATCATTCGAGGTAGCTTTTCTATCTAATCCCGGTTTCGCGAGTAATGCCGTTGGTAGCTTTGCTATCGAAACATTGTCGATATATCTAAGCAATTTATAGCGTTGTAAAAGCTAAGCAGTGTTGGCTGTTGTGGTGTAGTGCTATCTTTGGTTCGACAATCGTTTCGCATTTAATTGATGCCACCAATCTGGCGGCATCAAAATAAAGCTCTGTTGGCTGGAGTTTCACGCTGAGATAAAACGTTTAGAAGCTAACGCAAAAGGTTTTATCCCAGCGCTATTACCGCTAACAAAGACTATTTGCTCGCTAAGTATTCTTCTAAGCCGCTTTGTCGCAGTAGGCACGCTGGGCATTCACCACAGCCTTTACCAACGATTCCGTTGTAACATGTTAAAGTATTGTTTTGGACAAACTCCAACATATTGTGCTTATCAGCTAGAGCCCAGGTCTCGGCTTTAGTAAGCCACATTAAAGGAGTCTTAATGTTGAAGGCTTTATCCATACCTAAATTGCAAGAGAGATTTAGAGAGCGAATAAAGTTGTCTCGGCAGTCAGGGTAACCACTAAAGTCTGTTTCGCAAACTCCCGTAATGATGTCTTGAATGCCAAGCTGGTAAGCATGGATACATGCGTAAGTAAGAAAGAGAATGTTTCTCCCTGGAACGAATGTATTGGGTACGTTAGCGTCGCTTAAGTCATTAGATACCGGAATGTTGTCTCTTGTCAGCGAGCTTATCGCTAACTCATTAATTGATTTTACATCCAGGACTTTGTGGCTTTTGATGTTAAGTTGCTTACCTAATTCGATAGCGATATCTATTTCATCTGAATGACGCTGGCCATAATCAAACGTTATAGCATGAACTTCATCATATGTATTTAATGCATCGATTAAGCAGGTCGTAGAGTCCTGCCCACCGGAAAAAACCACAAGTGCTTTTGTTGTAGCCATGTTGAACCCTTAGTTATGCTCTTTGATTCTTTGGTATTGATACGTATTCTTAGGCGTTTAATCCCTATTACGTACTCGACTTGTTCGTGGCGATTGCGTCCGCAATCAACTGGGCTGTGCTCTCAAGCACTCTTTGCTTGTCATCATTTGACAGCTTGTGGAGATTCACAGCAAGTTCAGCGGTGATTTCATCTTCACAAAAAAAATAGTTTAGAGGCACGTTTAGCTCATCTGCGATAAGTTTGAGCGTTTTTACGTCGGGAGTATGGCGCTCCCTTTCGTATTGATTCATCCTTGCACTTGCAGAACTATCATCCATGCCGATACGGATGCCCAGTGCTTTTTGGGACAGATTCGCTTGTTTACGCGCATGCTTAAGGCGGGCTGGGAGTGGGTTATTAAACAACACTTAAAGTTCATACGAAGGACTTGGATGACTAAGATTATCTTAGTTTTTCTGATTTGTGTATACTAAGTAATACTTAGTTTTTACCAAGGTCGCCAAGGCCGTGTCTGTATAACTAAAAAAGATTTCGTCTCTTTAGGTTGATTAAGTGACGTTGAATCTACTTCTTCAAAAACTGCCGTATGAAGGAGCGGGAGGAGCGAGTAAGGGCACGAGAAACCGCAGCGATTTGTAGAGCAGAATTTGCTCTTCACATAAACGTAGTCGTCTAAGTTGAAGAGCAATATTGTTCTTGATGATCAACTATATACTTAAGTAAATAACTGTGTCGCACAATAGATCAGAGCTGCTGCTAAGCTCATATTGATGACTTTGCCATATCTCTGGAATTGCGATTGAAGTAGCTTTCCTGCAACGGCCCAGACTACGTTGCTAAGAAGTGCGATCAAAGCAAGAATGAGGCTAGTCGCTAAGATCCAGTAGATATTCTGAGTGTGGGGCAGTACGAACGTAGAAATAGAGGTAATTCCATAAAGAATGATTTTCACATTAACGAACTGCAAACCGAAACCTGTTAAGAAACTGATACCTTTAGAATTATCCGATGAAGTTTTGATCTCACTCGTAGCAAGCCCCCAAGCCAACCAAACAATATAAGCTGCTCCAATCCATGTTAGCCAAGGTGTAATCACGGGCAAGAGGCTGATCATGTTATACGTGAAAGCGCCACAAAGTAGCATCAAAACAACATAGCCACAAAACATCCCCGAAATCACTTTTGTTGAGCGTTTTAGTCCATATTGCGTCGCGATGCTGAGCGATAAAATGTTGTTTGGCCCTGGTGTAATTGAAGTAATGATTACGTAAGTAAAAAATGCGGTGTAGATGGCGGTCATCTCTATCTCTCCTGTTTTTACTGCACTATACTTCGCTACAATTGATTAAAAAATTGAATAAATTAAAACTTAGACTTTTAATTTATTGAACTGTTGGTTGTGGAGTCTAGTCATGAATCTAAAACGCTTTCTTACTTTTAAAGCTATTGTTGAAGAAGGATCGTTTCTAAAAGCGTCACAGAAGCTTTATTGCACGCAATCAACCGTCACCTTTCAAATCAAGCAGTTGGAACAAGATCTGTCTCTGCAGCTGTTCGAAAAAATAGGGCGTAAGATGGTTTTGACTCAAGCAGGAGAAAAGATACTGCCTTACGTCTATGAACTGTCGCGAGTGATGGAAAATATTGAGGGAACAGCACAGCAAGAAAACTCGGAGCCGACCGGTGAATTGAAAGTGCTGGTTGCTGAGACTCAACTTGCTTATAAGATGGCTAATGTTTTAAAAGAGTTCAGGATCAGAGCGCCCAATGTCAGACTCTCTCTGCAATCACAAAATTGCTATCAGATTCGAGATGAGTTGATAGCGGATAAAGCTGATTTAGGTGTGTTTTATCGAGTAGGTAATGACGATACGCTCAAGGTCCACGAGTTTGAGCAGGAGCCACTGGTATTGGTTGCTTCACCGCTTTTAAAAGGGCTAGATTTAAAGAAGAGAGAGCAACATATTGATTTAGGGTTTATAAGCAATGGCCCTAAGTGCCTTTTTCGACAGATGTTTGAGAGCATTATTCAAGAGCGTGATATTAGCATCGACAACATGATCGAACTTAGCAGTATTAATACGATCAAAAATTGCGTTGAGAGTAATATTGGTATCTCTTACTTACCTCGTTTTACGGTTGAAAAAGAGTTGCAAGAGGGCAGTTTACAAGAGCTTGAGTTCACCGAATTTTCACAGATGATCAAGCCACTCTGCGCTTATCATGCTGGAAAGTGTGTGACGCCGGCGATGGAAGTCTTTATTGATTGTATGCGTAACGAGTATGAACGGTTTTCTACTCAGAGTCGGTGATCTTTAATATGTTCTATCTGACATAGTTTCGTTTTTACTCCTTTTTATTTTTTAAGTGGTTGATTCTAATTAATTGATTTTTGGTGTTTTATTTTACAGTCGACTAATTTTGGATGATAGATAAGATCTGATGTGAAGAGCTATTTATTGACAGAAAGAGATAAGATATAAAAACGACGGCGTGTGATAACTAGATTAGATAAGGTTACATAATTAACAGTGTAATAAATGCCATTCTTTATGGATTATTTTCAACGAGACTTAATTGTTACGGTTCGTTATTATTAACTCGTTAACGCATCCATTGCTAGGAAGTTAACTTACGCATATTGTTTTTTTCATCATTTGCAGCAAATTATATTTGCTGCTTTTTTTTAACCAAAAAAAAGTTCAAAGCTTGAACTACAAGCTCTGAACTTTTGTTTATACTTAGTGGTTTTCTACTTTAATAAGTAAAACACCGTTTAAAAGTATCGCGTAACCTAGTAACTCTAAGCTTTCTTCGACCAAGTTTTTCACGTCTCTATTGTATGAGTTCCCCATGAACTCGACCCAAAAATCACCATACCCTGCAAAGCGTGAGAATAAGAAAACAATAAAAAAGCCAATCGTTAATGTCGTGAAGCTAGAATGAGAAATGAAAAGTTTTACCTCATTTTTTATGTTAACTATGTTATTAAAACAAAAATAACAGACCGAGACTATTATAATCCAAGCAGGATACTTCCATGAACCGTGAGGGAAATACTGCTCTATGTGGTAGTCCATTTCTCTAACGAATATAACCATAAAAAATGAAGACATTATTACTAATATGTGTTTGAGTTCAAGATATTCCTTAGATTTATACAAACACATTAACGATGAAAAAAGCACAAATGCTATTTGATTCATTTCTATAAGAGAGTTCTCCGATGTGCTTTTGTCCATTTGTACGCTAAAATAAATCGTTGCTAACGTGTAAATAACCAAAAAAATAAGATAAGATATTTTATATACTAACAAACTAGTGACCGAGGTGTGTTTTTCTTTAATATACATCGTAACTTGTATAGGTGATGGATTTTTTAGTATTATAAATCAAGAATGTTTTATATTTAGTGAATTAAGCGCCATTTAGAATGGAACTTAATTCACCTAACATTAAACTTCTATGAATCTTAAATTTTTCTGTTTTAACTTATTGATTTTATTTGATGTTTTATTTGCTGTTAATTTTGGTTAAATAGAATCACCTAGCTTTTATTGAAATGCTTTTCCCATATTGGAGGTATGCCAATTTCTTCTTGAACGATATCAATGAATGCCCTAACCAATGGTGATTGCTGACGGTGTGAGTACATGGCATAAATATCACCAAAATCTTGAGTTTCATATTCTGGTAAAAGTTGAACTAAATTAGAAGACTCTAGGTTGTTAGGGAGCATAAATTGACCTATAAGTGCTGCGCCCAGACCTGACTTTACGCTTTCAATTATTAGCTCAGCTTCATTTACCATGTATGACCCTGATATTGGGTATGTATCTAAACCATCTGAGTTTGCTTTGTCGTAGAATTTAAGTTTATCGACAATAAAATTACCATTTGAATAAATAATAAAAGGTAGCTTAACTAACTCATCAGGCGTTTCTGGGTTACCATGTTTTTCAATTAAATTTCGAGAAGCAATGATTGCAGTCGTATTTTTTGCTAATTTTCTTGCTACCATTGATGAATCCCTCATAGGTCCGATTCGAAAAGCAATATCAAAATTACTTCTAATCACGTCTACATGAAGATCATCTAGCATTAGTTCAACACTTGCTTTTGGGTACTTATGTAAAAACTTCTCTATCGAAGGTTGTAGATAGAGTTTTCCAAATAATGTTGAGCTTGAAATTCGTACTTTCCCTGAAGGCTCAGTCTGAAAGTTCTCCGCTATTTGTTGAGTATCATCAAGGAGTTGAGATATTTGGTCTGCTTTTTCAACTATTTGCTTGCCGACTTGTGTTAATGAAAGAGAGCGAGTTGTTCTGTTTAATAGCCTAACGCCTAAGTGCTCTTCTAACTGCTTGATGTGTTTAGATAAAACAGAGCGGTCGATATTCATCCCATCTGCTGCTTTTGCAAAAGATCCAGCTTTAGAGACTTCTAAAAGCAGGTGTAGTTTATTTGCTAAATCCACAATGTTTATCCAGGTTAGATATTAGCGTATTAGTTTCATGTATAACTGCTGCTCTGTCTAGAAATTATTAATATACTTAATAACCAAAAGAAAAGGGAGCAATAGCTCCCTTTAGTATGAATATAAATGAGTATTTATATTATGGTTATAGTGTTTGACGTTTTTTGTTTCGACTCACTAACATGTAAAAAACAGGTGTGAGTAGTAATCCAAATACCGTTACGCCTACCATACCCGAGAATACGGCAATACCCATTGCTTGTCGCATTTCCGCTCCGGCCCCTGTACCAATCATTAATGGAATAACACCAGCGGTAAATGCAATTGATGTCATTAGAATCGGTCGAAGACGTAAACGACATGCTTCCAAAATCGCTGATAAGGTATCTTGGCCATTGTCTTTAAGTTCTTTAGCGAACTCCACCATCAAGATGGCATTTTTACACGCTAGAGCCACAAGGACAATCAAAGCAATTTGTGTGAATATATTGTTGTCACCACCAATGAACCAAACACCTGCTAGTGCAGAAAAAATGGTCATAGGAACGATCAAAATGATAGCGAATGGTAGTTTTAAACTCTCGTACTGCGAAGCTAGCACCATGAAAACTAACAAAACAACAAGTGGGAATATATACACCATCGTGTTACCAGCCAAAATCTGCTGGTAGGTTACATCAGTCCATTCATAAACCATTCCCTCTGCTAGGTTTTGATCCAGTACTTCCTCAATAGCCGTTTGGGCTTGGTCAGAACTGTAACCAAAAGCAGGACTGCCGTTTAGTTCTGCACTAGGGTAGCCGTTATAGTGCATCACGCGGTCAGGCCCAATCGTGGGTATGATCTCCAGTACAGCGCCGAGAGGAACCATTTGTCCGGCAGCATTTCTTACTTTGTAGTTAAGTATTTGGTCAGGTTCGAGACGATAGTTCATGTCTGCCTGGGCATTCACTTTGTATGTTCTACCAAACATATTGAAGTCATTGACGTATAATGATCCTAAATAAACTTGAAGCGCATCAAAAACCTGCTCTAGAGGAACACCTTGCAGCATCGCTTGTTCACGATCTATTTGGATGTCCATCTGCGGCACTTGTATACGAAATGTGGAATATAATCCCATCAGCTCGGGTCTTGTTGATGCCTCACTTATTACCAAGTTCAATTGCTTGAAGAGCTCATCAAACCCTTTGTTCGCACGGTCTTCGATTTGAAGTTTAAAGCCGCCAGTAGAGCCAAGTCCTTGGATTGGTGGTGGTGGAAAAATCGCAACGAAGGCTTCATCAATGATTGAAAAGCTCTTATTCAAAGATGCAACAATCGCATTTGCTCCGAGAGTTGGATCATTTCGTTTATCGAAGTCCTCAAGCGTAACAAAAACGATGCCACTATTCGGACTGTTAGTAAAACCATTGACCGATAAGCCTGGGAAAGAAATGGTTTGTGCTACGCCAGGTGTTGCCAGCGCGAGGTTTTCCATTTCTTTAATAACGGACTCTGTTCGATCTAAACTTGCTGCATCTGGAAGTTGGGCGATCGCAACTAAATACTGCTTATCTTGTTGAGGAATGAATCCTCCAGGAACAGCTTTGAATAGAGAAACCGTTCCCCCGAGTAACGCAATGTATACCACCACAACAACAAGGCTAAAGCGAATCAGCTTCTTGACCAGAGCTTGATATTGGTTCGAGCTATACTCAAAAATTCTATTGAATGGCGCAAAAACATACTTACCAAAAACCGCATCCAAGAGCTTGGTTAGCCGATCGGGTTTTGCGTTCTTATCTTGTAATAGCAGTGCTGATAAAGCAGGCGATAACGTCAACGAGTTAATTGCTGAAATAATCGTCGAGATCGTAATTGTTAGTGCGAACTGCTTATAAAACTGACCGGATAACCCTGTAATAAAGGTCGTCGGGATGAACACCGCACATAACACTAAAGCAATTGCAATAATTGGCCCGGTAACTTCGGTCATTGCTTGTTTCGTTGCTTCTAGTGGTGCAAGTCCATTATGGATGTTCCGTTCCACGTTTTCGACGACGACAATGGCGTCATCGACGACGATGCCTATGGCGAGAACAAGCCCAAACAACGAAAGCGTGTTAATCGATACTCCAAGCATTTGCATTACGGCGAACGTACCGATTAATGAAACAGGCACCGCAATGATAGGGATGATAGACGCGCGCCATGTTTGCAAAAACAAAATGACTACAACAACAACTAGTACAATTGCCTCTAGCAGAGTATGAACCACCGCGTCTATCGAACCACGAACAAAGACGGTCGGGTCGTAGGCTATTTCATATGAAACTCCAGCTGGAAAGGCTGTTTGTAAACGGTCCATGGTTGAACGAACCTGATTAGATAGCTCAATAGCATTAGCACCAGGGCGCTGGAATACGGGCATCGCCACCGCTGGTTTACCATTTAACAAGGCGCGCAGTGCATAAGAGTTTTGACCTAGCTCTACGCGTGCAACGTCTTTAAGACGTGTCAAAGCCCCTGTTTCGTCAACTTTTACTACAATGTCGTTGAATTCATCAATATTCTCCAAGCGGCCTTTTACGTTCAACAAAACTTGGAATTGGTTTTCATTAGCGGCTGGTTGCGCACCTAATGAGCCTGCTGCCACCTGTTGGTTTTGAGATCGGACGGCGGAGACAATGTCCATTACGGTTAGATTTCTAGAAGCGAGCTCATCTGGATTTAACCACAAGCGCATTGAGTACTCGTCACCACCGAAAAGGCGCACATCACCAACGCCTCCGAGCCGAGCTATCTCATCTTTCAAGTTTAAATTAGCGTAGTTAGCTAAATAACTGACTTCACGGCTAGAATCTGGAGAATATATATGCACAACCATAGTGAGATCAGGAGAGGCTTTTTCGGCAACAACTCCTAACCGTTGGACGGCTTCTGGTAACCGGGGCAAAGCTGTAGTGACGCGATTTTGAATTTGAACCTGAGCTTTGTCCAAGTCCGTACCTAAAGCAAAGGTTACGGTCAATGTCATTCTGCCGTCACTGGTTGCCTGTGAAAACATATATAACATGTTTTCTGTACCATTAATTTCTTGCTCCAGAGGCGTAGCAACTGTTTCTGCGATTACTTTTGGGTTCGCACCAGGATAGTTTGCTGTAACTACTACTGTAGGAGGGACAACCTCTGGATATTCACTCACAGGCAACTGCAAAAGTGAAATTGCGCCTACTATTAATATCAATAGCGATAACATAGAGGCAAATATGGGTCTTTGAATAAAAAAGTGTGCAAATTTCATTCGGTTGTCTTTTTATTCTTGAGCTAAACGTTTGTTTGGCAACGATGTTGAGTTTGAAGCCATAATCAATGAAGTATTGCTAATATCTAGCGTGACATTTTTTGGTTTGACTTTGCTATTTGGGCCAACTTTTGCTGGGCCATTTACCGCAATAATTGAGTCGGCGTTCAAGCCATTCTCGATAGCACGAAATGTTCCGTAACGTTCGCCTAAGGTTACGATGCTGTATTGCAACGTATTCTCTTCATTGAGTGTTAATACAAAGCGGTTTTCTAGATCTGTGCCAATAGAACGCTCTGGAACGAGAACTCGTTCAACTGGTTTGGTTGTTGATATCTGAACTCGGCCAAACGATCCCACTTTTAAGTTTGA
This sequence comes from Vibrio sp. Y176, assembly GCF_033438945.1. Taxonomy (NCBI): domain Bacteria; kingdom Pseudomonadati; phylum Pseudomonadota; class Gammaproteobacteria; order Vibrionales; family Vibrionaceae; genus Vibrio; species Vibrio sp. Y176. The sequence goes on along the minus strand of NZ_JAWOQS010000008.1, from coordinate 29,904 downwards.
TTTTGTTGCATCGAATACCGCTCGAACCTGCAAAGTACCGGTGTTTTCGTTGATGGAGTTGTCGACAAAGTCAACGCGTCCAAAAAACACCTGCCCATTTTGTCCAGATAGTTCAAGACGAGTAGGTAAGTTAGAGTCGGCATTGATTGTCGAGAAGTAACGGTTCCAAGTTCGCTCATCGACATCAAAGTATGCATATACCTGATCGTTAGAGACAATGTTTGATATAACGCTTTGATTTGCGTTTACATTGTTTCCTTTAGTAATGAATGCTCTTGAAATAGTGCCGCTAATAGGGGCATATATCTTCGTAAACTCAAGATCTAACTTTGCGGATTCTAACTGAGCACGCAAGGCCATTAGTTCTGCAGAGCGTTGTTTTACTGCGGTATCTCGGGCCTCTGCTTGTTCCGCTGAGATGGCCTTTTGCTTAACAAGTTGAGCGGCTCTCTTTTGTTCGTTTGCTGCTTGCTCTAGCGCAGCTCGAGCACTCTTAACTTGCGCTTCAAGTCGTGAGACCTGAGCTTTGAAGGTTCGATCATCAAGAGTGACGAGTAAGTCGCCTTTGTTGACACTCTGTCCGTCTTTGAACTCTACCGTTTCAATAACTCCGGAAACGCGTGGCATTAAAGAAACTTTCTCTGGGGCTTGAAGCCTTGTTGTAAAGGTGAACCACGATTGAACGGGCTCATAGATGACTTTGGAGACGTCTATCGTAGGTAAGGGAGTATTAGGTTGTTTGGTTATCTCTTCGTCTGCACAAGCAGCTAAAACGGATAAAAGGCCAATGCCGAAAACTTTCTTTAACATTTGTCGCGCCCTAAATGATTCTGTTCATACTAAAAGGAACGGCATTGTATTCATTGTACCTATGGGTAAATAGGCCCTCAGCGAACATAGAGTAGTGATAAAAATGCACGATTAAATATTGGTCAAAATGCTCGCTTTTTGGTTTGAAAAAGGTCAGTTTAGGGTTTTAAAGACGTGGAGTATTGTTAAATGTAATAAGCCATAATAGATAGGAATAACTAAACAGAAGCTAAAGATAGCGACGAAAATTAAAGCTTTTTTAATTCGTGCATTATTTGCAATTCACTGATGCAATTTGAACCATAAAAAATTGAAATTAATTTTGTAAAATCCATTTCCCATCACATAAAGAATAAAAACTAAATAAGGAATTGTGCAGTGGATCTCGCAAGCCAACTTGAATTACTACTGGATGTCTCTGAATACGGAACTTTTGCTAAGGCTGCTGACAGAAATCATATAGATCGTTCAGCTTTGTCAAAACAGATCAAAAAGCTAGAGGATGAATTGGGCTTACGGCTGTTAAACCGTTCCACGCGTTCGCTATCCCTGACCAATGCTGGTGTTGAGATGGTGGCGCAAGCTAAGAAAGTAAGAGAGGTTCTAACTGAAACTCGTAGTATTGCTGCTACATTTCAGGATGAACCGAAGGGTAACCTGAAAATATCAAGCTCCACTTTCTTTGGCAGAGCTTACTTAAATCAGGCAGTTAAAGAGTTTATAAAACAGTACCCAAACATTACTGTAGAGCTGCTGCTCGATGATAATCGAGTCGATGTTATCCACGAAGGTTTTGACGTTGTGTTTCGTATCGGACCAATCCGAGAGTCCAACATGATAGTACGTAAGTTGGCAAGCAATAATATGGCACTGGTTGCATCAAAGAGTTTTATTGACAAGTATGGAACCCCGAGCTCTCCAGAAGAGCTTATAAAAATGCCAGCAGTAATATACTCTAATGCTAACTTTAAGGCGGATAAGCTACGTATAGCGCCAAGCCAGTCATCAAGCGACGTTAGAACGTATAATATCAACGGGCAGTACTTCGTGAATGAAACTGAGTTAATGCTCGATGCCGTAAAATCTGATCTAGGGTATGCTTTAATAGGGCAGTTCTTTCTTCAGGAGAGTTTGAGTAAACAAGATCTTGTCCAGTTGCTTCCTGATTATAATCTTCCCGCAATAGGGGAAATATATGCAATGTATACTCACCGAAATCAACAACCATTAGCCAAACTGTTCATTGATACTGTTCAAAAAATAATAGGGACGCCTCCTGTTTGGATGGATTATCTCAACTAATATGAGTACTAGGACATAATGCTTTAGATCGAGGGCTTGTTTATATTTATCCATAGAATATGGTTGAATTTGCACTTTAAAAATAATTGCCACTGTTCATAATTTCACTCGATTCAAACAACACAAGTAGTGGTAATTAAATGAAAATGACAAGAACGTCGATCGCAATCGCAGCACTTTTCTCTGCAAGTGCTGCAAATTCAGCCGTAGTTTATGAAGATCAAGAATCAATGCTAAATATTCATGGCCGAGCGCAAGGGATGTATTATTTCTCTGATGATAAAAATGCTGACGGAGATAATAGCTACATTCGTGTAGGACTTTCAGGTGAGTCTAAAATAAATGAAGATCTTTATGCCTTCGGCTTATATGAGTTGGAATTTAAGTCTAATCGCAGAGATGCTGATGGGGTTGAAGATGATGAATTTGATATCCGAAAAGGCTATGTAGGAGTTGGTGCAGATTACGGAACAGTAAGTTATGGACGTCAATACGGTGCGGTCACTTTAGTATCTGACTACACGGATATTTTCCCGGAGTTTGGTAATGAAGCTGCTGGCGTAAGTGCGGATCTATATGGTACCGGTCGCTCCGATTCAGTATTTAAGCTAACGACAAGCTATGAAGGTTTGAATATTCATGTTAGCTATCAGGCTGAAAACGATGAAGTGTCAACAGATGCAGCCTCTTATGGTGCGGCGGCGGACTACAAGTTGCCATATGGCTTCAAAGTTGCGTTTGGTTACAACGAAGGTGAAGGGCAATCGGGTGCAGAAGATGCAGAGCTGCTAACGGGTGCTATTGCATTTGAATACGACAAGTTTTATGCCTCTGTTTTATACAGTGATGGTGAAAACTGGGCTAAAGATGGTTCTGAAAGTAATATTGATTACACCGGTATTGAAGCAGTTGCCACTTATGAAATAACAGATAAGCTTTGGGCACTTGTTGGCTATAACAATCTAGAGCGTGATGATGAAGACGTCGTCGATTACTACTCACTAGGTGCAGAGTACGATTTGACTTCTAATTTTAAAGCACTAGCAGAATACAGAATTACAGATGTAGACAATGAAGACGATATTCTTGCAATAGCTGCGAGATATTCATTCTAAAAAATTAATAAATATAAAAAGCCTGAAACTATTTTCAGGCTTTTTTATTTATCGGTGTAATTTTATAAGTGCTGATTTTCATCCATATATAATGGATTATATTGATCGTTACTTGTTAAAGTGTTTTGGATATAATTGTTTTGTTAGCTAGTCCACTGCTAGTTTTCATTTTCATATTTTTTTGATGATGATTTTTTTCTTTGGCAACAAGAAGTATCTTGTTGCCTTTTTTTATTTTTACGTCTTATGGTTAATTAAAACAAAAAGAGTTTTTTATATATTGCTATAAACGAGAAAAATATAACGACAATTGTCAATCTTAGGTTGAGTTAATCTTCATAAAAAAGTGAACTCAATTTCAAGGGTCTTTTTCATTTAAGTGATGTGGAATCCATATGGCGAACCAAGTGAATGATAAAGCGCCAAACGACGAAATGTATCTCAATGAAGATTGGAAAAATTATTTTTATGTAAACGATAGAGGTAGGGATTGATACTGTTTATGTAAGGAGAGAGCGATTTATGAAAAGCCGTCGTTTCAATGTGATTAGACACCTTTACTTTCTTAAAATAGGAAGGGCTCTAAGAAAGTAAAGGTGCAGATGATTTTTTAGTTTTTACCGCCGTCACTTGTTCTGAAGTGATAATCGAAGTTTATGATTGCACGATATTTAACTTCATCACGGTTAAGTGCGTATTCTTCAACTCTCACCTTACTATCATCGATTGCAATATCACGAGGGAAACCGCTTCCAATGATGTTTAGACGATTTCTAAGTTCATGTTTTGATAGCGTTTGGTATTCATCGACAAGATCAAACGCAGAGCTATAAGCGGCATCTTTTGTCGTAAAGTCATTGAGAACAACTTTGTTTGTAGAGTGTTCGACATGAATACCAGCAGTAGCAGATAAACTGAATAATAATAGTGATGAGAGCGTCATTAGTTTTTTCATATAGTCACCTTTTTATTTGTATTACAAAGTCAAGATGTCCAACGAATCCTTGTTAATATCTCTCGACAAAGGTGATAGTGCCATTATGGAAATGTGCTGTACATCACATTTGTGACCATTGACTATGGAAGAATTGTCAACAATAAAACTCAAGCACTTTTGACATTACGGTCAATGTGAAAAAGCGAATATCTGTATGGTTTCGTTAATAATTAAACCACTTTCGGAAACGCTGACTATTCAGTCAAAGCGTATGTTTCTTGTCGTTATAGTGACCTGCCTACAACTTAATCACTTAATGCATGCAATTCAATTGCAATGGCTTGGTATAGATTTTCATTCAGATCTTCCAGCTTAGTAACGATCCTAAAAATTCTAGTGATTAAAAAGTCATTGTTTGTGGTTTTTTATTCTATTGTCGTGTATAAAAAAACTTTACAACGAATGATAAAGGAATATTCATGAAAAAGTTATTGTGTTTTGCTGCACTGGGGTTAGCTGTTTCGACGACGGTTAATGCAGACCCAATTTTAGACGACATCAAAAGTACAGGGGAGCTAAAAGTCTGCTTTGATTCTGGGTATATGCCTTTTGAAATGACAGCAAAAAATGGGCAGTACATTGGGTTTGATATCGATTTGGGTAAACAAATGGCGCGTGCCATGGATGTTAAGTTTGTGCCGGTAAACACTTCATGGGATGGCATTATCCCAACACTGTTGACTGGTAAGTGTCACATGATTATGGGCGGGATGACTATCACACCTATGCGAAATACTCAGGTGAATTTCGCTGATCCCTATGTGGTTATTGGTCAATCTATTCTCGTAGATCTCAAACATGAAGGTAAAGTGTCTAGTTACCGTGATCTCAATAGTCCAGAATATGTTGTTGCAACTAAGCTTGGGACAACGGGTGAGCAAGCGGTAAAACGATACCTTCCGAAAGCTAAGATAAATCTATACGAAACTCAGTCTGAAGCGGTACTTGAGGTTGCCAACGGAAAGGTAGATGCGTTTGTTTATGACTTTCCTTACAACTCTATTTATGTGGCGGAAAACAAAGGGCAGTTAATGCACTTGGCTAAACCGTTTACTTACGAGCCTTTGGGTTGGGCTGTGCCGCAAGGAAATCCAGATACGCTCAACTTCTTAAACAACTATTTACGTCAAATTAAGGGCGATGGAACTTACGATCGCATTTACGATAAGTGGTTTAACGACGATAAATGGTTAAAGCAAGTCAAGTAATCATATTGTTATTGTAGAGGAGCGGTTAGCTTCTGGCTTGGTTCATCGCCAACCAAACGGTTCGCGCTGTGAAGCTAACGCTTTTCTTTATTCAAATACCCAACCAACTTTAATCAAAGTCATTCTCGGAATCACATGCAAAATAACTTTAAATCCCTATTGTGGAACGCTGTTTTTGTTCTTGTTTTGCTATCAATTTGCGGTCTTGTCTATCTGTCAGGTAAGCGAATCGATTACAGCTGGAATTGGGAGCGTGTCCTTCCTTATATTGCCACTAACGCTGCTTCATCCATTACCGCGCCTGTCGATGGGAACATCATTCTCGACGAGAATAACCAACTGGCTCTGGAGAGTATTCATGGTGATATTGTTCTTGAACTAAGCCAATATAAGTCTGTCGACGTCTATGAAGGTGATCTTATTTTTGAAGGAGATACCTTAGCAACTATAAAAGAGTGGCGCTCTGGCCCAATTTTAGATGGTGTTGTGACGACCATTAAAATCTCACTCTGGTCACTTATCATTGCTCTAGCGTTGGGCTTAGTTGTCGGACTAATGCGTATATCCAGCAATCCGGCATTAAAAAAGCTGGCGCTTGTGTATGTCGAGGTCATTCGTGGAACGCCTCTTTTAGTACAGATTTTTATCGTTTACTTCTTTATTGGTACTGTGCTTGACCTTGAGCGTTTTACTGCGGGAGTGATAGCGCTCTCCGTGTTTACCGCCGCTTACGTCGCAGAAATTGTGCGGTCAGGAATCCAGTCAATCCCAAGAGGACAAATGGAAGCGGCGCGTTCACTAGGAATGAATTATCCCAAAGCGATGATTTATGTCATTTTACCTCAAGCGTTTAAGCAGACATTACCTCCCTTAGCCGGGCAGTTTATCAACCTGATAAAAGATTCCTCACTTGTCTCCGTGATTTCGATTACTGATCTGACAAAAGCGGGCAGGGAAGTCGTAAGTGGTAGTTTTGCCCCATTTGAAGTTTGGTTTACCGTTGCGGCCCTTTATTTGCTTCTAACTAGTACCTTATCTTGGGCAATACAAACGTTAGAAAAGAAATTGGCAGCAAGTGATTAATGGTGGAGTCATTAATGGAATACATTATTTCAGCAAAAACAATTAATAAAATTTACCCTAATGGCTGCCATGCGCTCAAGGACGTATCGGTAAATGTAGAAAAAGGGGAAGTGATTGTCATCGTAGGACCGTCAGGTTCTGGTAAGTCAACATTCTTACGGACGATTAATCAATTAGAGACAATAAATAGTGGGTCTATAATCGTAGATGGTATCGATATGTACCACAAATCTACGGATATCAATAAACTACGCGCTGATGTGGGCATGGTATTTCAAGGCTTCAACCTTTTTCCACATAAAACGGCGATAGAGAATGTCATGTTGGCACCTTTAAAGGTTTCTAAACGTGACCCTGAATCGGTGAAGAAAGAAGCAAAAGATTTGCTTTATAAAGTCGGTCTGTCGGAGAGAATGGATAATTATCCTAATCATTTATCAGGTGGGCAGCAGCAGCGCGTCGCAATCGCTCGTGCGTTAGCAATGAAGCCCAACATTATGTTGTTTGATGAACCCACATCAGCACTAGATCCTGAAATGGTTGGAGAAGTTCTTGATGTGATGAAAGATTTGGCCAAGGACGGAATGACGATGGTCGTGGTTACTCATGAAATGGGTTTCGCAAAAGAGGTCGCTGATAGGGTGTTGTTTATGGAAGATGGTGAGCTTTTGGTTTCTGACTCTCCTGAGCGATTTTTTGATAACCCCACCAACCTTAGATTGCAGAAGTTTTTATCTAAAGTCTTATAATAAAAAGAAAATTTGATTGAGGGCGAGTCCCTCAATCACTTCATGCACTATTGTGGCTCGTAACGCTCGCCTCGCCGAGAGACATAGATAATGGGCTTTTTACTCGAAGTTAATGGCGATAACATTATCTTGGTCCGAATGAAAGGTCTGGTAAATACTAGAGTGTTTAATCAGCCATTAAGTTTTGTTCACTTTAAACATAACAATTTCATTTTGAATTGATAAAAATTGTGTTTGAATAGAGCTTATGGATGTTTGGCGGTATGGATGTCTAAATGAAGAAAGTAACAATTTTAGATGGTGGCATGGGGCGAGAGTTAAAACGTATTGGCGCCCCTTTTTCTCAGCCGCTTTGGAGTGCACAAGCGCTAATTGAATCACCACAATATGTAAAAATGGCCCATGAGAATTTCATAGACGCTGGCGCTGAGATTATCACTGTTAACAGTTATGCATGTGTTCCATTTCACTTAGGAGAGGAACTCTATGCGAAGCGAGGGATTGAGTTAGCAAAATCTGCAGCCAAAATTGCCAGAGATGTAGTCACCAGCTCTAACGATAGAGTGCTCGTTGCGGGGTCTCTTCCTCCTGTCATGGGGTCTTACAGGCCTGAATTATTCGAGCCGAAAAGGGCACTGGAAGTGGCTTCTGAGTTATTTGAAGCTCAAGATCAATATGTTGATATTTGGTTAGCTGAGACCGTGTCTAGCCTCGCTGAAGTTGAAGTTCTATCAATAATTTTAGCCAAAACAGATAAGCCCAATTATCTTGCTTTCACCTTAATGGATGAGCCTAACTCTTTGCCTCGCCTTCGCTCAGGGGAATCTCTCAAAGCCGCGGTCAATACGCTGTTGAAAACAAATGTTTCAGGTATCTTTTTCAATTGCTCTATTCCTGAAGTTGTCGAGCAAGCGATCATTGATACACAAGCAGTGTTGAGTGAGTCAGGTAGAGAATTGACGATAGGTGTTTTCGCAAATAGCTTTGCTCCGATAAAGCAAGCGCACCAAGCCAACGAGACCATTCAGGAAGTTCGTCATTTCTCTCCGACTGAATATCTTGAGTATGCTAAAAAGTGGCATGTGCAGGGAGCAAGCATTATTGGTGGTTGCTGTGGGATTGAACCACGTCATATTAAATTGCTAGCGACTTGGAGAGACACTCTCGAAAACGCCTAATTTTGGTGAAGCGCAGGGAAGCATGACAAGAGATTTTGTTTTTTATTCATCGTTATAGATAAAATAAAGGCCTTTCATATCTGGCAAAGTAACAAGATGCTTTAACTTGCTCATTCATTACCTTGCCAGTTTGCCTCGAGATTTTTATTAATTATTTTTGGTTCAGATTAACGACAATCTTTCCAACTGTTCTCTGATTTCGCATGTCCAAGAGTGCGTTACCTACATCTTCTAAGCCGATGATCTTCAGTTTCGGTACTTCCAATTCTCCATTTTCTAATAGCTCAGACACTTCCTTTCCGGCATTAACGATACTTGCAAACCCTCTCTCGCCAAAGACATGACCAGAGCCCAAACTTATTTGGTGGAAGCCCAAGCCTTTTAAGAAGGCATCTGGATATTGAGAAGGATCGACAGTCTTGACGAGCTCCACCATTTCTCCCTCAAAGGTTAACACCGAGGCTGCAATTCGGTCGTTATCACCGCCTACACAATCGAGTGCAACCTCAACGCCATGATTTCCGGTAATGTCCATTACTCGCTGAACTACATCTTCATGATGATAATCAATCATATGGGTTGCTCCTAACGAGGACAAATATGCGTGATTAGCTTCTGAACTAGTAGCAATGATCTGTTCAACACCAAATGTCTTTGCTAACTGAATAGCAAAGCTTCCAACGCCGCCAGCACCTCCGGCGATAAAAATGCTGCTTCGATTTGAAATATCGAGCTTGTCTACCAAAGCGCGATATGCGGTCCAGGCTGCGCAAGGTGTAGATGCTGCCACTTCAACCGGAACCTGAGGGTGCTTTATGAGCGTTCTTGAATCATGGATAGCAAATTCAGCGAATCCACCGTGATGGCGTCTCATGTTTCCGTGATACAACACTTTATCGCCAACCTTCCAATCAACGACCGCATCGCCTACAGAGACTATTTCTCCTGATACGTCTAACCCGCCAACAAAATTGTTACCCATGTTAGTGACCATGTCTGACCAATAATGAATTTTTGCATCGACAGGGTTCAAACCAACAGCGTTAACTTTAACCAATACATCAAATTGGGTTTCTAGTTTTGGTGTAGGTAATTCGGATAAAGAGAAAGTATCGTTATCTCGTTGGTAAGTTATCGCTCTCATAGGTTTTCCTCATTATTAAGAATGGTCGAAAGTCATACTAACTCAGAGGGTAGTACTGTAATAATTATCGTTTTTTCTTATTTTGATAATTTTAGGTTATGTTTGATAAAAAGGATTCGAGATGCTCTGAAATTATCATCGACAACCAGTCTGCATAGCTAATGACATGTAACTTTATGATAAGTAATGACTAGTTTTATTATTCCATTTTTATGGAAATATCTTGTTGATCTTTTGTTTTGTGATTCTATAATTCCAGAAATATCAAAATAAAGGCTTATCTATCAGGTAAGCTTGTTAGCGAAAAATGACGAGGAGAGTAAATGTGAATACAGAAATTATAATTATGGCTAAAGAAGCGCTGGATATGTTTGCGTTTCTAGCAACCGAACTTATCATCTTATTTCTGGCAATTAGCTACATTGTCGGTGTGTTGCAAGATTTTCTAACGCCAGAAAAAATTCAATCTATTCTCAGCTCGAAAAAGGGTAAAGGTTACTTCATTGCTGCGTTGCTAGGTTCGATTACGCCTTTCTGTTCGTGTTCGACCATTCCTTTCTTAAAAGGCTTGTTGCGTGCAAGAGCAGGTTTTGGACCTATGATGGTGTTCCTATTTGCAAGCCCGTTGCTTAACCCAGTGATTATTGGCTTGTTTGTGGTGACTTTTGGTTGGAAAGTTGCGGTATTTTACTTTGCTATCGCGATGTCAGTATCAGTGGTAGCAGGCTATGTACTTGAAAAACTAGGGTTTGAACGTTACGTCAAACCAGAAGCATATCAAGCGGTAGGTTCTTCTTCGTGCGGTACTTCTTGTGGCGATTCAAGCAAGAAAAAAGAAGAAGTGAGACCAGCATCAATCTGTGGTACCAGCGCCTGCAATGAACCTACGCCAGTTGCGGCGAAAACATCTTGCTGTGGTGATGCACCAAAACCTGAACCTAAAGTGGAAGTGTCCTGCTGTTCATCAGACGGTAGTGCAACAGCGACAGTCGTGGAAGAGAAAGAGCCTAGCCGCTGGGTACGTATTTGGCAATCAACTTGGAAAGACTTTAAGCAAGTGTTCCCTTATCTCATGATGGGCATTGCGATTGGTTCATTTATCTATGGCTTCATCCCGACGGAGTTCATTGCGGAGTTCGCTGGTGAAGCGAAGTGGTACGCGATTCCGGTCGCAGCAATCATTGGTATTCCATTGTACATCCGTGCAGAGGCGGTCATTCCACTTAGCGCGGCACTAGTACAAAAAGGTATGGCTCTTGGATCTGTTATGGCGCTTATTATTGGTAGTGCTGGCGCAAGTCTTACAGAAGTGATTTTGTTGAAATCAATTTTTAAGAACCAAATGATCGCTGCCTTCCTAATCGTTATCTTAACGATGGCCATGGGAGCGGGTTACTTATATACGTGGGTTTTTTTATAAAAATAACCCTCGGGCGACTGCTCGAGGGCTCTGTTTTTGTCGCCATATAGGGAAAGGGAAGTTTCCTATACCGCGCAGGCTATAAAAAAATAGCGAGGTTACTCGTAAATACTATAGGAGAAATATTTGCTGGCGATGGTTTTATGCTTACCGCTCTGGATCAATTTTTGTATTCCGCTATCGAGTAATGCTTTTAATTCTTTGTCTTGTTTTCTCACTGCTACGCCAATGCCACGGCCGAACCACTTTTCCTCTGTAAACGCTGGTCCAGTAAAGTGATAGCCTTCACCTTGTGCAGTTTCAAGAAAACCAGCACTTAAACCGATTGAGCCGCCAAATACAGCATCTAACCGTCCATTGAGTAGATCGGTAAATGCCTCATCGAACGTACCATAACGACGAATATCAATATCTGGATACAAGGCAGAAAGGTACTTATCACCAATTGTGGCTCTTTGAACTCCAATAGATAAACGATTTAGGCTGCCGTCATCCATGTTGATTTCTCTATCATTTTTCATTACAAAACGAGTCGGTACTTTTGCATAAGGGACGGTGAAATCGACTTTCTTTTCTCGTTCTTCTGTGATTGTCATTGCAGCAATAATCGCATCGTTCTTGCGACTAAGGAGAGAAGGGATGATGCCATCCCAATCCATTTTTGAGATAACGCACTTTACTTCTAACTCTTTGCATAACGCGTTAGCGAGGTCGACTTCAAACCCTTCTAGCTTTCCCTCTTTTGTCGTCCAGCTAAATGGGGGGTAAGCCCCTTCAACAGTGAAGCGAATTTGTTTCCACTCTTTCGCATGGCTGAAAACTGAAAATAAGCTAATAAACAATACGACTATCCATTTCATAAACGTTTCCTTGTAACTATTTGGAAACCAATGTTTAACACAAAGTAAGCAAATATCAATGAAAGTGCATATATGTGTGACCTTTCGCCCGCATTGTGTGAGCGAAAGGTTTTACGTGTATTACAGCTTATCTTCAATAGTTACGAGGGGAACTCTCGTTGAGACAGCGTGAAGTGCAATGTTGTGAATCATTTCATCGACCGTGGTACAGCTATCCATTAAGATCGAAACATCATACTTGTCCGCAGATTTTGAGATAGCAGTATGTGTCACGCAGTTTTGTGTCATCATTCCGCATACAAGTAACTCCGTTACATTTTTGCTTGCCAATACTTCTTCTAAACGTGTTCCTTCAAAGCTATCTGCGAAGTGCTTTACCACGATTTCGGAATTCGGCGCTAAAGCAAGAACTTCTGGGTGAATATTGGCACCGTCGCTGCCTTCATTGAAGAATGGGGCAATACCCATGGCAGGGTCGGCAATATGCTGAATATGAATCACAGGAATGTTTTGCTCATTGGCTTTAGTTATTGCTCTCTTAACATTGTCTAAAGTCGATTCTGTATTCCATAAAGGAAACTTTCCTTCTGGGAAATAGTCGTTTTGCAAATCAATTACAAGTAGGGCTTTTTGAGTCATTTTCTTTTCCTTTTATTGAGGATCATTGCGGTAAGAATAATATAAAGACTTTTAGCTACCTTCTTTAGAGTCTAAAATGACACAAAAGAGTCAAAAAGCGACACTTGAAGATAATTGAAAATGAAAATAGCACTCGTTAATTACCCAGATAGCTCGCAAGCCTCCGTATATGGTTTAAGCGAACTCTTCGAGATGGCAAACCGTGCGGCGGCTAAATTGGGCGTTGATGTACACTTTGAAGTAGAGATATTGGATCACTGGTCAAACACGCACTTCGATGTGAAAACAGCGGTAATGATTCCGCCTAGCGGCACTGGTCAATATTACTTAGAACCAGAGCCAGAGCTACTCGACTGGTTAAAAGTCCAATATAGTAAAGGTGCGATTTTAGCCTCCGCCTGCGCTGGTACTTTTATTCTTGCTCAAACCCAGTTGTTGACCAATAAGTCTTGTACGACACACTGGGGCTTGGCTCCTTCATTAGCGAGTCAGTTTCCCGATATCCACGTAAGACAAGAAGCCATCCTTATTAACGAAGGAACGATCATTACGGCTGGGGGTATGATGTCATGGGTGGATTTAGGTTTGGAGTTGGTTTCCTTATTTGCGTCACCGGCAGTAATGCGCCTGTTAGGAAAAATGTTGGTTATTGATACTGGTCCGAGAGAGCAACGCTTTTATCAACAGTTTACCCCAAACTTCCAACATGGTGATGAGGTAATTGTTCAACTACAGCACTATATAAACGATCATTATCAAGGAAAACTGAGCAATAAAGAGCTTGCAGAGTTGAGTTGTTTAACAGAAAGGACATTGCAGCGACGCTTTAAAAAGGTGACAGGTTTCAATGTTAACCAATATATACAAAGCTTAAGAGTACAAAAAGCTTGTGATTTACTTGAGTCGACAACCCTAACATTTGACGCAATATCATTTAGAGTGGGTTACCAAGATGTGAGCGCGTTCAGGAAAATATTTAATAGGATCGTCGGTTTAACACCGAAGTCGTTCAGATCTCGGTTCTGTTCATGAACGCCAGAAGTAAGATACTGTTGGTATTAAACATTTATAACTCAGAAGCAAACACCACATATTTTTACAAGCTGGCTTAGCGTGATGAAAAGGGGTCACAAGCTAAGCCAACCGTAGCGTTCTCCTAATTACTTAACATTTTGTCGAGCGCTTAAAGTATTCTAAAATTACAACGACTTATATAGGCCGCTGTTAATCGAAAAGCTATGTGATTTCCAAAACCAGTTTCCCAGTATGTTGTTTGCGTGAAAATACTTCTTGCGCTTGACCTATCTGGTTTAAGGGAAATGACTCCGCGACTAAGGGACGAATTGCGTTCTGTTCGATATAGCGAACCAAGTTACCGAATACTTCTGGTGCCAAAACGGTACAACCAAATAACGCTAGGTCTTTAAGGTAAAGAGTTCTTACATCCAGCTCGACAATTGGGCCGCCTATGGCGCCGGAAACAGCGTATCTTGATCCTGGTTTTAGTACCTGAAGAAATTGTGGCCACTGCTCTCCTGCGACCAGATCAATCACTACGTCAACGCTGTTTTCTCCGAGAGTCGCCGGCAAATTTGCATCGCGAGGGATAACTTGGTTTGCTCCTAATGCCGTGATCTGTTCTTTCTTTTCTGGGCTGGCGATAGCAATGACGTATGCTCCACGCGCCTTCGCCAGTTGGATTGCGGCAGAGCCAACACCGCCGGATGCCCCTGAAATCAGTACGGTATCGCTCGCTGTGACATTAGAGCGGACAAGCATGTTCTCGGCAGTTGAATAAGAACAAGGGAAGGAGGCCAAATCGATATCCGATAAACTACTATTCACAGCATATGCATGTTTACTGTCAACAACAGTGAACTGAGCAAAGCCACCATCACATTCTGAACCGAAGTACCAAGGCGAGCTAAGTGCTTGACTGTGGAAGCGCGTAATACATGGTTCGATAAGCACACGCTGGCCGACTCGTGATGGGCAGATATTCTCACCAACAGCGACGATGGTACCGCATACATCGGCACCTTGGATTCGAGGGAGAGATAGCGCGTCTCCTGACCAACTTGCATCCATGCTATTGGCGTCGTTTTTAGAATACCATGCTGTTCGGGTATTGATGTCGGTGTTATTGACTCCGGCGGCGGCAACTTGGATCAATACATCATCAGGTGAGGGGACTGGCACAGGTAGATCATCGCGGTAACGAAGCATATCTGGCCCACCATGACCGATAAGTTGGACGCCTTTCATGACTTTCGGGATTGTGGTCATTGATTGTTCTCCTTCATTAGTTCTAGCAGAGTGTGTTCAGCGGATACAAAGGCAGCGTGACCGAGAACCGGCCATGCGTTGGATAGACCTTCATGTAACAAGAAGAGTGTGGTTGCGAGGTCTTCTCGCTGACTTAGTTGGACCATAAGCTGACGAACCGCCAATTTGTGTTGTTTTACTGCTTGATTAATAGATAGATTTTCTGGATAGGCTGCTAATGCATTGATGGACATACAGCCATTCGGTGCAAACTCCTTCATCCAATCCTCGAGGCGAGTGAATAGGTGTAATACAGCCGGTGTTCCATTGGCAGGGGCGTCTTCGAGCAAAAAACTCAAATACCTTTGATGGCGATGCTCGAGAGCTGCAACAATCATCGCTTCCTTGGAGGGGTAGTATTTGTACAGGGTTCTCAGGCTGACTTCGCAGGCGTTTTTGAGTTGGGGTACGCTCGGCTCGGCGAAGCCATACTGACTGAATGCTTTTTCTAGGCTTGCTGCGATTTTTTCTTTCACTATTTGATACACCAGGTAGAACGTTTGTTTTACCTAAGGGTAGAATAAACTTTCTACCTCAGTCAATGGTGTATTTAAACTCTGTATTGAAAGCCCGACGTAATGCCGGGCTAACTTAAGTGATTTTTATCGATTTGGAACGTGAATCAGTGTGCCGTTGCGGGCTGCTCTCCACGCTTGTCTAGCATTCCGCTGAAACGGGTTAGTAGTAGAGCACCTAATACTACGATCGCGCCAATCCAAGGTGTGTGCATCAGCCCAGCATTGGCCACGATAAGGCCACCGCCCCAAGAACCCAGTGCAATACCTACGTTAAATGCAGCAATGTTGAGACCAGAAGCGACGTCGACTGCATCAGGTGAATATTTCTCTGCTAGTTTGACAACATAAACTTGAAGTCCTGGAACGTTACCAAAGGCAAAGGCACCCCAGACAAGAATGGTCACTACTGCAGAAATTGGATTAAATGCTGTGACACTAAACACGAGCAATACCACAATTAGGCCCGAGAAAATCGCTGTCAGAGCTTTGATTGGCCCCATAGAGTCGGCCATCTTTCCGCCCCAGATGTTGCCGAATGCGACTGATACACCATAAACCAACATAATTAGGCTGATAGCGCTAGAGCCAAACCCCGAAACTTCTTCCAAAATAGGAGCCAAGTAAGTGAAGGCTGTGAACGTACCACCGTAACCGAGCGCGGTGATTGCGTACACCAAAAGTAGACGAGGTTGAGTCAAGACTTTTACTTGCGATGACAGCTTGGTTGCTGGTGGTTGTTTCAGATTACTCGGCACTAGCAGAGCGCTTCCTATCAGTGCGATGATTCCAAGGATCGCGACGATTAGGAAGGTTGCCTGCCAACCAAATGTCTGGCCAATCCAGGTGCCAAGTGGCACGCCCGTCACTAGAGCTACGGTCAGACCGGTAAACATAATAGCAATTGCGCTAGCGGCTTTTTCTTTTGACACTAGGCCAGTGGCGATAGTCGAGCCGATCGAAAAGAACACACCGTGTGCAAGCCCGGTCAGTATCCTTGCTGTAACTAGTGTGTTGTATCCAGGTGCTTGCCAGGCTAACAGATTGCCAAGAACAAACAGTGCCATAACAGAAAGCAGAACGTACTTTCTTTTCCAGTTACCAGTCAGCGCTGTTAAAACGGGAGCACCAACCGCAACACCAAGTGCGTACAGGCTAACTAAAAGACCCGCTGAAGGTAATGATACGTTGAGGTCGGAGGCCATAGTCGGTATCAGACCGACAATTACAAACTCCGTGGTTCCAATAGCAAAGGCGCTAAGCGTCAATGCAAGTAAAGCTAAAGGCATAACAACTCTCTCTTATAATCATTGAATATGAATGGATAAACGAATAGCCCGTTTCCATGTCGTGTATTATTAAAGAGTTATTCGTTGCGAAAAATGGTGTTTATTACAAAATACTTTTGTTATAAATGATGAAAGTGCGCAGTTAAGAAAGGGGATGAAATGTTAACCCGATCAGATGAATTAGAGATTCTTATGGCAGTTGTGGATAGTGGTGGATTTTCTTCCGCTGCTGATGCACTAGGTATTCAAGTCGCTAGGGTATCTCGTGCGGTTAGTAAAGTTGAATCACAGTTGGGGGTAACCTTGCTGAATCGCACGACACGCAGAGTGGAAGTTACTGAGGAAGGGCATCAGTTTGTTGAAGCGGTTCGCTTAGGTTTACTACAAATACAGCAAGCTGAAGAAGAGATCATCACACGAGGTGAATTACCCAAGGGGCGCTTAAGAGTTGATGCCGCTAGCCCATTTGTTTTACATCAACTCGTGCCGTTAATTAAGCCATTTAAAGAGGCTTATCCTGATATTCAACTCGATCTTACCTCTAATGAGGGTTTTGTGGATCTATTGGAAAAAAGAACCGATGTGGCGATACGTATTGGACGATTATCGGATTCAACACTGCATGCTAAACCTTTAGGAACAAGCCCACTATTTATCGTTGCCACGCCTGGTTATTTATCTAAACGAGGTTTCCCTGAAGCGGTGGGCGATTTGCGCAGTCATAACTTGATCGGTTTTTCTGGCGCTAAAGTGTTAAATCAGTGGCCATTACGAGGGTTTGAGATGATAGAGCCTGATATCCTATCCAGCAGTGGTGAAACGGTTAGACAGTTAGTGCTGGCAGGGAACGGCATTGCATGTTTATCTGGCTTTATGGTGAAAGATGATCTTGATTCTGGACGGTTAGTGGCATTGTTTGAATCGGAAAAAATCACAAATACTGGACGAGAACAGGTCAATGCTGTGTTCTACAAATCTTCTTCAGTCTCTAAGCGTATTTCCGCGTTCATCGACTTTATTCAACCAAGACTTACTTTAAAATAACACTATTATTGTTGTTTTAACAAAAGAATTTTGTCGTTATTGCAGCTTTTGTTTTTCCAACTGCCAAGCCTAGCGTGCCACCCCTTAGTAAGGTGGCACATATTTTTATTTGATCTTAGTTAAAGCGTGGCAACACGTACTGAGCGATCTGTTCCATTGATTTATCAATTGGTTGGCTATTACGACGGAAATGCAACCCGATGTGATTGACTCCTGCTTCTTGCATTTTTTCTAGCTCATCGCTCAAGCCATTGACTCCGGCCCGGATACCAAAATGATGCCGAACGACTGGTGCATTTGGGTTATCGACTAAATCAAGATGAATAAAGCTGGCGTAGGGTTTGTTTCCCGCTACGGAGCGCCAAAGTGCAACGCGGTGTTCATGATCATCAGGTGTGCCTGGGTAGGCGAGCCAGCCGTCTAGGTTTTCTCCTATCCATTGTGGACTTTGCTGCGCTAACCCTGCGACATAGATAGGAATATCAGCAAACTCGGGTAATAACTGTAGATCGTTACCCAGTTTATCATTTTGCGTATCTTTCAAAATCTCTACACTTTCTCGAAAAGCTGAGCCACGGCTGTCAAAGTTGGCATTAAAAACGGGATATTCACTAGGGCGGTCTCCACTAGCCACACCGAGTATCAGGCGGTCACCACTTAACTCGTTGATGGTCGCAGCGGCTTTTTTCACTAGCCAAGGTTGTCTTAACGGTAATACTATCGCTGCTGTCCCTAGTAGAATGTTGTCGGTGCACGCAGAGAGATAGCCAAGATAACTGAACGGTTCATAAATTTGTGCCGCGTCTCCAAAGTTAGGGTCGTACAACGGGACATCTCTCACCCACGCTACGTTAAAGCCTAACTTATCGGCTAACATAATACGCTGTTTATGTGCACTCATGTCTGGTACGCCGAACGGTTTTCGTTGGAGCAGGCGTTTTTTCTGGCCTTCTTGGGTCCAGTCATTATCTAGGGGGAGCTCAACCCCGATGGTGAATCTGTTACTTAAATCTTTATGCATTATGAAGCCTGACTATTACTGTGAGTACTAGGAGGCAAGGTGCCTCCCTGATATTCAGGACACTATGAGATTTTTGTTGTGAGAAAAAGCGGCAAAAAGACAAAAGTGTTTTGCCACAAACAGCGGTGGTCTTTAAAGGAACTGGTGGTTCTCTACCTTGATTTCTTGCTTGATGAAGTCAATAAAAGAGCTGATCCGGCGTGAGGTACTGGCATTTTTGTAATACACCGCATGAACGGGCTGTTCGACATTATGCGTGTGTTCACTAAGCACGCCCACTAAGCGACCAGCTTGTCGGTCAGAGTAGGTCATAAAGTCAGACAGGCAAGCTATCCCCGCACCATGTAAGGCTAAACATCTTAGCGTCTCGCCATTATCAGATCTTAGGCTACTCATAATACGCAGAAGTTTGTTCTTATCATCCATGATCGGCCATTCCTTAAGATACTCCGGCTTGTTGAATCCAAGTAGCTTGTGATTGAGTAACTGATCTATTGAGGTTGGAGTACCATGTTGTCTTAAATACTCTGGACTCGCGACGATTCGAATCCGACTTTTACCAAGAAATATCGCGCGCATGGTTGAGTTTTGTAGCTCACCGATACGAAAAGCAATATCGGTTTTTGTTCCCAAAAGGCTAATATTTTCCTCATTGGAATTGAGATCGATTTCGACTTCTGGATACAAGCTCTGATATTTAGCAATGTGCGGCGTTAGTACGTGCAGTAAGAAGGGGGTAGCTGCGTTTATTCGTAGGAGGCCAGAAGGCTTATATTTCTGGCTTTTCAGTTGTGCTTCGGCATTCTCTACTGCTTCTACAATATGTCTGACTTTATCGAGGTATATCGTTCCTTCATTAGTAACATCTAACTTACGGGTTGTGCGATTTAACAAGGTCGTTTCGAGTTTGGCTTCTAGCCGAGATACCGATCGACTCACCGCAGAGACGGTCATCGATAACAGTTCAGCCGCAGAGCTGATTGAACCCGTATCGACCACGGCCATAAAGGTGCGCATTTCATCTAGAGTAGGTTTCATTGTTGAATATATTTCAAATTAGATTTGAGTATTGTTAACTTTACGGAAAGTTTCTTGCGGCGTAAAGTTTTGCTTCGAATCAACTATAAAATCGATAATTCAGGAGATTTAGATGAAAGTACCATCATTTGGCGTCGGCACGTTTCGTTTAGAGGGTGAAGTAGTTAAGGATTCAGTCCGTAATGCGTTAGAAGTGGGTTACCGCGTAATTGATACTGCACAGATTTACGGTAATGAGGCAGAAATCGGTGAAGTATTGACACAGTCCGGTATTGCACGTGATGAGCTATTCATTACGACCAAGAGCTGGGTTGATAACATGAACACGGAACAACTCATTCCAAGTCTAAAAGAGAGCTTAGGAAAGCTAAATACAGATTATGTGGATTTGACCTTGATCCATTGGCCTGGCAATAACAATAACTTGAACGAATACATGGCTTCATTACTTGAAGCTAAATCGCAAGGGTTAACCCGTAATATTGGCGTCTCCAACTTTAATATTGACTTGTTGCAACAAGCGATAGAAGTGGTCGGTAAAGAGAATATTGTTACTAACCAAATCGAGCTTAGCCCTTATTTGCAAAATCGTAAGTTGGTCAGCTTCATGCAGGAAAACGATATTCAGGTAACGTCTTACATGACCTTGGCATATGGGAAAGTACTTAGGGACCCAACTATTGCAGGTATTGCTGAGGACTATCAGGCCACGCCAGCTCAAGTCGCGCTTGCTTGGGCTTTGTCAAAAGGTTACGCGGTGATCCCGTCTTCAACTAAACGAGAGAATTTAGCAAGTAACCTGAAAGCACTTGAACTTAATCTCAGTGAAGAGGCGATTGCAAAGATAGATGCGTTGGAAAGAAATGGCCGCGAAGTAAACCCTGAAGGGCTAGCGCCTGAGTGGGATGATTGAGTGAGTTTCACGGGAAATCATTGTCTAAATGGCACCTCTGCAATCGCTGACTTCCTCAGCGTTTGACGGTAGTACAACACCATAGACGATAACGGCTCGCTTGTCTGACGATAGTGCGAGCTTTTATCTTTTTGGCCTATTAGTTTACTGTATTCTCCCGGCCTTCAATTTGGCCGGGAGACGTCATTTAGAGATCAATTACCATTCGATTGTAGAGCCATCAAATACGCGGAAGCTTCCGGATTGCTCAAGTGTTAGCTGTTCTGCGACCGAAACAATGCCTGCAACACTTTCCTCGGCAGAAAAGGTTGCGTCCTCACCGCCCATATCGGTTTTTACCCAGCCGGGATGAACTGCGACAGTTTTTACTCCTCGCGATTCGAGATTGCGTGCTGCTGATACTAGAACCTGATTAAGCGCTGCTTTAGATGCTCGATAACTGTACATGTTACCTGAACTGTTATCGCTTAAACTCGCAACTCGGGTTGAGATTCCCACGATGGTTTTGTGCTGACTTTTCGCAACGTTGTCTTGTAGTGCTTGAATTAGCAGGGCAGGTGCGACGGTATTTATGTTTAGTACTTCTAGCCATTTTTTCTGGGTCATTTCGCCAAGCGTTGCACACTGTTCGCCTAATACACCTGCATTCAGAATTAAATGATCGAGCGGGCGATCCGCTAATCGAGTGGCTAACTGATCGATATCTTGTTGGTTAGTGACGTCTAGAGCCATCAGTTGAAGTTGATTAGATTGGGTTACTAGTTCATTGAGCTGCTTAGCATTTTCTGGTGAACGACAAGTTGCGATAACTTGCCAACCTTTTCCAAGGTAGTGGCGGACAAATTGCAAGCCTAAGCCACGGTTAGCGCCAGTGATTAATACAGTAGACATCGCTTCTCCTACGTTGTTGAGTTGAACAACGACCATATTAGAGGCGACGTATAAGCATGTAATCAAAACAGTATAAAAATGGCCTAGGATTCGACATTGTCAAATCTTAAAGTTTGAGAAAGATGCTGGCAAAGTGTTTTAGCCTAGTGACCGTCAGTTCGGAGGCAGCACCGCTGACACCTGCAACAGCAACGACCTTACCATCCAAGTAAAGGGGGATCGCTAAGCAATTGAGGTTTGGCTCTGCCTCTTCTAAATCGAGTGCGTAACCTGATAATACAACCTGATTAAGTTCAGTTTCTAACGTCGGGGATAATTGGCTTTCAAGGCGCAATGTTCGGCGAAGCTCATCATCAAAACTAAGAAAAACCTTGCCGATCGCAGATGTTGTGAGTCCTTCTCGTTTCCCTCTCGGGCTACGGATAGTAAGAGGGTTATCCTGCTCTATAGCATCGATATACAAGTACTCTTTAGCGCCACTTTGTACAGCGAGGTAAGCAGTGTTGTTAGTCATTTGGGCCATTTTTTTCAGCAATGGAACAAAATGTTGTCGGATAGCTTCGTTTTTTTGTTCAATCGGCTTAGACAGTTCATAGCATCTAAACCCTAGGCTGTAGCTATGGTTGTGTTTGGATACATATCCAAGAGAGTGTAGAGTCGCAAGTAACCCGTGAACAGTCGTCTTATTTAACTGGATCGCATTACTGATCGTCTGTAATGATAGGGGAGACTCACTCATCGAGAGCAACTCGAGGATTAGAAAACCTCGCTCTAGAGACTGAATGTTTTTTCTTGCCTTGGGCACAAAGACTCCTTGATGATGGTGTTGCATCTGAATGGCTTACTGATGCTTCCACCTATAACAAACCACTACGCTGGTGGTTTGGCTTTATTAGAGAATATACTCAGCACTTAAACTGATCGGCTCGTTGTATGCGTCCACAAGGGAGTTTTTTCCTTGCTTCTTAGCATTGTATAACGCTTGGTCTAATATCGAATAGAGCTCATCAAAGTTGGTGAGTGGCATTGAGGTTGATAGATAGGCCAGACTCGCAGATATATTCAATTGATGGTTATTAAGCGAATGTACACTCTTTTCTGAAATTGTTTTATGCAGACTTTGTATTCTAAAGGGAACGTCAATCTCATCGACGTTTTTCAATAGCAAGATAAACTCTTCTCCACCTAAACGACCCAAGTACTCTCCCTTATTAAGTTTAGCTTTAAGCGCTTTGCACACCTGTTGTAGTACTAAGTCGCCAGTTGGATGACCATACTGATCATTAATCGCCTTAAAGTCATCTAGATCGATTAATGCTAGAACGTAGCGGAAGTCTCCTTCCGCTTTGGAGGTTTGGCTTTTAATCGTCTCTATAATTGCCGCTCTGTTTAATGCACACGTTAAGCTGTCTATTTTGGCTTTTAAGCGTGTTTGTCGCTGAACCATCAATGCCAGAGCGAGGAGAATCAATAAACAGAAAACAACAAAATTATAAGTGCGTTGTTGGTCTGTGAGTTTTTCAAACTGGTACTGACTTAGAAGAGTTTCGTTGTTCAACTGCGCGACTTGTAGATCATATTCATACTCTTTTTTAGTGAGATCTAGTGCCTCTAACGCCTTGATATTACTCGCGTCTCGGTTCGTTAGTTCAATCGTCGAGTAGGCCTTGTGATGCTCCAGTGCCTTTTTGTAATCATTTTGAGCTTGGTATGCTTTTGAGAGGAGTAATTGGGCTTGCGCTTGCAATAAGGGCCTAGCGTTTTTTACCGCTAATCTTAACGCAATTGTACCGTGTTCAATCGATTTTTCGGGTGTATGGTTCTTTAAATATGCCAATCCAGCAGCCAAATGACCCTCTGTTTCAAGGTGCGTATTCTCATAAGTTTGGGCAATGTTTAATGCTCTTCCAATGTAATCTACCGAGGTATCCAATTGCCCAGAATCGGCCAAAGCAGCAGATAACCCTAAATAGGTCAACCCTTGCCCGTATGGATAATGAAGTTGTTCGAGAATCGTTAATGCATTTTTGTAGTGGCTGATGGACTTATCGAGTTCTTTGGATTTTCTGTACATCGCTCCTAGACTATGTTCGACTTGCGCAACTTCAAGAGGTGTCCCTTCATCTTGGCGAACCAGTAAGGCTTGAATGAGATATTGCTCTGATTGTTCAAATTGCCCCAGCTCTGCAAGTAAATTGCCGACGTCATTGTAAATCCCTGAAGGATCGCTTTGCGTCGACATGTTGGCCATCAACTGTCGATACAAACTTAAGGCTTTTTCATAGTCACCGCGGTAATTGTAGTTATTTGCTACCACGCGCAAAGCAAGATCAACAGGGAAGTTTTCTTGATGCTTATGATTTAAGTGGCTCTCTAAGGATGAGCAATAAAAGTTTGCTTTGTGATAACGACCTTGTTGATTCAGCGTATAACAAAGTTGATAGTTCATCAGAGCCTTGCCTTCGGAATCAGATATTTTCTTCATTGTCTGTCGCAAAGAAGAAAAGCTATCTACTGAGGCCTCGTAACTACCATGCTTACGTTCATTTAACGCAAGAATATATTCTGATTCTAATTGAGAAAAAGGGTTGTCTAAGACTTGACTGCTGCCATAGTAAGGCTGATTTATGTTTGACATATATTCATAAATCAATCCACTTACGTAGAGCTTTTCGCTGTCCGATTTCGCTGTATGGTAGCGATCTTGAAGCATGCTCAATGCCGACTCAGGGTTGCTTCGTAGTGTGGTTTGGTAGACAGAGTGCCACTGTGTGATATTTTGGTTTGGTTCAATATCTTGAGTGTCGCTTGCATATACTGGAGTGAGCAAAAGTGACGCAAGCAAGGGATAGAGCACGCGCATGTTTAAACGAGCCTTTAATTTAAGGTGCCTTTAAAGTTGAGTTATCATAGCGCTTTTAACGCATCAGCGTTGTGATTAAGTTGGGTGTACTAAGAAAAAGAGTAGTAAAACTATGCACTTGGTCGAGATATTGAAAGAAGAGGCATAAAAAAGAAAGACCTCAACATAAAGTTGAGGTCAGAAATCTTTAATCAATGTAAAGCTTTGCTAGATCTTGAGGCTCCATTTCTTTGCCTTCTAACTGATCGTTCCAGTTAGTTCCAACAAGAACACCATCTTCAGCAAGAGTCAAAAGCCAATCTTCAACAAAGATATCTAATGGGATTTCTAGTACAGTAAAATCTGCCCATTCTTCAACATTATGTGCTTCTGCATCTTCTTTAGAAGACCAGAAAGGCATGACTTCGCTGTTTTCGAATTCAGTTGAATCGCAAGATAGCCAACCTTCTTCATTGCGTAAACCCCAAACCAATTGGTTTTCTTTCGTTTCTGCAACAAAAAGGTCAAGGTTCGCTTGGATATCTGATGTAAGTTTGCTCATTTCAAAACTCTCGTTGTTATGACGTGGCTAGAGTAACACTAAAGTGCCGATTCCTAAAGCATAATACGGTTGTCGAAATGAGTAAAAATAAAGGAGCCGAAGCTCCTTTTCTGAGGTTAAGTATTCACTTGTTTTTGTTTGCTTTATGCTCACAGAGCAAACAAAAACAGGTACTTTACCTTTCTGGAAGAGTTGTGAATATTGTCCACTCTCTTTTTATCTCGCCTTTGTAACCAACGACTGATGCGGTTACTCGACGATTTAAAGCATGACTGACTTCATCGGTCCCTTGCTGTGCTAAGTGAGTGTCACCAAAACCAACAATGCGGACTCTACTCGGTTCGATGTCGTAGCTTAGTAGGGCTTCACGGACATTGCGTGCTCGTCTTTCAGAAAGATCTTGGTTATGCTTTGAACCACCAACTTTACTAGCATAGCCGTGCAGCTCTATCGAAGTAGTAGGGTACTCTTTTAAAAAGTCGGAAAGCTCTCGAACTTGTCTTCTGAAGACTGGATTGATCTCATCAGAGTCGTTAGCAAAAAGTATCCGCACTTGCATGTTATCTGATGCTTTAATGTATTCTCCACAACCGTCGTTGTCGACCTCTGAGCCTTCAGGTGTACCTGGACACATATCTCGAGCATTGATGACACCATCGTTGTCGTCATCTTGCAAATCTGCTATTTGTTCTGCATTTGGTACAGGACGATACTCATATTCGTCTTCAGCAACAACGTGTTGAGTGATGGCGAGCATACCCAATGCAAATAGAATCTTCACTGGTTTCATGATCAGTACTCCACCTTTTCATTCCATTCTGTAGGTACATCGACACGCAAGGCATTTAACAATTGGCCAGTCGCGTTCATAACGCGGTACTTGGCGTACTGCTCTGAGTATCGAGCATCCAAGTAGTTCTTTCTCGCTTCGAAAAGTTCGTTTTCAGTATTTAACAAGTCCAGCAGAGTGCGTTTTCCAATGCGATACTGCTTTTCGTAGGCGATGACAGTTTCAGAGGCCGAATCTACGTGATCCGCTAGGAACTCTTTTTGTTGAAGTGTTAAATCTAACGCACTCCAAGATAGACGAAGACCTTCTTCTACTTGGCGGTATGCACGTTCTCTTAGGTCTTTTGCTTTATTTAGTTGGTAGGCAAAACTTTCAGCGTTGGCTACGTCACTACCACCGTTAAAGAGGTTGTAACGCATACGTAACATTGCTGTTGTCTCTTCGCTGCTTCCTTCGATACCGCTTGCATCATCACGCCATGTTTGAGCCGCTTCTACCGATATCGTTGGGTAGTAAGTTCCCTTAGATTGCTTGTATTGGAACTTTGCAGAGTCCACATCAGCTACCGAAATTTTGATTACTGGATGTGACTCGAATGCCAAGTCAATCGCTTCATCGATGGTGTAGGGAATAAAGTTTTGGTCCGCTCTTGGGAAAATCAATCCTTGTGGTGACTGTCCGACAAGGCGTGTAAAGGTGGTGTGGCTGTCATATAAGTTGTTCTGAGCTGCCACCAAGTTACCGTGAGCCTTTGCTAAACGAGCCTCTACCTGGGTTAGGTCTGCTGTAGAACCGATACCTGAGTTAACTCGCTTTTTAATGTCTTCATAGATCTTCTTATGCACTTTCAAGTTATTCTCGGAAAGTGTAAGAATTTCATAAGCTTTTACTGAGTCTAAATAAACTTTCGCGACCTCTAGAGCGGTGTCTTGGGCATCAGCTAGAAGTTGATAACGGACCGATTCAGCATCAGCTGCTGTTCGATCCATATCATTAAGTGTCGCTGAGCCATCCCATATTAGCTGGGTTAGTGTCACGGTGGCTTCTTTTCTTGTCAGATCGGTTGAATCTCGCCCTGACTCTGCGGGTTTGATTCCTTCGTAACCGATACCGGCATCTAAGTCTACGGATGGGAGGTAAGCACCACCAGATGCTTCATTCACATACTGCTTGCTAACGAATTCATTGAACGCACTTTTGATGTCAGGATTGGTTTTTAATGTGTTTTCAACCGCTTGCTCTAGCGTTTGCCCAAAAGCATGACTAGCGGTGAACATACCAATACAAAAGGCGTTGGCACGAGTCCACTTCACTGTGATTCTCCTAGATAATGGTAAAAATTCTCGAGGTGATAGGGCTTATAAGTGGAATACTTATAAGGGCGTCAATAATTTAGCGCACAATAACATTAATATGCGATGAAGTAACCTGTTGATTCGCTGTTCATTTGTTTCAATTTTGATAAATCAACCTACTAAATCTGCCTGAAACTTGAATTAAGATCTCAAATTAAAGATGAAGGTAATAGCTAGGAACGTGTGTCCAGATTTTAATAAAATAAAACACTTATGCATCTGGATTCTTATTGATGTATGACACATAATTACTTTATTGAGCATCAAATTGCTGTTATTGCACTATATATTCGGGCAATATATAGCAAATTAGTATTGTTAGTCAAAAACTTGACAGTTATTTAGGGTTAAGGTTTATATGGATCGTACAGCATTAGTGCCACTCGGTAATCAAGTCGTCGTAATAGGTTTGGATGGGCAGCTGAGAGTCCTTGCAGAAGGACAGCAGCCTCTACCAGGTGAAGTGATAGTGGCAATGACAGATGCTGCGCCTCAAGACCTGAAAATTCAGCTTGCTCAAGAGCAAGGTTTAAAAGATATTTCAGACGATGTAGCACAGATTATTAGTGCTATTGAGCAAGGTCAAGACCCTTCTGCTATTGATGAAGAACTCGCACCTGCAGCGGGTGAAAATAGTGGCTCCAGTTTGCAAAATAGTGCCACGATTGTACGAGATGGTACTGAAGTGCTAGCCTCAACAAACTTTGAAACTATTGGCTTAGAATCCCTCGGCTTATCTGAAACTCAAGCGTTGACCTTAAATGATTTCTTCACAACAGGTATCGAGACAAGTGGGGATGGCTCAAGTAAGCCACTTACTAATTCTCCAGTGACATTAAGCGCTGTTGAGGAAGATAGCGATCCAATCACGATAACTACTGAAGAATTACTATCGAACGTCAATATTGATGATGCCGATACTCTTGTCATTACAAACGTCACTATTGAGAGTGGGAATGGCACCTTAATTGATAACAGCGATGGATCTTGGACTTACATTCCAGAGGCTGACGATGACACTGAAGTGTCATTCTCCTATGACATTATTGATAACGATGGCGGTGTTATTAATGGCACTGCTAACTTAGATATTACGCCTGTTAATGACGCGCCAATAGCAACTAATGATGCGATTCAAACTGACGAGGATTCCCAGGTTGTAATTGATGTGCTCGCTAACGACAGTGATATTGAAGGTGATGATTTAATCATTACCTCTGCTTCTGTACCAGAAGAGCAAGGTATCGTTGAGATTATCGATGGTAAGCTTGTTTTCACTCCGGCTGAAAATTTCAATGGTAATGCAACGATTAGCTACACCATCTCAGATGGTGAGTTAGAGGATGAAGCTCAAGTTTCGGTAACAGTAAACTCAGTTAACGATGCGCCTATTGCCTCTAATGATACAACAATTACAGAGGAAGATAGCTCAGTAACGATTGATGTCCTGCCAAACGACACCGATATTGATGGCGATACGCTGTCGATTGAATCGGCGTCCGTACCTGAAGCGCAAGGCACAGTCGAGATTGTTGATGGCAAACTGGTCTTCACACCGGCTGAGAACTTCCATGGCGATGCTGAAATTACTTACACCGTGACCGATGGTGCACTGACCGACCAAGCGACGGTTAACGTCACGGTGAATGCGGTGAACGGCACACCTGTGGTTGAAAGCAACCTCGCAGACCAAACCTTGGCAGAAGACTTTACGCCATACAGCATCGATCTAAACACCGCTTTCAGTGATGTGGATAATGTGGATGGCGAGTTAACGTTTAGCGTCTCTGGTAATAGCAACATTCAAGTGGCGATCGTCAACGGTATTGCTACGTTCACTCCAACCGCAGACTGGAACGGCTCAGAAGCGTTAACCTTTACTGCCACCGATCCAAGCGGTGAAAGCGTCAGCCAAACGGTGAACTTCACAGTAGCGCCTGTGGCGGACATCGTGGCAGATAAAGCGACGGTTGTGGAAGACACGCCGACCATCATCAAGGTCTTAGGTAACGACACGTTCGAAGGCAACGACAAAGTGGTGTCGCTGGATACCAATAACGGCCCAGCTAACGGCACGGTCTCGGTCAACTCGGACGGCAGCGTCACTTACACGCCGAATGACAACTACCACGGTACAGACAGCTTTACCTACATCGTTACGTCCGGTGGGGTATCAGAGTCCACCACAGTGAACGTCGATGTCACGCCAGTCAACGATGCGCCAGTGGCGACCAATGACACGGCGATTACTGACGAAGACACGTCAGTGACGATTGATGTCCTGCCAAACGACACTGACATCGATGGCGATAAGCTGTCGATTGAATCGGCTTCCGTACCTGAAACACAAGGTACAGTTGAGATCGTTGATGGCAAACTGGTCTTCACACCGGCTGAGAACTTCCATGGTGACGCTGAAATCACTTACACCGTGACCGATGGTGCACTGACTGACCAAGCGACGGTTAACGTCACCGTGAATGCGGTGAACGACACGCCTGTGGTTGAAAGCAGCATTGCAGACCAAACCTTGGCAGAAGACTTTACGCCATACAGCATCGATCTAAATACGGCTTTCAGCGATGTAGATAACGTGGATGGCGATCTGACCTTCAGCGTCTCCGGCAACAGCAACATTCAAGTGGCGATCGTCAATGGCATTGCTACGTTCACTCCAACCGCAGACTGGAATGGCTCAGAAACCCTAACCTTTACCGCCACCGATCCAAGCGGTGAAAGCGTTAGCCAAACGGTGAACTTCACGGTAGCGCCTGTGGCGGACATCGTGGCAGACAACGCGACGGTTGTGGAAGA
>NZ_JAWOQS010000007.1:0-206884 GCF_033438945.1 Vibrio sp. Y176 | reverse complement strand
GGTAGTTCAGTTGGTTAGAATACCGGCCTGTCACGCCGGGGGTCGCGGGTTCGAGTCCCGTCCACTCCGCCACTTATTTGAGCGTCGTCTCAATAAACACGAATTACAGGGGTGTAGCTCCAATTGGCAGAGCAGCGGATTCCAAATCCGCGTGTTGGGAGTTCGAATCTCTCCACCCCTGCCATACTCTAAAGCCTCAGCAGTAATGCTGGGGCTTTTTTGCATCTGAAGAAAAGAGAAGCTGACTAGTTGGAAGAGTTGTCGATTCCTCTGATACCAAAGTATCGGGGGGATTGAAAGCTCATATCTCCGGGATATTGGTCCACTTCACCTATCCCCCATATTCATAAGCTCTGGCTTAGGTCAGGGGCTCTTTTATTCCTAACGTATAGTTTCGACGTCAGGTGTATGTTTATCCAACGAATATGGCATACCTTTGCTTCAGATAGTTTTATTTTCTAGTAATGTAATTACTAAATGTTGATGTATCGCGTTGCTCTTTCTGTTTTACCTTCGAATTTCATAACACTTTTTCTTCGTTATCGAGCACATCTGATTCACAATCTATTGAAAGGTCAGTGGTTACATTGGCTTGGATGATTACTGACTTGGTTCCTGTTATCATCATGCCTTAATGCTAATAATTAGGAAGTAAGTTTATGCCACATTTTCGATTCCGTGCTGTAGAGCCACAAGCTGTTCAGGCATTATCAAAACCCCTTAAGGATGAACTTCAGCCTCTAATGGACTGTCCGCGTGAGGATTTTACTTTTGAGTATATCTACACTACGTTTTTCAATGAGGGTGAGGTGAGTGCTGCATATCCTTTTGTCGAAGTGCTTTGGTTCGACCGTGGTCAGGAAGTGCAAGATGAAGTTGCCAAGCTTATTACGCAACAAGTGCGCGGTATCGCTGGTGCCGATATTGATGTTGCAGTTATCTTTTCCGCCTTATCTCCTAAAGCTTATTACGATAATGGCGAACACTACTAAAGGTTAAAGGCTATGAGGCTGAGTTTCATTGTAACTTTGGGTTTATGTTTCTCAGCTTCAGTATGTTCTACTCCTTGGGAGTCTGCGGTTAATCCTACCCGAAACTCTTCCTCCTCTATTGGTAGTTATGCTAACGGTTGTTTAGATGGTGCATTACCCTTGCCTCTCGATGGCGTTGGTTATCAAGTCTTACGTAGTAAAACGAAGCGCTACTATGGGCACCCTAAAACGATAGAGTTTATTGAAAATCTGGCGCTTAAAGCTCACCAAAATCTCAACACCACTCTGCTGATTGGTGATTTGTCTTTACCTAGAGGTGGAAGGTTCTCCTCTGGTCATTCTAGTCATCAAACCGGGTTAGATATCGATATTTGGTTAAGACTTGCTGACCAACCGCTTTCTTATAACGAATTACAACTTCCTAAGCCCATGAGTGTGGTGGATTTAAAAGGTTATTCCATACTTAATCATCGCTGGGAAGAACGGCACTTTAAGCTAATTCGGTACGCTTCAAAAAGTAAGGATGTTGCACGAATTTTTGTACATCCTGTTATTAAGGAGCAACTTTGCTTGCAAGAAAACGGCAAAGATCGTTCTTGGTTACGTAAAGTACGTCCATGGTGGGGGCATCATTACCACTTTCACGTCAGGTTATCTTGTCCTGATTCGAGCGACTATTGTGTTGATCAAGCACCACCTCCAGTAGGTGATGGTTGCGGTGCTGAGCTTGCAAGTTGGGCCCCGAAAGCAAAACCTACTGATACCCCTCAACGGGTAAAAACAACCTCTAAGCCCAAACGAAAAAAAGTCGTTCCACCTCAATGCTTGCCGCTTATCAATCCTAATTAGTGTTACTCTTCAGGTTTATCTGTACTTGGTGATCTCTTTTATGAAACTGGAGAAACATCATACTTTTGTCTACATTGAATAGTACCAATACAAAAACTAACCCAATCAGTTTTGGGGACATATTATAGAAATCTAAATTAAACAAAGAGTTGTAGTATGGGTAAGTTGTAACTTCTCTGTTTATAAAAAGATCTTTCGTCACGATACTCTGGTTTCTTAGCAATATGTCTGTCAGTTGGCTAAAAAGCGATAACAACGCAGACAAGTGTGTAAGGCAGGGATATACCCTTTTCCTGTTAGAAGAGTAAATCAAGGACAAAACCATGACTATGATTTGTGCAAAAGAATTTGCAGAGTGGTTAAGACACAGATTTAGCAGTGATACTAAAGGAGTCTCTTTGACTCGAGAGGATGTGAATCACCTGACTGGGCGTCAACGCCTTGATCCGGGTTTTGTTAATGATGTGCATTATGAGCTGATGCAATATGGAATGGCTTTCGTTACTGATACGAGCCGAGAAAACTTTTATTTAATACCTGTTTCTCAAGCGGAAAATTGGCGTGAGAGACTAGAGTATCATTTTGAAAAAGAGCTGTTCTGCAATATTATCCCTATTGAAAAATCAGGTTGAGAAAAGGTTCAACTTTGATGCCAAAGTTGAACCTAATTGCTCTTATGCTAACCCTTGAATAATCACGAATTTTTCAAGCAACTGCTCTTCAGTTTCGACATGGTTCGGATCAGTGATTATGCATTTTGTAATTGGACACACTGACTGACAGGTCGGCTTTTCGTAATGCCCCTTACACTCTGTACATAGCGCTGGATCAATTTCGAAAATGCTCTCTCCCATACTGATTGCCCCATTGGGGCATTCGGGATCACACATGTCGCAGTTAATGCATTTATCAGTAATGAGCAAGGCCATGGTTACTTACCAGTCGGGTTACGGGTGTCCTGCCCTGAGTTTAGATTACGCATTAATAGGCCATATTCTAAATCTAGCTCTGCTGGTACTGGAATGAATACAAAGTGACCGTTTCCTTTCGCGTCTTCAATAGACTCTGACTTGCGGTTTTCCATTGCCTCTAGCGTGAAAACAATATTGCCTTTTGGTGTCATTAGTTCAAGGCTATCACCGACAAGAAACTTATTTTTTACTTCTACTTCAGCCATGTCACCACGACGTTTGCCAGTGAATTCACCAACAAACTGTTGAGCATCAGAGACTGAGTAACCGTAATCGTAGTTTTGGTAAGTATCGTGTGTATGACGGCGTAGGAAGCCTTCAGTGTAGCCACGGTGAGCTAGGCTTTCTAGTGTACCCATTAGGCTTTCATCGAATGGTCGACCTGCTACAGCATCATCAATTGCTTTACGATAAACTTGAGCGGTACGTGCGCAGTAGTAGAACGATTTAGTACGACCTTCAATTTTCAATGAGTGAACACCCATCTTAGTTAAGCGTTCAACGTGCTGAACCGCTCGTAGGTCTTTAGAGTTCATGATGTAAGTACCATGCTCGTCTTCGTAAGCTGCCATTTTTTCTTCTGGACGGTGTGCTTCAGAAAGTAGAACGACTTCATCTGTTGGTTTGCCGCGACCAATTGTGGTTTCAGGACGCTCGTCTTGTACTTCGACAGGCTGTGCTTCCGTCGGGTCGAATTTCTCTACGATGTCACCAGCGTCGTTTTCTTTACCCTCTTCAACTTTGTATTCCCAGCGGCATGCGTTAGTGCAAGTGCCTTGGTTAGGGTCACGTTTGTTGATATAGCCAGAAAGTAGGCAACGACCAGAATAAGCCATGCATAATGCACCGTGAACGAATACTTCAAGTTCAGTTTCAGGGCAATGCTCACGAATTTCTTCGATTTCTTCTAGAGATAACTCGCGAGAAACGATCACACGTTCCACGCCATTCGCTGCCCAGAACTTAACGGTCGCCCAGTTTACAGCGTTCGCTTGTACAGAAAGGTGAATTGGCATTTCTGGGAAAGCTTCACGAACCATCATAATTAGGCCTGGATCTGACATGATCAATGCGTCAGGACCCATCTCTACGATTGGCTTAAGATCACGGATGAACGTTTTTAGCTTCGAGTTGTGTGGTTGAATGTTACATACCACATAAAGCTTTTTGCCTAGGGCGTGGGCTTCATCGATACCGATTTTTAGGTTCTCGTGGTTAAACTCGTTGTTACGTACGCGAAGGCTGTAGCGAGGTTGGCCAGCGTAAACTGCATCTGCCCCGTAGGCGAATGCGTAACGCATGTTTTTCAGGCTGCCCGCTGGAGATAGTAGCTCAGGCACGAATGCTTTCTCAGTTGTCATTGCTCAATTCTCTTTTATCTGATCACAAGTC
Organism: Vibrio sp. Y176; assembly: GCF_033438945.1. Lineage (NCBI taxonomy): Bacteria > Pseudomonadati > Pseudomonadota > Gammaproteobacteria > Vibrionales > Vibrionaceae > Vibrio > Vibrio sp. Y176. The sequence continues at coordinate 202,680 of NZ_JAWOQS010000007.1, read as the reverse complement.
AGGCCAATTCCACCTAATGGAAATGGGGCGCAAATTTTACGTCAAAATGTGAACTGTGACTAGGGTAATTGTGCTTCAGATAGAAAAACGCCCTCAAAAAAAGTGAGGGCGTTATGGTTAACCTTTATACAAAATTAAGCGTTAGGATTCGGTAAGCCGCCTAGCGCATCGTATAGGTTGGGAAGGAAAGCACTGAACTCTCCACACATTAGAGAGAAGTCTGCATCAAATCGAGCTGCTTGATCTTCACGTGGAATATCATCGTTTTGATCTTTCAATTCATCAGAGAATTTTAGACGTTTGATGCCTGCATCTTCCGTCATAATGAACTCAATACGATCTTGCCAATTAAGCGCAAGTTTCGTCACGACTTTATCCGCAGCGATGTGGTTGCGGATTTCATCAGTGGTTAGCTCTTGCTTCTTACAGCGAATCACACCACCTTCTTCAAGTACGGATTTTAGCTCAGCTTCGTCCATCATGCTGATACCTTGAGGTGTGTCACCGCTTTTCACCCACTCGGTTAGCGTAGTTTCAATCGCCACTTCTGGAATAGCAGGAACAACAGGTAGACTACCCATGGTTTTACGAAGCAATGCTAATACATCTTCTGCTTTTTTATAGCTGCTTGCATCAACAAGGATAAAACCTTCTTTTGGCATGATGAGCACGTGAGTGTGGCTGCTGCGGCTGAATGCGCGCGGCAGTAAATCCATTACGATGTCATCTTTCAGGTTGTCTTTCTCTTTCTTCTTCAGAGGACGACCTTCTTGCGCTTCCATTGCTTCTACTTTTGCATTCAATGATTCTTTGATCACAGAGGCAGGTAGCATTTTCTCTTCTTTCTTGGCGCAAATCAGAATGCGGTTTTCTGACACGTGAGTCATCATATCGCCATGTCTACCCATTGCACTGACCCAGCCAAATTTCTGTTTGTCTTGACTGCCACACGGGGTGAATTGGAATTCAGACAGCTGAGTTTCTAGTTGTTCGGCGTTAAAAGTAACCTCGCGGTTAACGCGGTATACCAGACAGTTTTTAAACCACATAAATCTTCTCTAGGCTTGATGACAAGGGACTAATCATAGGGAATTTTTGTGCTGATGTCTTAATAGAAATGAAAAATATTCGAATGAACCTCAAAAGAAAGTTATATGAAAATTTGTTTTCAAAGGTCACAAAAGTGTCATAATTGGTAGTGATAATGCTTATGCAAAGAGAGGCGCTTTGTCTCTTAAATTCATTAGCTCAACGAACATAAGGTTACTCAATTATGTCTAGAAGGATTCTGGTTGTTGAAGACGAAGCTCCTATTCGCGAAATGCTGTGCTTCGTACTTGAGCAGAAAGGTTACCAAGCGGTAGAAGCGGAAGATTACGATACTGCAGTAACCAAACTGGCTGAACCCTTCCCTGATTTAGTTTTACTGGATTGGATGTTACCAGGCGGTAGTGGCATTAACTTCATCAAACATATGAAGCGAGAGGAATTAACGCGCAACATTCCAGTTGTGATGCTTACCGCTCGTGGTGAAGAAGAAGATAAAGTGCGCGGTTTAGAAGTCGGTGCGGATGACTACATTACTAAGCCATTCTCTCCTAAAGAGTTGGTTGCACGCTTAAAAGCGGTGATTCGTCGCGTTACTCCGACTGCACTAGAAGATGTAATTGATGTACAGGGATTGAAGCTTGACCCTGTATCGCACCGTGTTACGGCTAATGATGCGCCATTAGACATGGGCCCAACAGAATTTAAGATGCTTCATTTTTTCATGACGCATCAAGAACGCGTATACAGCCGTGAGCAGCTATTAAACAATGTTTGGGGCACCAACGTGTATGTCGAAGACCGTACGGTCGATGTTCACATTCGCCGTCTGCGTAAAGCATTGGAAGCTGCAGGGCATGATAAGCTGATCCAAACTGTTCGTGGTGCTGGATACCGCTTCTCGACGAAGGCATAAATTAACACGCAGCTTATCGGTACCATTTCTGGAGTTATGAGTGGTTGAAAGATTAACGTGGAAAAAGCTGGCCTGGGAGCTGGCTTTTTTTTACACCCCATGGGTGATAGTAGGTTGGATATTCGGTTATATGCCGTGGTTGCTTTTGGCAGCTACGGCATTGCAGCTTGTGTGGCATTTGCATAACCAAGTACGTTTATCTTCTTGGTTATGGGATGAAAAACGCCTCACGCCACCGTCTGGTAGCGGTAACTGGGAATCTTTGTTCAATGGGTTGTATCGCTTACAACAGCGCCAACGCCGCAAACGAAAAGAGCTTACTAATCTTATTCGTCGATTCCGAAATGGTGCAGAATCGCTACCCGATGCGGTAGTGGTATTCCGTGCTGAAGGCAATATTGTTTGGTGCAACAAGCTGGCTCAGCACTTACTGGGCTTCCATTGGCCAGAAGATTCAGGTCAACCTATCTCCAATCTCATTCGTACACCTGATTTTATCAAGTACCTCAACAAGAAAGACTTCTCAGAGCCATTAGAAATGCGTTCACCACTCAACGTCGAACGGATGCTGGAATTGCGTATCGTACCGTATACCGAGGGTGAGCACTTGATGGTAGTGCGTGATGTGAGCCAATTAAAACAACTTGAGGGAATGCGTCGCAACTTCTTTGCCAACGTATCTCATGAACTGCGTACACCAATGACGGTGCTACAAGGTTATTTGGAGATGACTGAAGACCCTGATATGGTCGTGGGTCCAATGTGGAGCAAAGCTCATGGTGTCATGACGGAGCAGCTTAACCGCATGAACAGTTTGGTGAACCAACTACTGACACTATCTAAAATTGAAGCGGCACCTATGCATGAGCTTGAGGAAGTCGTGAATGTGCCCGCGATGCTTGAAGTGTTAGAAAAAGAGGCGGTTAGCCTTAGTGGGGACAACCAACATAAATTGAAATTTGATGTTGATGCTAGCCTACGCGTGCTGGGCGATGATGACCAGTTACGTAGTGCTATCTCTAACCTCGTTTATAATGCCGTCAAATACACACCGCCTGGTGCGAACATTAATGTTCGTTGGTTCCAGACCTCTCAAGGCGCATGCTTAGAAGTGGAAGATAGTGGTGATGGTATTGAACCTCAGCACCTCCATCGACTTACTGAGCGTTTTTATCGAGTGGATAAAGCAAGATCACGTGATACTGGTGGAAGTGGTTTAGGGCTTGCCATTGTAAAACACGCGCTGAGTCACCATGACTCTCATTTAGAAATTCACAGTGAAGTAGGCGTGGGCAGTAAGTTTTCTTTCGTATTGCCTGAACGTTTGGTGGTGAAATAATGGCTTTACGATTGGCAAAAACATTCAGTTTATTCACGCTTGTTTGTTCTTTTATGGCTGCCGCTCAAGATAAACCATTGCCGACTTATCATAAAACGACGGGGATTGTCGGGAACTTGCTCTCTGTTGGCTCCGATACACTTGCGGGTATGACAACGCTTTGGGTTGAAGAGTTTAAATCCATTTACCCGAATATTAATGCGCAAGTCCAAGCGTCTGGCTCTTCTACTGCCCCTCCAGCATTGACCGAACAAACAGCTCAGTTTGGTCCCATGAGCCGCCCTATGCGTTTAAGAGAGGTTGAAGCGTTTGAACGTGAACATGGCTACAAGCCAACGGCGCTTAGGGTAGCCATCGATGCAATCGGTATTTTTGTTCATCAAGATAATCCAATTCAAGGTCTTAACTTTAGTCAATTAGATGCTTTGTTTTCTGCCACGCTACGCTGTGGTGAAAGTCAATTTGTAACAAACTGGCAGCAACTCGGTCTTGAATCACAGTGGGCAAAGCGAAACGTACAGTTGTTTGGTCGTAACTCCGTTTCTGGAACTTATGGTTACTTCAAAAGTAATGCCTTGTGTGGCGGCGATTTCAAGACTCGAGTTAACGAGCAGCCAGGCTCCGCGTCAGTTGTGCAAGCTGTAGCGTCAACCATCAGTGGAATTGGTTATTCCGGTGTCGGTTATCGAGTGGCAGGCGTGCGCTTAGTCCCTGTGGCTAAAATGGGAAATGACTACGTGACTCCAACGCGAGAACATATTGTTAGTGGTAAGTACCCACTATCACGTTACTTATATGTTTACGTGAATAAGCACCCTGATTACCCATTAACACCAATTGAAGCTGAGTTTATTCGCTTTATCTTTTCTGCTCAGGGACAAGCGTTGGTTGAGAAAGATGGTTATGTGCCCATTACGGCAGACTTTGCAGAAGAAGAGTTAAAAAAAGTCGGCCTGTAAGCCGACTTTTTATTTAGGTATGGACAGTACGAGATCAGAAAGTGAGTGTCCACTTCGCGCTGTCCCAACGTTCTTGTTCTTCCTGTAAATCCGCGTGAAGTAATTTATTGTTTTCTAGCCATGCTTCATCTGTGCAGGTGAGAATCCATTCGTCATTTTTGATAGATAAGGTGATATCAGGCAATGGATCTTCATTACGCTGCCCATTTAATACGATAGAAAGTCGTAATATTTTGATGAGGCTTATAACGTCACTCTGTTTATAGAGGTTGAAATCTGGTAGTTCTTGCAATTTGAGCGCTTTACGCTGGAAGCGAGCTAATGTTGCAAGCACTAATTGCTGCTCACGGTTGAAGCCTTGTAGGGTGGAGTGCAACAGAATATAAAAAGAGTGGCGATGGAAACTACGCAAGTTGATACTTAATCCGACTTCATGAAGCAACGCTGCCCATTCTAGTAAGTCAAATAACTCACTCTTTTTCTTAATGCCTAGTTCAGAGCGTACCTGGCATAACATCTCACGTGCATGCCCCTTAACACGAGCGGCATGCTCTAAGTCGACTCGGTGCTTGTTGGCTAAATTTTCTGTGGTGCGCATGCGAATATCGGAGCGTGCGAAACGTTCTTCCATTTCGTACAACAGGCCTTCGCGTAGAGCACCATCGGAGAAAAACATTTGCTCAATGCGAAGCGCTTTGAAAATCGCGGACAAAATCGCTACGCCTGCTGCGAATACGGGTTTACGTTCTTCTGTTAGACCCGCCAGCTCAATATCTTCAATGGAATCAAATTTACACAGAGTTTCGATAAGTGTATCCAGTCGACTCGCTGTGATCAGGCCATCTTCAAAACCTAATCCTACTAGCACTTCTTGAATCGCTTTGATGGTTCCTGATGAGCCGAGAGCAATATCCCAGCCCTTTTTACGATATGTTGAAGCGATGGACTCGAGTTTTTGTTCGGCAGCTAACATCGCCTTGCTGAAGTTTTTTCCTGACAGTTTGCCGTTTTTAAAGTATTGCTCTGTAAAACTGACGCATCCCATCTGTTTACTGTTGAGAAGCTCAGGCTCAAATTCTTGTCCAATAATCATCTCGGTACTGCCGCCTCCGATATCGATGACTAGTTTGGAGTTGGATTCTACTTGAGTGTGCGCGACGCCTAAGTAAATCAGGCGGGCTTCTTCTTCTCCAGGGATAATTTCTATTGGGAAAGGCATCACTTCTTTCGCACGCTCGATGAAAAGGTGGGCATTTTTAGCGCGTCTTAGTGTGTGTGTGGCGGCGATACGTACATTTGACTCATCAAGCCCTTGCAACCTTTCAGCGAACATGGCTAAGCATTCTAGCGCACGCTCCATTGCGGCGTGACTTAAGTTCAATTCACTGTCGAGTCCTGATGCTAAGCGAACACGTTGTTTATGACGACTAACCAGTTGTAGGTCACTGCCGACAACTTTGGCCACCACCATATGGAAACTGTTTGAGCCGAGGTCTATCGCGGCAATGTAGCGAGTATCTTGTTCAAGTATTTGAGGCATCTGAATTTTGTTTTCTAGTTTGCTTTTCTATATTTTTAAGATAGTCATAGATAGCGATTTGAGAGCGAACTTTTTTGCGATTACCTCGTGGTACGTAAGCGTTACTCATTTCTTTATCTATTAAACGAGCCTTTACTGTATCGGTAAAATGGATATTCGTTATATCAATAATTCTCTGTTTCAAACGTGGATCACGGACTGGTACTGCTACCTCGATACGGTGATCAATATTTCTTGTCATCCAGTCTGCGGAGGAGATATAAACTTGCGGATCGCCATCATTGTGGGTGATCACCACGCGAGGGTGCTCAAGAAAGCGGTCAACAATACTGATGATGCGAATATTGTCGCTGATCCCCTCAATGCCCGGTACTAATGAGCACATGCCTCGAATGATCATGTTTATTTTTACACCGGAAGTACTTGCTCCATAAAGCTTATTGACGATGCCTTTATCGACTAGGTTATTGACCTTGATCGTAAGAGCGGCTTTTTTCCCTAGCTTGGCATTCGCAATTTCATTATCGATTAAGCGGTAGATTTGGGTTCGAGAATTACGAGGAGATACCATAAGGTGATTGAACTTCACTGGTCGGTATGGATTCTCAATGTAACCGAAGACATTACGGACTTCATTAGTGATTTCTTGATCTGCCGTAAGCAGGGAGAAGTCGGTATAAATTCGTGCCGTCTTCTCATGGAAGTTGCCTGTGCCGATGTGTGCGTAGCGAATAATTTCTTCACCTTCGCGGCGGCTAATCATCAGTAGCTTTGAGTGAATCTTTAGACCAGGCGCACCAAAGATGACGTGCACACCCGCTTCGGTTAATACTTTTGACCATTCGATATTGGCTTCTTCATCAAAGCGAGCTTGCAGTTCGACGACCACAGTGACATTTTTGCCGTTGTGCACCGCATCAATTAAAGAGTTCATCAAGCGAGAATCTTTCGCGACGCGATAAATGTTAATCTTGATACTAAGTACTTTGGGATCGAAGGAGGCTTGGCGCACTAACTCACTAATGTGGTCAAAAGTGTGGTAGGGATAATAGAGCAGAATATCTTTCGCTTTAATCGCGTCAAAGCTGTTGGCATAACCTTCGAAATCGGCACATTTCATTGGCGGGAGAGGTTTATTTTCAAGATATTCTCGTCCAACATTTGGAAAGCCGATGAAGTCTTTAAAGTTGTGATAGCGTCCGCCGGGGATAAGGTTATCGTAGTTAGAGATATTAAGTTTGTTACACAGAAACTCTAACATTTGAGGCGGCATATCGCGTTCGTAGACGAAGCGAACGGGCTTTGCTGTCAGTCGCTGATTGACACCCTCTGACATTTGTTCAAGCAAGCTGTACTCGATTTCGTTGCGTAAATCGTATTCAGCGTCACGCGTCATTTTCATCGCATAGCCGCTAAGCTCATCATAATCAAAAAAGCCTTTGAACAGCTCGTCCAAACAGTGGCGGATAATATTATCAAGTAAGATGATGGTTTTTCGACGCTTTCCTTTCTGTTCTGGTACCATCACAAAGCGGGGAAGGTGATCGGTCGGAATTTCGATCAGAGCGTACTGATAATGTTCTTCTTTACGCAGTTCTACGGCGATGTAAGCGTACTCGTCTTTGAGAAATTGCAGAACATCGATCTCGTCTTTCATTAGGAGGGGAGTGATATGCGGCATTACCTCTCTACGGAAGTATTTTGCGATCCACTTTTGTTGCGATTCATCCAGTTGTTGCTCGTTGACCAAGAAAATGCGACGTCGCGCCATTTCTCGAATCAACTCGCTGTAAAGCTCATCAAATTGTTCGTTAAGCTTTAGTGCTTTCGACTGCATTTTGGTTAACAGTCGTTTAGGGCTATCACTGCCACCGCGCTCTTGGCTGATTAGGATTCTGCGCTTCACGTCCGCAAAGCGTACTTTGTAAAATTCATCTAAATTGTTGGAAAAGATCCCAAGAAAGCGAATACGTTCGATCAAAGGGACGGTTTTATCGGCAGCTTCTTGTAATACTCGTTCGTTGAAAGACAACCAACTCAGCTCTTTTTCTATATATAGTTTTTCTGCGCTCATAACCTTACCTAGCCAAAAGTGAAGTATTACGTACTCATCTTGGAAAAATGGATGAGTGAGAACATTATGAGATTTTCATTACAGATTTATTTCATACCACGCATTGCATAAGAGTTGTATTCTTTTCAGGTGTTTAATGTGATCTGTAATATAATTGTCATCTTAACGACATATTCTAGTACTAAGTCAAAAAAGGTAGAGATATAAATGGCACAAGCCGAGTTTTCATTGCAGGAAAAAGATAAGAAACGACTGATAAAAGATCGTTTAGTTCGACTTGCAGTGACATCCGGTGGTGTCGGCGTACTCGCGGCGCTTATTTTGATCTTTGTCTACCTCGCCATGGTGATCATTCCGCTTTTTTCTGATGCGGAGATCAAAACCAACCAAGCCATTCGAGCCACTCATATTGAAACACCACTTGCGATTTCAGTGGATGATTACGCTCAGCTCGCGTTCGTTCTAACCCAAAGTGGTGAGATTCAATATTTGTCGATGGACGATCCTACGAAACCTGCGGTGTATACACAGCAAATCGTCCAGAAACCCGTCGCTTTCTCTCAATCTGCTCCTGGGCTAGGTTGGTATGGATTTGTTGATGGGCAGGGTAAAGCGAACCTTTTCAAGCCAGAATTTAATGCCACATTGAGAGAAAATACACGTCCTCCGGAAGTGATTGAGCTAGACACCAGCATGGATCTGACACTAAGTACGCCTCAAGATCCTGTGACTCAGTTTGTATTTGCAGCTTCGACGCCCTTACCAACGGTTGTTTGGCAGACGCAAAGCGGTGAAGTGAAAGCTCGCTGGCAAGTGGCTTCGTCTTTGGGTACGTCTCCTACAACGATCGATTTTACGTTCTCTTCAGGCTTTAATACGCCTCAGCAAATGTTGTTGACACCTGACGGTGAAACGCTTTATTTGCGCGATGGCTCTGAGTTGATAGTGTTAAAGAAAACCGCACGTAAATTTGCTGTACGGGAGGTGGTCGATCTCACTCAAGGTGATAAGAAGCATTCCGTTCGTACGATAGACTTATTGGCTGGTGCTTACTCGCTTTTGGTGACGCACAACGATGGTCGGGTGTCGCAATGGTTTGATACGCTGCAAGAAGAAAAACGCACGTTAACGCATATTCGTGATTTTAAATTGGCATCAGAGCTTAAGTATTTGTTGCCGGATTCTCATCGAAAAGGATTTTATAGCTTTTACACCAACGGCACGTTGCAAAGCCATTATACAACCAGTGAAAAACTGGTGTTGTTTAAGCGTGCGTACAATCAAGCGCCCGCAATCGCAGCAATGTCTAACAATGAACGCTACTTAATCACTTGGCAAAATAATGCGTTAAATGTTGCGGAAGTGGACAATGCCTATCCGGAAATTTCATTGTCTTCATTATGGCAAGAAGTGTGGTACGAAGGGTATCCTGAGCCTGAATTTGTGTGGCAATCGACTTCGGCGAGCGATAACTTTGAGGCTAAGTTCAGCCTAGTACCTATTGCGTTTGGAACGATAAAAGCGGCGATGTTTGCGATGCTGTTTTCAGTACCGCTCGCAGTGCTAGGTGCTATTTATACGGCTTACTTTATGTCGCCACGCATGCGTCGTGTCGTAAAACCGTCGATTGAGCTAATGGAAGCACTGCCGACGGTGATCATAGGTTTCCTCGCGGGATTGTGGTTCGCGCCTATTGTCGAAGATCATTTGATTACGATCGTCGTTATGCTGTTTGTTTTGCCCTTGAGCACCATGATTATGGGCGGGCTATGGGCATTAATACCGCAACCTTTGCGGAATCGTCTGCCTAATGGTTGGCATGCTTTAGTGCTCATGCCTGTCATATTGGTACTGATTGGGCTTGGAGTGTGGATTTCGCCTACGATTGAGCAGACGTTCTTTGGTGGCGATATGCGCTTATTCTTAACCGAGCATGGTATTGGTTACGATCAACGCAATGCATTGGTGGTGGGGCTAGCGATGGGGTTTGCTGTTATCCCGACGATTTTTACCATTGCCGAAGATGCTATTTTCTCTGTACCGAAGCATTTATCGGATGGCTCTTTGGCATTAGGGGCCACGCCTTGGCAAACTTTAATCTATGTTGTCTTGCTTACTGCAAGCCCAGGTATTTTTTCTGCCATTATGATGGGCCTGGGACGCGCTGTTGGCGAAACCATGATTGTGTTAATGGCAACGGGCAATACGCCATTAATGGATTGGAATATTTTGGAAGGATTGCGCAGCCTGTCGGCGACCATCGCCGTTGAGTTGCCAGAGTCGGAAGTTGGAAGTTCGCATTATCGCCTGCTGTTCCTAGCTGCATTGATTTTGTTTGTGTTTACGTTTGCAGTAAACGCGCTTGCGGAGTGGGTTCGTCAGAGACTGAGAGATAAGTACCGTGCGTTGTAATAATGGTTTGAATAAAGAGCGAGTAATAACGTGTTAAATTGGATTCGTTCTGGCGCACCGTGGATATGGCTAACAGGCGGTGCAGTCAGCATCAGTTTGTTGTCGGTATTAGGGTTGTTACTCCTTATCGGCTGGAAAGGCCTGACTTACTTTTGGCCAGCGCCCTTGTATCAGTGGAATGTTGCAGCGCTGACACCTGTACAAGGCGAAGTGCTACATGAAAATACTATTCTGATTGGTCAAGTGTATGAGCGCAGCTTTGTACCGAAGAGTTATTTGCCTGAAAGCGCAGCACAACAGTTAGAAGACGATGAAGATTTTGCCACGCGACTCAACATCAAAATCGCCAACCGAGAGTTGTATCCCGCCGATTTTATCTCCGTATTGCAAATGCAGTTGGATGAGCCCACGACGCCAGAAGAGTGGGCGGTGATAGAGCGCAGTAGCGGTGGTTATTTCTTTGGTAAGCTGGTGGCGTTTCAAGATGGCGATAATATATACACCAGTGATATTCAATCGATACTAAATAAAAAGCTTGATGATGCAGAAACTCTGCGCCATGAGATTGATTCTTTGGTGGTCGATCAGCTTAAAGAGCTTGGTTGGAAGCTAGAGCAGTTGCGATTAGAAAAGCGCAAGCATGAATTGAATGACACGCTGACAGAAAGCTTCTTAAAGGAAAATCAGACGAAAAAAGAGCAGATAGAAAAAGCGCTTGCGACGTTAGATTTGCAACTTGATGGTTTACGACTTCAGCTCTCTGACTATGCCTTGATTGCCGAGGATATGACGGGGTCACAAGTATCGATTCCGCTCGAAGATATTTTGGACTACTGGTATCCAAACCAAATGTCACTGCCTGATAAAGTCATGCATTGGGGAAAACAGGTTTGGAAGTTTTTATCTGAAGATCCAAGAGAGTCTAACTCCGAAGGAGGCGTGTTCCCTGCGATATTTGGTACGGTTTTCTTAGTACTCATTATGTCGATCATTGTGATGCCACTTGGGGTGATCGCCGCTATCTATCTACATGAATATGCTAAGAATAACGCTCTAACCAGAGTTATTCGTATTGCGGTTATAAACCTAGCGGGTGTTCCATCGATTGTTTATGGCGTGTTTGGTTTAGGTTTCTTCGTTTATACGATTGGTGCCTCTATCGACAACGTATTCTATGCGGAGAAGCTACCGGCACCAACCTTTGGTACGCCGGGTTTGTTATGGTCAGCACTAACTCTTGCCGTGCTGACGCTTCCAGTTGTGATTGTGACGACAGAAGAAGGTTTAACTCGAATTCCGAGCTCCGTACGACATGGCTCTCTGGCACTTGGTGCAACTCAGTTCGAAACGCTATGGCGCGTGGTTTTGCCTATGGCGACGCCAGCTATTATCACAGGTTTGATCCTTGCGATTGCGCGTGCAGCTGGCGAAGTAGCGCCACTGATGCTGGTGGGGGTCGTGAAATTGGCATCCAGTTTACCGGTTGACGGACAATTCCCTTATGTGCATTTGGATAGAAAGTTCATGCATTTAGGTTTTCACATTTACGATGTTGGCTTTCAAACCTCCAACATCGAAGCGGCGCGACCATTAGTTTATGCCACCTCTTTCTTACTCGTGACAGTGATTGTCGGGCTAAACTTAACAGCAATCAGTATTCGCAATAATTTACGAGAAAAATACAGAACGTTAGGACAAGATTAAGTATGTTTAATTTTGATAGTACATTAGGTTATGAGCCACCATTGGACGTTCATAATTTAACGGATGAACAAACAGCCATCTCAATCGAGAACCTTAATCTGTTCTATGGTCAAACTCAGGCGCTGCATGATATTTCGATGCGAATTCCCAAAGGGCGAGTCACCGCTTTTATCGGTCCTTCAGGGTGTGGAAAGTCGACGTTATTACGTTGCATCAATCGCATGAACGACTTAGTGGAAGGATGTCGAGTCACAGGCAAAGTGCGTCTCCATGGCAAGAATGTTTATCATCCTAATGTCGATGTTGCGACACTTCGACGCCGAGTGGGAATGGTGTTTCAAAGACCCAATCCATTTCCTAAGTCTATTTATGAAAACGTAGTTTATGGCTTACGCTTACAAGGTGTAAAAAACAGCCGCAGTTTAGATGACGCAGTGGAGCGATCCTTGCGCTCGGCGGCGTTGTGGGATGAGGTAAAAGACCGCTTGCATGAGAACGCATTTGGCTTATCTGGTGGTCAGCAACAGCGCTTGGTCATTGCGCGCGCGGTGGCGATTGAGCCGGAAGTCCTGTTATTGGACGAGCCAACATCAGCGTTGGATCCAATCTCAACTTTAACTATTGAAGAGCTTATCAATGAGCTGAAGACTCAATATACTGTGGTTATCGTTACCCATAACATGCAACAAGCGGCGAGAGTGAGCGATCATACTGCATTCATTCATATGGGTAAGTTAATTGAATACTCTGACGCGGACTCGATCTTCACTTCGCCAATGAAGAAACAGACCGAAGATTACATTACGGGTCGCTACGGTTAAGTCGCGACTCTATACGGAATAAGGAACATCATGCACTTTGGACGTCATATTTCAGGACAATTTAACGTAGAGCTAGAATCGATTCGTACTCATGTATTAACCATGGGAGGCTTGGTAGAACAGCAGCTTTCGTATGCTATTCAAGCCTTGCATAAAGAAGACATCGAACTGGCGCGTAAGGTTGTGCGTGACGATCATAAAGTGAATGCGATGGAAGTCTCGATCGATGACGCCTGTACACGCATTATTGCTAAGCGTCAGCCAACGGCAAAAGACTTGCGCTTAATCATGGCTATCATCAAAACGATCACTGATTTAGAACGTATCGGTGATGTGGCGACACGCATTGCTTACGTTGCTATCGAAAGCCCATCATCAAAAGAACGACAATTCCAAGTGTCGTTAGAGCCTCTCTGCCGTCAGGCAATTAATATGCTGCATCAGGTTTTAGATGCGTTTGCCCGCATGGATGTAGAAGCGGCAGCAGAGGTGCATAAACAAGATGACAAACTAGACGCCGAGTATGAAGCGGTGATTCGTCAGTTGATGACTTACATGATGGAAGATCCAAAAAATATCCCTAATATTCTGCAAGTGATGTGGTCGGCACGCGCGATTGAACGCGTGGGGGACCGCTGCCAGAACATCTGTGAATACATTATTTACTTTGTGAAAGGGAAAGATGTACGCCACCTAGGTGATCAAAGTATTGATGACGTACTGAAGTAACTGACTTCAACAAATAGACCAGCTTTTAGGCTGGCCTATTTATTAGAGAGAAGGAAAGCACGTTAATATTTATCAGGAACGAAGGTCTGATCATCAATGGGCGCTCTGACGTAACCTTCTTTATTGAGTTCAGGTAATTCGATGGGTGAGTACTCAAGTGCTTTGTAATCAATCTGGCTTAGTAAATGACTGATACAGTTCAAGCGCGCTTTCTTTTTGTCATTAGAAGGGACGACCCACCAAGGGCAGTTTTTCGTGTCTGTATAGGCAAACATCTTATCTTTTGCTTCCGAATACTCCGCCCAGCGATGACGTGACTCTAAATCCATTGGGCTGAATTTCCAACGTTTGATCGGCGTATTAATTCGACCTAGAAAACGTTTTTCCTGCTCTTCGTCTGAAACCGAAAACCAATACTTAATCAGAATAATCCCAGAGCGTTGCAACATTCTCTCGAATTCAGGGCAAGAGCGTAAAAACTCCTCGTATTCGTCTGGAGTACAGAACCCCATGACTTTTTCGACACCTGCTCGGTTATACCAACTTCGGTCAAATAAAACGATTTCACCAGCAGATGGTAAATGAGCGACGTAACGTTGGAAGTACCATTGCGTTTTTTCTTTTTCTGTCGGTGCAGGCAGAGCCACTACGCGACAAACACGCGGGTTTAGCTTTTCTGTAATTCGCTTTATCACTCCGCCTTTGCCCGCAGCATCACGTCCTTCAAACAGAACCACCACTTTTAACCCTTTGTGTTTGATCCACTCTTGAAGTTTTACGAGCTCAACTTGAAGGTTTTTGAGCTCCTTTTCGTATTCCTTTTTCTTCAATTTAGACATACACCTTTCCTCACTCCTTGATAAACAATATGTTAGCACTCAAAAGCTATGCGCGTGAGGTTACGGTAGTCTATTTGAGAGCTGCTACGACATCGGTAATGGCTTGTGTACTTGTGATGGGGATTAAAAAATCATCGACATCGGATGCGCCCATTTTGCTTTGTTCAGCAACAAAGGTCATTTGGCTAGGGCGTGTGGTTTTGCCTGACAGATGGATTTCAGGAACTTGAGTGTCTTCTACTAGCTCACGTACGTTACTCGCATTAACGCCAGCCCCCGCCATGATTGCTATGCGTCCTTGGGCTTGCTTAACCAAAGCTCTAAGCACATCGATCCCTTGTGGTGCTGAAGGCGCAAGACCGGAGGTTAAAATACGTTCACAACCTAAGCTGATCACTTCTTCCAAAGTTTTTTCAGCGTCACGACACTGGTCAAAGGCACGATGGAAGGTCACGCCTAAGCCAAGCGCTTGAGCAAATTCACACAGCGCAGCCGCGTAAGGCATATGAATATCACCGTCTTGAGTGAGCACGCCGAACACGACACCGCTCAAGCCTGATTGGTGAGCCGCTTCAATATCCCAACGCATCATTTCGATCTCTTCTTCATTGTAGAAGAAGTCACCTTGGCGTGGGCGGATCATGGCATAAACTGGAACACTCGAAAGCTTAGCCGCTTGCTGCATAAAACCATAACTGGGTGTTAGTCCGCCTAAAGCCAAAGAGGAGCAGAGTTCAATCCGAGTGGCGCCGCCAGCAATGGCGTAGTGCAGAGATTCAATATTATCGATACAGACTTCTAGGTGAGTAACCACGTTCATTCATCCTGCTAACGTTACAAATAAGTGTTGTGGCTAAGATATTAACAGGGCCAGTAAGCAGAATCTGTATGGAGGAGATGATAAATAGAGGTAAAGTTTACGCTAAAGCGTTACCTCATTTTGGCGGTTTATCTGAAGGAAAAAGAAAGCCCAGAGCTGAGGCTCTGGGCTTTGATAGGACTTTACTTAGACTGATTGGCGTTTGCGGTTTTCCGCATTAACTTTTTGCTTTATATACATCCAACCATCACACCCGTTGAGCTAGGGTGAAGGTCTATTATTTTTTGCCTAGGTCAGCTGCGTGCTCAGATAGGAACGCTGCAACACCTTTTGGAGATGCGTCCATACCTGCTTTACCTTCTTCCCATTGTGCAGGACATACTTCGCCGTGCTTCTGGTGGAAGTTAAGAGCGTCAACCATGCGTAGCATTTCGTCGATGTTACGGCCTAGTGGTAGGTCGTTAACTACTTGGTGACGTACAACGCCTTCTTCGTCGATTAGGAAAGAACCACGGAAAGCAACGCCTGCTTCTGGGTGCTCAACGTCGTAAGCTTTACAGATTTCATGCTTAACGTCAGCAACTAGTGGGTACTTAACTTGACCGATACCGCCATCTTCGATAGCAGTGTTACGCCATGCGTTGTGAGAGAACTGAGAATCGATAGAAACACCGATTACTTCAACACCTTTAGCTTGGAAATCAGCTAGACGGTTGTCGAATGCGATTAGCTCAGATGGGCAAACGAAAGTGAAATCTAGTGGGTAGAAGAATACTACTGCTTTCTTACCTTTAGTGAACTCTGCAAAGTTGAAGTTTTCAACGATTTCACCGTTACCTAGAACAGCTGCTGCAGTAAAATCAGGGGCTTGACGACCTACTAGTACCATTTTTTTGCTCCTAAAAAGTATGGTTAGCTCCAAACCGAATTCAGTTGTGTCGGTTTGGTTCGTGTTTGTACGAGACAAACTATAGTACAGATTGTAGTATTGAAAAAAGCGAAATAAATAGATTGAGTTAATCGAAAAAAACGATAATAACAAAACTCTTAACTCGATCACTGGAACGGCGGTAGATACAAATACAATTATGAATAAATGGCCCAGTTTGAAGCAGTTACACTATTTAGTCACACTGCATGAAACAAGACATTTTAGTGACGCTGCAGAGCGTTGTTTTGTCAGTCAGTCGACTTTAAGTAAGGGTATTCAAAACTTAGAGGAATTGATTGGTTGTCCCTTATATGAAAAGAAAGATAAGAAAAGTCCACTGGTTTTTACCCAAACAGGAGAAATGGTAGTAAAGCAGGGGCGAGAGCTGTTAGCAAAAGGGCAAGATTTGGTCGAGCTTGGACGTATGTGCCAAGGCGACGATATGCAAGGCCAGCTAAAAGTAGGATGTATACCAACAATTGCTCCGTTTTTACTGTGTGATTTGGTACAAGAGGTGAACTACCGTTTTCCACAACTGAATCTTTTATTAAGAGAAGACACGACGACAAACTTACTTCAAGCGCTCAGACATGGTGAGCTGGATGTGCTTATTTTAGCGTTACCAGTCGAAATTGATGGGATGGAAAGCCGAGTAGTGGGTAAGGATCCGTTTCGAATGGTTATAAGCGCTAATCAAGCCCAATCGGTCCCTGTGCCGATTCGTTACGCGGATTTACCTGACGAATCCGTCTTTCTACTAGAGAAAGAACATTGCTTAACGGAACATGCGGTATCAGCGTGTAAATTAACAGACAAAGAAAAAATCAATCCGTTTACGGCAACCAGCCTCCATACACTGGTGCAAATGGTTGCGAATGGTTTGGGAACAACGTTCATTCCTCAAATGGCTATCGACCATGGCTTGCTGCATAACCAGAATTTAGTCGTGATCGATCCTCCTGGTAAACAAGCTTATCGCGAAATCGGCTTAGTTTGGCGTCCGAGCTCGTCAAGAACGAAAACATTTAATCAACTTGCAGAAGTCGTTTCAGAGCTGCTTTAGCTATTAGTATTAGCCCTTACTTCTCCATTATTTATCTAAAAGCGCACTGGAAACAGTGCGCTTTCTAGTATTTTATTCTGTTGGTAAACTTTGACTTGTAAAATTTTACAGCTCTTCTTTGATGAAGCTTTCATAAAATAGTGAAATTTCACAATGTTAATTTTACACAAAGCCCTGCATACCTTGTTTGACCCCTGTTTAAATACATCTCTTCAGCCCTTGTGAATACAAGGTGTTTGTTTACCAGTCTATATTCATACGCTTGTTTGAAATGATAAAACGACTTTAAATTTAATGTAATTTTATTACGTAATAACTTACAAAATAAGGCGCTTGATAGATGGTTTTTACCTTGCGGAATAAAACTTTGAATTTTCTGTTTTGTTTGTATTGGGGGTTTCACTAAACCCCTTGTTGATATAGCTTATTTAAAGGCCGATACGACTTATGTCTAGATTGAAAATACACGTAGCATTACGCAATCTATCGACATGGCTAGACGAGTTGAACACAAAGTTAAAGGATGTAATTTGTTGTTCATAACTTACAAATGTAGCTTTACGCTGACTGCCCAAGATTGATAAAGCACGTTAAGGATGAATGATTATGCTTGCTCAGACAGAACAAAAAACACAACAACCAAAGCAAACCCAAGGCATGCTTGAGGTGAATGGAGTCGTTGCTCCAGAACATCAAGCAATTTTCCCTGTTGAAGCCCAAACCTTTTTATCTCTACTGTGTGAAAAATTTGCCGGACGTGTTGAACAGTTGCTGGAAGCAAGAGAAGAGAAGCAAGCACGTATTGATGCTGGTGAGCTACCAGATTTTCTACCAGAGACACAAGACATCCGTGAAGGAAGTTGGAAGATCCTAGGAATCCCACAAGATCTGCAAGATCGCCGTGTGGAGATTACCGGACCTACTGACCGCAAGATGGTGATTAACGCACTGAATGCGAATGTAAAAGTGTTCATGGCAGACTTCGAAGATTCAATGTCTCCTGCATGGAGTAAAGTGCTGGATGGTCAAATTAACTTGCGCGATGCTGTTAATGGCACCATCAGTTACACCAATCCTGGCAATGGCAAACATTATCAGCTGGAAGATGACCCAGCGGTGTTGATCTGCCGTGTTCGCGGCCTTCATTTAAAAGAAAAACACGTTACGTGGCACGGTCAGATCATTCCAGGTGCGCTATTCGATTTCGCTCTGTATTTCTATAACAACTACAAAGCGTTACTTCAAAAAGGCAGTGGCCCTTATTTCTACCTTCCAAAACTGCAATCGCATCACGAAGCGAAGTGGTGGAGCGAAGTGTTCCATTTCACGGAAGACTATTTCGGTTTGGATACAGGCACCATCAAAGCGACTGTGCTGATTGAAACCTTACCAGCGGTATTTGAAATGGACGAGATTCTGTTCTCGCTTAAAGAACATATCGTTGGTTTGAACTGTGGTCGCTGGGATTACATCTTTAGCTATATCAAAACATTGAAAAAACACTCAGACCGAGTACTGCCAGATCGCCAAGTGGTAACGATGGACAAGCCATTCTTAAACGCTTACTCGCGATTATTGGTACGTACTTGCCATAAACGAGGTGCTTTCGCGATGGGAGGAATGGCCGCATTTATCCCAGCTAAAGACCCGAAAGAGAATCAAAAAGTATTAGACAAGATCCAGACTGACAAATCGTTAGAAGCTAACAACGGCCACGACGGTACTTGGGTGGCTCATCCAGGTTTGGCTGACACTGCTATGGAAGTCTTTAGTGCTGTGCTGGGTGAACGCACCAACCAGTTGGATGTGAGCCGTGCAGAGGATGCGCCTATTACAGCAGCTGAACTGCTTGAGCCTTGTGAAGGCGAGCGCACTGAAGGCGGAATGCGCCACAATATTCGCGTTGCGCTGCAATACATCGAAGCTTGGATTTCTGGCAATGGTTGTGTGCCGATTTACGGACTGATGGAAGACGCAGCAACGGCAGAAATCTCACGCGCCTCTATCTGGCAATGGATTCAACACGGCAAGTCGCTAGACAACGGATTAAAGGTCACTAAAGAGCTGTTCGAGCTCTATCTCAAAGAGGAGATTGAAGTCGTGAAGCAAGAAATTGGCGAGCAGCGCTACCATGCGGGTCGATTTGAAGAAGCAGCAGACTTAATGGCAAGGCTCACGACGAGCGATGAACTGACCAACTTTTTGACAGTTCCTGGTTATGACTACCTGGATTAATAAAGAATAACTGTAACACCAATAACGTGAAGGATTTTCAAGGCAGATAGGGAAGTACTGCCTGAGAACGGAAACTCAACGCACACGCATAAAGTGCAAATTATAAAGAGGGATAGACCAATGACTAACTTAACTCGCCGCCAACAAATTGAAGCTCTGGAAAAAGACTGGGCAACTAATCCACGCTGGAAAAATGTGAAGCGTACTTACACTGCCGAGGAAGTGGTGGAACTGCGTGGCTCTATGGTGCCTGCAAACACAATTGCACAACGTGGTGCAGACAAACTTTGGTCACTGGTCAACGGTAGTGCGAAAAAAGGTTACGTAAACTGTCTTGGTGCGCTAACGGGTGGTCAAGCCGTTCAACAAGCTAAGGCAGGTATTGAAGCGATCTATCTGTCAGGCTGGCAGGTAGCGGCGGATAACAACACCGCTTCGACGATGTATCCAGACCAATCTCTTTACCCAGTAGATTCTGTACCGTCAGTAGTAAAGCGTATCAACAACTCATTCCGTCGTGCAGACCAAATTCAGTGGGCTGCTGGTAAGACGCCTGAAGATGAAGGTGGTATTGATTACTTCCTACCTATCGTAGCGGATGCTGAAGCGGGCTTTGGTGGTGTGCTTAACGCTTACGAACTAATGAAATCGATGATCGAAGCCGGTGCCGCGGGCGTTCACTTTGAAGACCAGTTAGCATCGGTGAAAAAGTGTGGTCATATGGGGGGTAAGGTATTAGTTCCTACGCAAGAAGCGGTACAAAAGCTCGTTGCAGCTCGTTTGGCTGCTGACGTAGCGGGAACAACAACATTAGTTATTGCTCGTACTGATGCGAATGCGGCGGATCTCATTACTTCAGATTGCGACCCATATGATAAAGACTTTATTGAAGGTGAGCGTACTCAAGAAGGTTTCTACCGCGTTCGCGCGGGTATCGACCAAGCGATTTCTCGCGGTCTGGCTTACGCACCATATGCAGACTTGATTTGGTGTGAAACGGCTACGCCATGTTTGGAAGAAGCACGTAAGTTTGCAGAAGCAATTCACGCTGAATACCCAGATCAATTGTTGGCGTACAACTGCTCGCCTTCATTCAACTGGGAGAAAAACCTAGATGCAGAAACCATTGCTAAGTTCCAACAAGAGCTTGCAGACATGGGCTACAAGTACCAATTCATCACGCTAGCAGGCATTCACAACATGTGGTTCAACATGTTTGAACTGGCACACGCTTACGCTCAAGGTGAAGGTATGCGTCATTATGTTGAGAAAGTTCAGCGTCCTGAATTCCAAGCGGCTGAAAAAGGTTATACGTTTGTTGCGCACCAACAAGAAGTAGGTACAGGTTACTTCGATAGAATGACCAATACTATCCAAGGTGGTAACTCTTCAGTGACAGCATTGACAGGTTCGACCGAAGAAGACCAATTCTAATTGGCAGAGAAACACTTCCTTAATCAGCGTCAGTAATGGCATTTTGAGCGGCAACCCTGCCGCTCTTTTTTCGTTTAACCGGTGTAAAAACGAAACTTACAACAAAGAGAATACGCTTGCGTACTACTCTTCCTGCTCGATTTCTTCAGGTTCCACTTCTTCTTGCAGTTCCAATAAGTTAATCGCAATGGTCACAAAGTCACTGTCAGTAATGATGCCGACCAATCGACCTTTGGTGACAACAGGTAGACAGCCAACTTTATGCTTTTGCATATAGATAGCGCTCTCTTTGAGTCCCGCGATAGGCTCTGCCGTCATGATATTGGTGTGCATCATTTCGTAGAGCGGTGTGTCTAAAGTAAAAGATTGTTCAGCCTCATCTGGGTGCAAGCTCGATTCTTGAGCAGCAAGAATGTCGCGTTGAGTCACCAAGCCTTGTAAGTGGTTATTGGCATCAACAACCGGAATGTGTCGAATATCAAGCGCATCCATCATGCTTTTTGCATCACGCAAGGTGTGCGTGCGCAGTAAGGTATGAGGATTACGAGTCATCATGTCTTCAACCTTGATCATAGAGACCTCCAGCGGCATTGTCCTTCTCTTAAATATAGAGAATATTTTTCTGTATATCTGGGAGCTAACTCGTTTTTCATCAATTAAATAGCACAATGCTGATGGGCTGCGTAATCTGTGTTTTATTGGTGTTTTTATTAATTTGAATAAGTCGGTTTGTGTGCGAGTCAGTTGGCATTTTTAGTTGATATTGAATGTGTTCCCAAGGTAATCCAATGAATTGAATCGCACATTTTTATTCGCTGGATTTTCCAAGATTCTTCTCTCGAAGAAGATACGTCCAGGCTTACCAAATTGAAGACAGCAACCTAGATGAAACGAACAACGTGTAACAAACTTATTGCGCTGGCAGTGGCGGCATTCAGTGTGCCATCAACACAGGCGATTGTGTTAGGAGATGAACAAACCGATCCTGTTGACCGCGTTACTTTGCGAGCAAGTAATATGGCAGAGTTTCCGCTGTGTGGTGGAACGATGCTGACAGAGCAATGGGTACTGACTGCGGCGCACTGTGTGGTGATGGGACAAGGAACCAATGAAGCAACCTACTATGTGACCCCGCCGGGTGAGCTGTCGGTGAATGCGAATGTGTATGAACTTAATTCTGCAGGGCTTGATAACTTCTATCCGGTGTCTCACGTTGTGGTTCATCCGGATTACACTCGGATTTCAAAAGCTGAGACCGACAGTAATGGCAACGTGAAACCTATCCAAACCGGTTTAGATTCAGACATCGCGTTGCTGTATCTCACGCGCCCAGTGGCAAACGCGAGCTTTGCTGACCTAGCGAGTAAAGTTGACATGGAGAGTATCGAAGCCCGTTTGGTGGCGGATTGGAACGATAATTACCTGACCAATCAACGTGTCGAAAATGTGCAAGTGTTTGGATGGGGGGCTACTCAGCCGGATGCTTCTGAACCTTCTAATACGCTCAAAACCACCATTAGCACATTTTTACCCATCGACAAATGTTATGAGCGTTTAGAAATTGGCAGCAGTTTTCCGGGGATCATTGATTCAAGAGACAACCAAACCAAAATTTGTACGCTACCAACACAAAACCATGTATTGGAGCCAGATAGCCATACTCAATATGGCAACTCTGCATGCAAAGGTGACAGTGGTGGCCCGTTGGTCGATGTGGCGACCGGCAAACAAATTGGTATTGTTAGTGGCGGCCCCCTTATTCTACCAACGTGTGGCTCTTTGACGATCCCAAGTTTCTACACCAAGGTGAGCCACTATTACGACTGGGTACAGTCTTACATCACTGCCGATGCGCCACCAAGTCGTTACATCATTGCGCCGAATTTTATCAAAAGTGCTAACAATGAAAGTGGTGACAATAAAGAGTGTCACGATGGCATTGCGACCAATAACTGTGATTTCAAAGGCTCAGATGATGAAGGTGGCAGTCTAGGGTTTTGGTTATTGGGTTTATTCGTGCCGTTATTCTTGTGGCGAAAGCGTGAGGTTTGATAGGGCGATTGGAATGCCAAACTAATAAGCAGCGGTATACGCTGCTTTGCTTTTTTCATGTTCTCTCTTTTGGGCTCAAATTAAAAATAGTGCCAAGTAATCGAGGCTTTTCACGTTTTATTACACTCTTCACCATGGCTTTTACTGCTATATTCTGGTGATTTGCTTGCTATTGCAGCATGTAAACATATACTAGTCTGCTGCGAAAAACTCGTCGCAATTTTATCGTCGCCTAGACGTGATTTGACCAATAGATAAGACAAGTAACATGCAAGTATCAGATTTCCATTTCGACCTTCCAGATGAACTCATCGCTCGCTACCCTCAACCAGAGCGTACCGCTAGCCGACTGCTGCAAATGGACGGCAATACCGGAGAGCTCATTGATGGCACATTTACTGATGTATTGGGCCAAGTTCAACCCGGTGACTTAGTGGTGTTTAATAATACTCGTGTTATTCCTGCTCGTCTTTTTGGCCGCAAGGAATCGGGCGGTAAATTAGAAGTGCTGGTGGAGCGCATGTTGGATGAGAAAAGCATCCTCGCGCACGTTCGTTGCTCTAAATCACCAAAACCAGGTACAACCATTATTGTTGGCGAGAATGATGAATATTCAGCAGAAATGGTTGCACGCCATGATGCTTTATTTGAACTGAAATTTAGTTCTGATAAGACGGTACTAGAAATTCTGGAAGAAATCGGCCATATGCCGCTTCCTCCTTACATCGACCGTCCAGACGAAGATGCAGATAAAGAGCGTTACCAAACGGTATATAATCAAAAGCCAGGTGCGGTTGCGGCACCGACAGCGGGCCTTCACTTTGATGATGTTCTCTTGGAGAAAATCAAAGCGAAAGGTGCAGAGTTTGCTTACGTTACTTTGCACGTTGGGGCGGGTACATTCCAGCCAGTAAAAGTGGAAAATATCAACGATCACCACATGCATGCCGAGTACGTAGAAGTACCACAAGAAGTCGTCGAAGCAATTAAAGCGACGAAAGCGCGTGGCGGACGAATTATTGCTGTTGGTACCACATCTGTGCGTTCACTTGAAAGTGCAGCGCAAGACGCATTGCAAAAAGGGACTGAGCTGGCCCCATTCTTTGGCGATACAGAAATCTTTATTTTCCCTGGTTACGAATATCAGCTGGTGGATTGCTTGATCACAAACTTCCACTTGCCTGAATCAACACTGATCATGTTGGTGAGTGCATTTGCTGGATACGAGAACACCATGAATGCTTACAAACATGCGGTGGAAAACAAATACCGTTTCTTCTCGTATGGCGATTCAATGTTCATCAAGAAGAAAACGGCGTAGTTAAAAGTAGATTTACGAGTGCTAGCAGTAAGCTAGGAAATAAAGCATCCATTGCTTTGTCTCTCGCAAGGAAAAGCGACCGCTCCTTAAAGTAGGGTAGAGCCCTAAACACTCAGTCAGACTGTTTCTCTGACACCCGGAGGCATCGTGAAATTAAAATTCGATCTTAAGAAGAAAAACGGCAATGCACGTCGTGGTCAACTGACTTTCGAACGCGGCACTGTTCAAACTCCTGCGTTCATGCCAGTAGGTACTTACGGTACCGTTAAAGGTATGACACCAGAAGAAGTAAAAGGTACTGGTGCAGAAATTCTGCTAGGTAATACGTTCCACCTGTGGCTACGTCCTGGTCAAGAAGTGATGAAAATGCACGGTGACCTGCACGATTTTATGAACTGGCACGGTCCTATTCTTACTGATTCAGGCGGCTTCCAAGTATTCAGCCTTGGTAAGATGCGTACGATCACTGAAGAGGGTGTTCACTTTCGTAACCCAGTAAACGGTGACAAGATTTTCATGGACGCAGAAAAGTCGATGGAAATTCAAAAAGACCTGGGCTCTGACATCGTTATGATTTTTGACGAGTGTACGCCTTACCCAGCGACACACGATGAAGCGAAGAAATCGATGGAAATGTCATTACGCTGGGCACAGCGTTCACGTGACCATTTCGAGAAGCTAGAAAACCCGAACAACCTATTTGGTATTGTTCAAGGTGGTGTTTACGAAGATTTACGTGATGTGTCGGTAAAAGGTCTAACGGAAATCGGTTTTGACGGTTATGCGGTTGGTGGTTTGGCAGTAGGTGAGCCTAAAGAAGACATGCACCGTATTCTTGAGCATACTTGTCCTCAACTTCCTGAAGACAAACCTCGCTACTTGATGGGCGTTGGTAAGCCAGAAGATTTGGTTGAAGGTGTTCGTCGTGGTATCGACATGTTTGACTGTGTAATGCCAACGCGTAACGCACGTAATGGTCACTTATTTGTGACTGGTGGTGTGATCAAGATCCGTAATGCGAAACATAAAACGGATACAACACCATTGGATCCGCATTGTGACTGTTACACTTGTCAAAACTACAGCAAGTCGTACCTTCACCATTTAGAGCGTTGTAATGAAATCTTAGGCGCTCGCTTGAATACAATCCATAACCTGCGTTACTACCAGCGTCTGATGGAAAGCATTCGTAAAGCAATTGATGAAGATCGCTTCGATGAATTTGTTACTGAGTTCTATGAGCGTCGTGGCCGTGAAGTGCCACCTCTAGCAAAAGAGCAGTAATTGAAAAACTAAAAGAATTAAAGCCTTTGGCATGTCGCCAGAGGCTTTTGCTAATAAAGTAGGCTAACGCACGTTATTTTTGAGAGAGCGATCTCTATTAGTTACTCTCAGACTTGAATCTAAAATGCGAAAGCCCAATTTGTTTGATTATCAATAAAATATAATGAGGATGTTTTAATGTTTATTTCTCAGGCTCACGCAGCAGCAGAAGGCGCGCCAGCAGGCGGTGGTTTTGAAATGCTAATCATGCTTGGCATGTTCGCAGTGATCTTTTACTTCATGATTTACCGCCCACAAGCGAAACGCGTAAAAGAACACAAAAACCTAATGGCTTCTATGGGCAAAGGCGACGAAGTTTTAACTAGCGGTGGCCTAGTGGGTAAAATCACTAAGATTGCTGAAGACAATGACTACATTTCAATTGAGCTTAACGCGAACAATGAAGTAGTAATCAAGAAAGACTTCATCACTGCAGTGCTACCAAAAGGTACGCTTAAGTCTCTATAAAACAGCTAAAGGATCCTCGCTGTGCTAAACCGTTATCCATTATGGAAGTACTTGATGGTGCTTTTTGCCATCATCACCGCTGCGTTATACGCACTTCCAAATATCTACGGTGAAGATCCGGCTATTCAAGTTACAGGGGCGCGTGGCGCCTCTGTAGATATGTCAACGCTGGATGCTGTCACTACTGCTCTTAACAAAGAGCAACTTTCTCATCAATCCATTGCTCTCGAAGATGGATCAATTCTTGTTCGTTTTAACGACACTGACACACAAATCAGTGCTCGTGATGTCATCAGCGAAGCGCTAGGCAAAGACACAATTGTTGCACTTAACCTTGCACCTTCTACACCCGATTGGCTAGAAGCGATTGGCGCGTCACCATTGAAGCTAGGTCTTGACCTTCGCGGTGGTGTTCACTTCTTAATGGAAGTGGATATGGATGCAGCGATGGAAAAGCTTGTTGGTCAACAAGAAGAAGCTTTCCGTAGCGAACTTCGTGACGCCAAGATTCGTTACCGTGCAATCCGCCCTTCTGGAAAAGAAGCGGTAGAAGTGTTGTTGCGTAACGAAGAGCAATTAGCAGAAGCGAAAGCAACGCTAGAAAAGAATCACCCGGACATGATTTTTGTCGATTCTGATTCAAATGGCCGTTACGCTCTTACTGCAACCTTTACTGAGCAACGTTTACAAGAGATCCGTAACTATGCTGTTGAGCAAAACATTACGATTTTACGTAATCGTGTCAACGAACTAGGTGTTGCGGAACCATTGGTTCAACGTCAAGGTGCTAGTCGCATTGTAGTTGAACTGCCTGGTGTTCAAGATACTGCTCGTGCAAAAGAAATTCTCGGAGCTACGGCCACGCTTGAATTCCGCGAAGTTGATGATAAAGCTGACCTATCGGCAGCGGCAAATGGTCGTGCGCCAGCAGGTAGTGAAATCAAGATGGACCGTGATGGTCGCCCAGTTGTGCTTAAGAAGCGCGTTATTCTTGGCGGTCAAAGCATCACAGATGCAAGCTCAAGTGTCGATGAATATGGTCGTCCACAAGTTAACATCTCGCTAGACAGCGAAGGTGGTAATAAGATGTCTGCGTTCTCTAAGAAGAACATTGGTAAGCTAATGGCTACCGTGTTTGCAGAATACAAAGACAGTGGCCGTCGTACGCCTGAAGGCAAAGTTATTCTGGATAAGCATGAAGAAGTCATCAACCAAGCAACGATTCAATCGGCTCTTGGTCGTAACTTCCGTATCACAGGTATCGATTCTGCTGCAGAAGCACACAACCTAGCACTTCTACTACGTGCTGGTGCACTGATTGCACCTATCTCTATCGTTGAAGAACGTACCATTGGTCCATCAATGGGCCAGCAAAACATCGATATGGGTATCCAAGCATGTATCTGGGGTATGGTTGCCGTAATGCTATTTACGCTGCTTTACTACCGCGGCTTTGGTTTGATTGCAAACATCGCTCTAATGGCAAACTTAGTGCTTATCATTGGTGTTATGTCGATGATTCCAGGCGCTACCATGACGCTTCCGGGGATAGCCGGTATCGTGTTAACAGTCGGTATGGCGGTTGATGCGAACGTACTGATCTTCGAGCGTATCCGTGAAGAGATTCGTGATGGACGCAGTCCACAACAAGCGATTCACCAAGGTTACGCGAATGCATTCAGCACGATTGCTGATGCGAACATCACAACACTAATTACTGCAATCATTCTATTTGCGGTCGGTACAGGTGCGGTGAAAGGTTTCGCAGTTACTCTATCTATCGGTATCTTAACTTCAATGTTCACCGCCATTATTGGTACACGTTGTATCGTGAACCTGATCTACGGTGGCAAACGCGTTGATAAATTGTCGATCTAAGGCTGGGAATTAATATGTTTCAAATTCTAAAAGCAGAGAAGACGATCGGCTTTATGCGTTGGTCGAAAGTAGCATTCGTTTTTTCAATTATAATGATTGCTGCTTCTATCTTCACTTTGTCAACCAAGTGGCTTAATTGGGGTCTAGATTTCACTGGCGGTACGCTTATCGAGGTCGGTTTTGAACAGCCAGCAAACCTTGAAGAGATTCGTGCAGCACTAGATTCAAAAGGCTTTGGCGATGCGACAGTACAAAACTTCGGTAGTGCTCGTGAAGTCATGGTCCGTCTTCGTCCACGTGATGACGTTTCTGGTGAAACGCTAGGTAACCAAATCATTGGTGCTATCAAAGATGGTACTGGCGAAAGCGTAGAAATGCGTCGTATTGAGTTCGTAGGTCCCAACGTTGGTGATGAGCTAACAGAAGCTGGTGGTCTAGCGATCTTGGTATCGCTGATCTGTATTCTGCTTTATGTATCGATGCGATTTGAATGGCGTCTAGCGGCTGGTGCGGTAATGGCATTGGCTCACGATATAATAATCACGCTAGGTGTCTTCTCGTTTCTACAAATTGAAGTTGACCTGACCATCGTAGCTGCGCTACTGACGGTTGTGGGCTACTCACTCAACGATACCATCGTTGTATTTGACCGGATTCGTGAAAACTTCCGTAAGATGCGTAAGGGTGAACCTTCAGACATTATGGACGCCTCAATCACTCAGACGTTGAGCCGTACATTGATTACATCTGGTACGACTTTGTTCGTGGTAATTGCACTGTTCATGCAGGGTGGTGCTATGATTCACGGCTTTGCAACTGCACTTTTACTCGGTATCACTGTAGGTACTTACTCTTCTATCTACGTAGCATCAGCACTGGCTCTGAAACTGGGTATCCAGAAAGAGCACTTGATGCCACCTCAAGTAGAAAAAGAAGGTGCAGAGTTCGACGAGATGCCATAAGGCAGATTGAGAACCGAAAACAAAAACCGCTGAGCAATCAGCGGTTTTTTTATGCCTGATAGATTTGAAAGTTTCATTTTTTTTTGAGGTACTTCCAGCTTGAATTGTAGTTTTTTGATTGAGTTGAATATCGGAAGTATGTTCAACAATTTCGGGAGGAAATAATGTCAAGGCAAGCTGAAATAAAAGTACAGTTACTGAAGTTTGTAGAGATTTCTTACAAGCACAATAAAGGTGTTACCACCAAGCTAGTTACTGGAGGGAAAAGGTTCAAGTTAGCAGTTGATGAGTCAGGTAAAGTAACTTTATCTGGTGAGCTTGGATTTACTAAGTTTGAAGTTTCAAAAGAAATGATTGAAGAGCTGGGCATAAAATTAAAAGCCGTTTCTGTTACTTTTAAAACTACTCGTGATGGTGTTTTGACATACAGTGGGAGTGTTTCTCTTTTTGGTGTTGTTTCCTTTGGAGTTACTGGGCAGGTAAATGTCCGTGAGCTTTTAGAGCAGTGCGAGTGGGGGCTTTGTAAGTACAGATTTAAGCCGAGTAAAATTGATCAAGCGCTCCGTGAAGCTGGGGTTTAGTTGGTTATGCTAAATAGAATTCTACCTATTCCGGTTTTACTAAGTGTTTCAACGCCCTGCATCGCAAGTCCACTCCACGATACTTACCTTGATATACGTAATAATTTATACAAGATGCAGTATATAGAGGTGGTAGAAGCTATGGCAGGACCAAATCTATCGATTGAAGAGCTGAACAGTATTAAGTCTCACCCAATAAAATTTGGTCATCAATTTCCATTTTTATCATCTATCCCATCAAGTTTGGTTACAGAGCTGTCTTACTTTGAAGAGTACAGTGAGGATGGAGGAGTTGGATGTCTTTCTGTAAACGGCTTTGGTGATGTATACCAGCCAGTCACGGTTTCGCTACAGTTTTTAATGAAGGAACAAATATGGAAGGTTAAGCACGTAAAAATAGACCACTTATCTGACTACGACCGTTTCTACAAACAGGCTGATTGTTCGAAATAAAAAAGCCCCGCTCAATGAGCGGGGCTTTCTAAAGTCATCAGCGTGACGGGCTATATATGACTTTCAAATCTTACTTAAGGATCGCGCTGTTACCGTTTTCACGGATGTGCTTAAGGATAGATTTTACGCCACGAGCGCTTGAAGCAACGATGTTACCAGACTTCATGTAGTCAGTGCCGCCAGCAAAGTCTGTTAGGATTGCGCCAGCTTCACGAGCAATAAGCTCACCTGCTGCCATATCCCAAGGTTTTAGGCCTAGCTCGAAGTAACCATCAACACGGCCAGCAGCCACGTAACAAAGGTCAAGAGCAGCAGAGCCGCTACGACGGAAATCAGCACATTCAGTGAATAGCGCACCAACGATCTTGATGTAAGACTCAGCGTGTTGTTTCTGCTTGAATGGGAAGCCTGTTGCTAGAACAGTACCTTGAAGGTCTTTTAGTTGAGCAACACGAATACGTGCACTGTTTAGTTGAGCGCCGGCACCGCGTTGTGCAGTGAATAGCTCGTTTTGCATTGGATCGTAAACACAAGCAACTTCAGTTTTGCCCTTAATACGAACAGCGATAGAAACCGCGAAAGTTGGGTAACCTTTTACAAAGTTAGTGGTGCCATCCAGTGGGTCGATGATCCATTGTACGTCTTTATCTTTACCTTCGATAAGACCTTGTTCTTCAGCAACGATACAGTGCTCAGGGTAAGACTGCTTGATAGTATCGATGATGATGTATTCTGCTTCTTTGTCTACGTTAGTGACAAAGTCATTAGTGCCTTTAAGAGTAGATTCTACTTTATCAGTGTTTTCTAATGATTTAGCAATATGATTGCCTGCCTTTCGCGCAGCGCGAATAGCAATGTTTAGCATTGGATGCATACGAATTTCCCAACGGATGTTAAAGAACAAATGAAAGCGGCGGCGAGTATACCAGAGATAATCAAAAAGGGAAGTGGTTATTTTTTACTCTAATTGCGGCCGACTGAGTGTACAGATCATACTGCGGACGAGAACAATAACCAAGAATGAGAAGAGAGGTCTGCTTGCCTCTAGGGTGTCTTAAAAAACTATGATAACATTCTGCGGTTTTAATTTAGGTAGCAAACACAGATGTTGGATCAAGTAAAAATTGTACTCGTAGGTACCTCTCATTCAGGCAATATTGGCTCAGCAGCTCGAGCAATGAAAGTGATGGGTTTAAACCAACTAGTATTAGTCGATCCACAATGTGAAGTGGATGAACAAACTCTTGCTTTAGCTGCGGGTGCTGGTGATATTGCTCAAAATGCAAAGATTGTCGGCACATTAGAAGAAGCGGTTGAAGATTGTGGCCTTGTTGTGGGTTCTAGCGCCCGCTCTCGTACATTAGAATGGCCAATGCTCGAGCCACGTGAATGCGGTGAGAAATTTGCAGTTGAAGGCCGAAAGCATCCGGTTGCGCTCGTGTTTGGCCGAGAAAGAACTGGTTTGACAAAC
Organism: Vibrio sp. Y176; assembly: GCF_033438945.1. NCBI lineage: Bacteria > Pseudomonadati > Pseudomonadota > Gammaproteobacteria > Vibrionales > Vibrionaceae > Vibrio > Vibrio sp. Y176. Next base: position 171,308 of record NZ_JAWOQS010000007.1, on the reverse strand, counting down.
GAAGAGCTACAAAAGTGCCACTACCATGTTTGTATTCCCGCTAATCCTGAGTACAGCTCGCTTAACCTAGCGATGGCTGTACAAACTCTCAGTTACGAAGTGCGAGTTGCACACTTGAACTTAGAGCAAAGCCAGTTTTCCCCAAATGAATCGGAAGAATACCCGCGTCATCGAGAACTCGAAATGTTCTTCGAGCATCTTGAAAAGGTGATGGTTGAGACCCAGTTTATTAACAAAGAGCAACCTGGACAGGTGATGAATAAGTTGCGCCGTTTGTTCTCTCGTGCTCGACCAGAAACCCAAGAACTTAATATTCTACGAGGCGTTTTGACTTCGATAGAAAAGAAGTTCTGAGTGAATAATAACCACTTTAGGTGTAAGGATGAATACCTGAGTAAAATGGTCAAATAAATACTTGACCAAATTACTCAGGTATGGAAAAATCTTAACCATTACAAACCATGTGGATACGGTGTGGTATGAAACTTACATCTAAAGGAAGATATGCGGTGACAGCCATGCTGGATGTGGCACTGCATTCGCAACAAAACCCTGTACCTCTGGCTGATATTTCAGAGCGTCAAGGGATCTCGCTCTCTTACTTAGAGCAGCTATTTTCAAAATTGCGTAAAGCAGGTCTCGTTGCCAGCGTTCGTGGTCCTGGTGGTGGTTACCGACTTGGTGCCGACGCTCACAGTATCGCTATTGGTACCGTGATTGCTGCCGTTGATGAGTCAGTAGATGCAACCAAATGCCAAGGTAAAGGAGATTGCCAAGGTGGAACACGTTGCCTTACTCACACGCTGTGGCGTGACCTAAGCTCTCGCATTAGTGACTTTTTGAATAACATCACTCTTGGTGAGTTGATGACAGACAATGAAGTACTCGAAATTTCTGATCGTCAGGACATTGATCTGGCGGTAACCCATGGGCTATCAAACAAAAATACAACCGCCGCGCCCATCGGTGTAAACGTCCGCTCTTAGCGGTCAGCTTTTTACATTGGAGTAGAGAATGAAACTGCCGATTTATCTTGATTATTCCGCTACATGTCCAGTTGATCCACGTGTTGCTGAAAAAATGGTTCAGTACATGACAATGGATGGCACATTTGGCAACCCAGCGTCACGTTCGCACCGTTACGGCTGGCAGGCAGAAGAAGCGGTCGATACTGCTCGTGAGCAAATTGCTGACCTTCTAAATGCAGATCCTCGCGAAATCGTATTTACATCTGGTGCGACAGAATCAGACAACCTTGCGATTAAAGGTGCAGCGCACTTTTACTCGAAGAAAGGCAAGCACGTAATCACTTGTAAAACAGAGCACAAAGCCGTTCTTGACCCATGTCGTCAACTTGAGCGTGAAGGCTTTGAAGTGACTTACCTTGAGCCAGAATCAAATGGCTTGATCGATCTAGAGAAGCTTAGAGCAGCCATGCGTGATGACACCGTGCTTGTGTCTATTATGCATGTAAACAACGAGATTGGTGTGGTTCAAGACATTACAGCGATCGGCGAACTGTGCCGTGAGCGTAAAATTGTTTTCCACGTGGACGCTGCGCAATCTGCAGGTAAATTACCAATTGACGTTCAAGAGATGAAAGTTGATCTAATTTCACTTTCTGCTCACAAAGTATACGGCCCTAAAGGTATCGGTGCACTTTACGTACGTCGTAAGCCTCGTATTCGTCTTGAAGCGCAAATGCACGGTGGCGGTCATGAGCGTGGTTTCCGCTCTGGTACACTTCCTACTCACCAAATCGTAGGTATGGGTGAAGCATTCCGCATTGCAAAAGAAGACATGCAAAAAGATTACGATCATGCTTTAGCGCTTCGTAACCGTCTTTTTGATGGCGTGAAAGACTTAGAAGCAGTGACGGTAAACGGTGACTTTGAGCAGCGTGTACCACACAACCTAAACATCAGTTTCGCATTCGTAGAAGGTGAATCTCTACTAATGTCGCTTAAAGATCTAGCGGTATCTTCTGGTAGTGCTTGTACGTCTGCAAGCCTTGAGCCTTCTTACGTTCTTCGTGCCCTAGGCATGGATGACGAATTGGCTCACAGCTCGGTTCGTTTCTCGTTTGGTCGTTTCACGACTGAAGAAGAAATTGATTACGCAATTGAACAAATCCGCGTTGCAGTGACTAAGCTACGCGACATGTCTCCTCTATGGGATATGTACAAAGAAGGGATTGATTTGAGCACTGTTGAATGGGCTCACCATTAATCTCAGGGATTGAAATAGAGGATTCGAGGTAATTTATCATGGCATACAGCGAAAAAGTAATTGATCACTACGAGAACCCACGTAACGTTGGTTCATTCGATAAAGAAGATCCATCAGTAGGTAGCGGCATGGTTGGCGCTCCTGCGTGTGGTGACGTAATGAAGCTTCAAATCAAAGTGACACCTGAAGGTATCATCGAAGATGCGAAGTTCAAAACATACGGTTGTGGTAGTGCAATCGCATCAAGCTCACTAGTAACTGAGTGGGTAAAAGGTAAGTCAGTTGATGAAGCGGCAGCAATTAAAAACTCTGAGATTGCTGAAGAGCTAGAGCTTCCACCAGTGAAAGTTCACTGTTCTATTCTTGCTGAAGATGCAATCAAAGCAGCGGTTGCTGACTACAAGAAAAAACACCAAGAATAATTATTCCGTAATATAATGGGAGCTTTGACGCTCCCATTCCAATCGAAATTTAGACAGACTAAGGTGCAGTATGGCCATCACAATGACAGAATCAGCGGCAAGTCGCGTAAGAGCATTCCTAGATAACCGAGGCAAAGGTATCGGTTTACGTCTTGGAGTGAAGACGACTGGTTGTTCCGGCATGGCATACGTACTTGAGTTTGTTGATGAGCTCAATGAAGAAGACGAAGTATTTGAACTCTCTGGAGTGAAAATTATCATCGATCAAAAGAGCTTAGTGTACCTAGATGGTACTGAATTGGATTACGTGAAAGAAGGGTTGAATGAAGGTTTTGAATTCAACAACCCTAACGCGAAAAGTGAATGTGGTTGTGGTGAAAGCTTCAACGTCTAATTGATTGTCCTTCTGGGCAAACGAGTCCGGAAGGCTTTACTAGGACCCGAACTTAATGAATCACTTTGAATTATTTGGGCTACCAAGTCAGTTTAAGCTGGATGGTAGCCTTCTTTCTTCTCAGTTCCGAGAACTACAAAAACGCTTCCACCCGGATAACTTTGCAACGGGCTCAGAACGTGACCGTTTGATGGCGGTGCAAAAGGCGGCGCAAATCAACGATGCCTATCAAGTTCTGAAAAATCCTATTTCTCGCGCCGAGTATATCCTCGCAGAGCAAGGTGTTGAGATCCGAGGTGAACAGCAAACAATGCAAGATCCGATGTTCTTAATGGAGCAAATGGAACTGCGCGAAGAACTGGAAGAGATTGCTGACAAGTCCGATCCTGAGTCGGCGCTTTTTGACTTCGACTCTAAGGTCAGCAAAATGTACAAACAGCATCTGGCAAGCGTCGAGCAAGAGCTTGATGATGGTCTATGGACTGAAGCCGCAGACCGAGTTCGTAAGCTAAAATTCATTGCCAAACTAAAGAACGAAATTGAGCTAGTCGAAGACAAACTCCTCGGCTAGTAAGCGTGACAAGGACCTATCATGGCACTACTTCAAATCGCAGAACCGGGCCAAAGCTCGGCACCTCATGAGCATAAGTTAGCAGCGGGTATCGACTTAGGTACTACCAACTCTTTGGTTGCTTCTGTACGTAGCGGCGATGCAACTCCACTTGCGGACGAGCAGGGCCGTACTATTTTACCTTCAGTCGTTAATTACGCTGAGGAAACGTTAACGGTCGGCCACGAAGCCAAAGCCAAAGCAGAGTTTGAACCAGAGAACACGATTATCTCTGTAAAACGTTTGATCGGTCGTTCATTAAAGGACATTCAGTCCCGTTACTCTTCACTTCCTTATCGTTTTAAAGAGAGTGAAAACGGCCTGCCAATTCTGCAAACACCTCAAGGTGACAAAAACCCGATTGAAGTATCTGCGGACATCCTAAAAGTATTGGGTAAGCGAGCTGAAGATACGTTAGGTGGTGAGTTAGCTGGTGTAGTTATTACCGTTCCTGCTTACTTTGATGACGCGCAACGTGCAGGTACAAAAGATGCGGCGAAATTAGCTGGTCTTCATGTTCTCCGTCTACTTAACGAACCAACCGCTGCGGCAATTGCTTATGGCCTAGACTCTGGTCAAGAAGGTGTGATTGCGGTTTACGATCTAGGTGGCGGTACTTTTGATATCTCTATCCTACGTTTATCGAAAGGCGTATTTGAAGTATTAGCAACAGGTGGCGATTCTGCATTAGGCGGTGACGACTTCGACCATTTATTTGCCGATTATTTAATGGAGCAAGCGGGTCTAGAAGCTCCGCTTTCTGCAGAAAAGAACCGTACACTGTTGAACATTGCTACTGAAGCTAAGATTGCTTTCTCTGAGCAAGACAGTGTTGACGTTGACGTTTTTGGTTGGAAAGGCACCGTGACTCGCGAGCAGTTCGAAGATCTGATTCGTCCGCTAGTGAAGAAAACCCTGATGTCTTGCCGCCGTGCGCTGAAAGATGCGGATGTAGATGCGGAAGATGTACTCGAGGTCGTCATGGTTGGTGGCTCAACACGCACATTGCTTGTACGAGAAATGGTTGGCGAATTCTTTGGCCGTACACCACTGACAAGCATTAACCCAGATGAAGTCGTCGCAATCGGTGCGGGTATTCAAGCTGATATCCTAGCGGGTAACAAACCTGACTCTGAAATGTTGCTTCTTGATGTGATTCCACTGTCGCTCGGTATTGAAACCATGGGTGGTTTGGTCGAGAAGATCATCCCCCGCAACACTACGATTCCCGTTGCGCGTGCGCAAGAATTTACCACATTCAAAGATGGCCAAACGGCGATGAGTGTTCATGTGGTACAAGGTGAACGTGAAATGGTTGATGACTGTCGTTCACTTGCTCGCTTCTCGTTAAAAGGTATTCCTCCGATGGCAGCGGGTGCGGCACATATTCGCGTGACTTACCAAGTTGACGCAGATGGCCTTCTTTCTGTTACGGCAATGGAGAAGAGCACTGGTGTTCAATCAGAGATTCAAGTAAAACCTTCTTACGGCTTAAGTGACAATGAAGTGGCGGATATGTTGCGTGATTCAATGACGCACGCAAAAGAAGACATGCAAGCTCGTGCCTTAGCTGAGCAGCGTGTTGAAGCTGACCGAGTGATAGAAGGTTTGATTGCAGCGATGCAAGCTGATGGTGATGACTTACTATCAGAACAAGAGAAACAAAACTTGATTAAAGCCATCGAAGCCTTGATTGAGCTGCGTAATGGTGATGATGCAGATGCGATAGAGCAAGGCATTAAAGATACCGATAAAGCGAGCCAAGATTTCGCATCACGCCGTATGGATAAATCGATTCGAGCTGCGTTGTCAGGTCAATCAGTAGACGATATATAAGAGATAAGTAGTTATGCCTAAGATTATTGTATTACCACACGACGATTTGTGCCCAGAAGGTGCAGTGTTGGAAGCAAACTCTGGTGACACCGTTCTAGACGTAGCGCTAAAAAACGGTATCGGTATTGAACATGCGTGTGAGAAGTCATGTGCGTGTACTACCTGCCACGTAATCATCCGTGAAGGTTTTGATTCACTCGAAGAAAGTGAAGAACTAGAAGACGACATGCTAGATAAAGCGTGGGGTCTAGAGCCTGAGTCACGCCTAGGGTGTCAGGCGAGAATTGCTGATGAAGACTTGGTGGTAGAAATTCCTAAATACACACTAAACCACGCTTCAGAAGATCACTAAAACTATCTTCCCAATATAGGGAAGAAGCAAAAGGAAGATGAGCAATGAAATGGACAGATTCTCGCGATATCGCGATTGAACTTTGTGACAAGTTTCCAGATGTCGATCCAAAAACAGTGCGTTTTACCGATCTTCATCAATGGATCATGGAGTTAGATGAGTTTGACGATGAGCCAAACCGTTCTAATGAAAAGATTCTAGAAGCCGTTATCATGTGCTGGATGGACGAAGCGGACTAAGTCTGTAAAACACAGCCTAGTTAACAATTCTTACTAAAAAAAGCGGACCTTTAGGTCCGTTTTTTTATCCAATTGACATTTTTGCCCTACATAATGCTAACATCCGTGAGTTATTAAAAAGAAGCAGCGTAGGCAACGCTGCTATAAGACAAGGAGAAACCATGTCTACACAGATGTCTGTATTTTTAAGTCAAGAGTCGGCAGCACCACATTGGGGTGAAAAAGCACTGCTTTCATTCGCTGAAAACGGCGCAACTATTCACTTAGGTGAAGGTCATGATCTCGGCGCAATTCAACGTGCAGCTCGTCAGCTAGATGGCCAAGGAATTCGTTCTATTTTTCTTTCTGGTGATAACTGGGATCTAGAGAGCGTATGGGCTTTCCACCAAGGGTTCCGTAACCCTAAAAAACATGGCTCAGTTGAGTGGGCAGCATTGTCTGATGAAGATCAAGCAGAGCTTCAAGCTCGTATTACTTCGACTGATTTTACCCGCGATATTATCAACAAAACGGCAGAAGAAGTTGCTCCTCGTCAGCTAGCGACAATGGCTGCTGAATTCATCAAATCTGTTGCGCCGAAAGGCACGGTGACAGCTCGTATCGTCAAAGACAAAGACTTGTTGGCAGAAGGTTGGGAAGGTATTTACGCAGTAGGCCGTGGTTCTGAGCGTACTTCTGCGATGCTTCAGTTAGACTACAACCCAACTGGTGACGAAAACGCACCTGTATTCGCATGTCTTGTGGGTAAAGGCATCACCTTTGATTCCGGTGGTTACAGCTTGAAGCCTTCTACCTTCATGAGTGCAATGAAAGCAGATATGGGTGGCTCGGGTACTATCACTGGTGGCCTAGGGTTAGCTATCTTACGCGGTTTGAACAAGCGCGTAAAACTGATCTTGTGTTGTGCTGAGAACATGGTTTCTGGCCGTGCCCTTAAGCTTGGCGACATCATCACTTACAAAAACGGCAAAACCGTTGAGATTATGAATACCGACGCGGAAGGTCGCTTGGTGCTTGCAGACGGTCTTATCTACGCTAGTGAGCAAAAGCCTGAGTTAATTATTGACTGCGCGACGCTAACAGGCGCAGCGAAGAATGCGTTAGGTAACGATTACCATGCGCTAATGAGCTTTGATGATGAGCTATCGCATCAAGCCCTCACGGCGGCAAACCAGGAAAAAGAAGGCTTGTGGCCGCTACCACTTGCTGATTTCCATCGAGAAATGTTGCCATCTAATTTTGCCGATTTATCGAATATCAGCTCTGGTGATTATTCTCCAGGTGCAAGTACTGCAGCTGCATTCTTGTCTTACTTCGTTGAGGACTACAAAAAAGGCTGGTTACATTTCGACTGTGCGGGTACGTATCGTAAAGCCGCTTCTGATAAATGGGCTGCGGGAGCAACGGGTATGGGTGTTCGTACACTTGCTCGTTTCCTCAATGAGCAAGCTGGAAAATAAGATTGATTGCAGCACTCTTTTGTTTGAGTGCTGCTCTTACCCAGTAAGTCACTTTAAAAGCACAACTATTATTACAAGTACAGAAAGGAAATTTTATGGCTCTAGAAAGCACATTTTCAATCATTAAGCCTGATGCTGTAGAGCGAAACCTAATTGGTGAAATCTACAATCGTATTGAAAAGGCTGGCCTACGTATCATCGCTGCCAAAATGGTTCACCTGACAGAAGATCAGGCAAGCGGCTTTTATGCAGAGCATGAAGGTAAAGAGTTTTTCCCTCCTCTAAAAGAGTTCATGACATCTGGTCCTATTATGGTTCAGGTATTGGAAGGCGAAAATGCGATTGCACGTTACCGTGAGCTAATGGGTAAAACCAACCCAGAGGACGCGGCATGTGGCACTTTGCGTGCTGATTACGCACTCAGCATGCGTCACAATTCAGTTCATGGTTCAGATAGCCCTGAGTCTGCCGCTCGTGAAATTGAGTTTTTCTTCCCTGAATCAGAAGTTTTCTCTCGCTAACTCGTTCATGCATCACTTTTGCGTGATGATCTAGTTCGTAATAACCTCGGAATTGTCCGAGGTTTTTTATTCCGCGTTCTCCATTTCACCGGCGAGTTCATTCGTAATTATTCGCGAAGACGTTGGCTAATCTGAGCATCTTACAGGGGGGGAAGCTTAGTTAAGTGTGTTTGTTCTCACTGTTTTCTCTGTATCACTTCTACGCTTTTGCTGCCGGTTGTCTAATCATTATTCTCACCGCAAAGTCTGTTTAAAATTTAATCGTTTTTATTTTAATGCCTTAGCAAACTCAGGGTCTTACACCCCTTGTTGTAGCTGCATAAAGGCTGTACAATTCGCGCCCTTATTCTTGTTTCAGTCATTGAGAGGCAACATGACCACTGAAAAAATCAATCTACTCGACTTTGATCGCAAAGGCATGCGTCAGTTTTTCGCGGAAGAACTTGGCGAGAAAGCGTTTCGTGCCGATCAGGTTATGAAGTGGATCTACCATTTCGGTGTAGATGACTTCGAAAAAATGACAAACATCAACAAGAAGCTGCGCGAAAAGCTTTTACACAAGTGTGAAATTAAAGCACCAACTGTAGCAGAAGCTCAGCATTCTTCAGACGGCACGATCAAGTGGGCAATGAAGGTTGGTGATCAGGATGTAGAAACGGTTTACATTCCAGAAGATGATCGCGCAACGCTTTGTGTATCTTCTCAAGTAGGTTGTGCATTGGAATGTAAGTTCTGCTCAACAGCACAGCAGGGCTTTAACCGTAACTTGAAAGTTTCAGAGATCATCGGTCAGGTGTGGCGTGCTGCACGTGAAATTGGTCTTGAGAAAGAAACAGGCCGTCGCCCAATTACGAACGTCGTGATGATGGGTATGGGTGAGCCGCTTCTTAATATGAAGAATTTGATTCCAGCACTGGAGTTAATGTTGGATGACCTTGGCTTTGGTTTGTCGAAGCGTCGTGTAACCGTATCAACATCAGGTGTGGTTTCTGGTCTTGATCAGATGACGGGCAAAATCGACGTTGCGTTGGCGATCTCTCTTCATGCGCCAAACGATAAGCTGCGTAGTGAAATCATGCCAATTAACGATCGTTGGGATATTCAAGATTTCCTAGCATCCGTTCGTCGTTACATTGCTTCATCGAATGCAAACCGTGGCAAGGTAACAGTCGAGTACGTGTTGCTTGATCATGTGAACGATGACATGGACCATGCTCGTGAACTGGCTGAGCTGATGAAAGACACACCATGTAAGATTAACTTGATTCCGTTTAACCCGTACCCAGGTTCACCTTACAAGAAACCAAGTAACTCACGTATTGATCGCTTCCAAAAAACATTGATGCAATACGAGCACACAGTTACGGTTCGTAAAACGCGTGGTGATGACATTGATGCCGCATGTGGTCAGTTGGTCGGTGATGTAATTGACCGAACTAAACGTACGGCAATGCTGAAAGCGTCACGCGGTGCTGATACCATTGAAGTGAAAGCTGTATAAACGACCGGAATTCAAAAATAGCCAGAGCCATTCGCTCTGGCTATTTTGTTTATTGTTTAGGACATTTTCGCCAAGATTTGGGACTATCACTCTTCAACCTAAGGTTATTTGGGTATAATTTCGAATTCCTTTGTCAAAGTTTGGACAAAAGCTTGAGCTATCTGTTAGTTTGAGTGTAAAGAGTTTTTGTCTTCGTTGCGCATTCGCTTATCATGATATGTAACACTAACGATGACACCGATAATTCTCAGCACTTTCTCACATACGTTTTGCTGATTTTTGCAAAACGGGTATTCGCACTCAGATCGCTGAGAGTTTCTTAAAATTATTATTTTTGGTTAACGCGTTTAGGCTAGCTATCTTTAAAGAGGCTTAAGAACAATAACGAAAATACATGACCACGTTAGCCACTAAAACAGATTAAATACCGCCATTATGACAGAACACGAAAATACGAATGAAGTGCCACTCTCTATTGAAGCTGGCACATTACTGAAAAACAAACGTGAATCCTTGGGAATGAGCCAAAAGCAAGTTGCCGATCGCCTGAGGCTTCGCATTTCTGTGATTGAAGATATTGAAAATAACCGATTTGAATCTCAACAAGTCGCGACATTTACGCGTGGTTACTTACGCTCTTACGCTAAATTCGTAGGTCTTGATGAGAAGGTGGTTTTGACGGCGTTAGAGCAGACTGCCGATGCTCAGCCTCAAGAGCAAGAAATTGAAATGCAAAGCTTCTCTCGTAAAACAAAAGACGAGAAGCACAATAGCCGTATTATGCTCCTTACTTGGGTTATCGGGCTGGTCATTATTGGCATTTCAGCGGCATGGTGGTGGCAAAACCAACAAGAGAATAGCCTAACTAAGGAAGTAACGGATTCAAGTGTTGAAGCGCCGCAGCCCACTGCTCAAGAATTAGCTGATATCGATTTGATGACGGCTGAAGAGTTAATCGCAAGCACTCCTGAAGAAGTTGCTTCAACTAATGAAGGCGTTGCTGAATCGACTGAAGCATCCGTTGAGCAAGGGGCGGATCCTTTGCTGACTGAAACTGAAAATACAACAAGCGTAGATTCTGAAGAACCTGTTGCCGTGATTGAAGCGGCGGAAGAGGAACAGCCTGCGCCAGTAGTACCTGAAGGCATGACACTTCTTACTATGAAGTTTAAAGCGGACTGTTGGATTCAAGTAAAAGACACCAATGGTAAAACGCTGGTAAGTGGTACTCATAAGCCAGGACAAGATGTAGAACTTACCGGAAAAGCGCCATTTAAAGTGATATTAGGCGCACCGGAAGGGGTTACAATGACATTTGCAAGTGAACCTGTCGACCTTTCTGGGTATACTTCAGGCAAAGTAGCTAGATTCACTCTACCGTTATAAAAAATTATGCAACACGAATCTCCAATTATTCGTCGTAAATCGACGCGTATTTATGTGGGTGATGTGCCAATTGGTGATGGTGCGCCAATTGCAGTACAGTCAATGACTAACACTCGCACGACTGACGTAGAAGCGACAGTCGCTCAAATCCGAGCACTAGAAAAAGTCGGCGCAGATATCGTTCGAGTTTCTGTGCCTACGATGGACGCAGCAGAAGCTTTCAAACTGATTAAACAGCAAGTTTCTGTACCATTAGTGGCTGATATTCATTTCGACTATCGTATCGCGCTGAAAGTGGCGGAGTACGGAGTTGACTGTTTACGTATCAACCCAGGTAACATCGGCAATGAAGAACGCATTCGCGCTGTTGTCGATTGCGCTCGCGATAAAAACATCCCGATCCGTATTGGTGTCAATGGTGGATCTTTGGAAAAAGACCTACAGATGAAATACGGTGAGCCAACGCCAGAAGCCTTGGTTGAATCGGCGATGCGTCACGTAGACCATCTCGATCGTCTTAACTTTGACCAATTTAAAGTTAGCGTAAAAGCTTCAGACGTTTTTCTTGCGGTGGATTCATATCGTCTGCTGGCGAAGAAAATCGATCAGCCTCTTCATTTAGGTATCACAGAGGCGGGTGGTGCTCGAGCTGGCGCTGTTAAGTCATCTGTTGGCTTAGGTATGCTGTTATCTGAAGGGATAGGCGATACGCTGCGTATCTCTTTGGCTGCCGATCCAGTTGAAGAAATCAAAGTCGGTTTTGACATCCTTAAATCTCTGCGCATTCGCTCTCGAGGCATCAACTTTATTGCGTGCCCAAGCTGCTCACGCCAAGAATTCGATGTGATTGGTACGGTGAATGCACTGGAGCAACGTTTAGAAGACATCATCACGCCAATGGATGTGTCTATCATCGGTTGTGTGGTAAACGGCCCTGGTGAAGCAGAAGTTTCTCACTTAGGTCTAGCAGGTAGTAACAAGAAGAGCGCATTCTACGAAGATGGTAAACGCCAGAAAGAGCGCTTTGATAACGATGACCTTGTGAATAAGCTAGAAGCTAAGATCCGTGCGAAAGCAGCTATGATGAATGGCGAAAACCGCATCGAAGTTAAAGTACAAGATTAATCTCAACGAGAATTACGGTAAGTATTGTGGCAAAAACAATTCAAGCAATTCGAGGCATGAACGATTGCCTCCCAACTCAGTCGCCACTGTGGCAAAAATTAGAAAACACAGTGAAAAATGTAATTAGCGCATACGGTTATAACGAAGTGCGCATGCCAATCGTTGAAGAAACAAACCTATTCAGCCGCGCTGTTGGTGAAGAAACAGACGTCGTTTCAAAAGAAATGTACACTTTTGATGACCGTAACGGCGACAGCCTAACACTTCGCCCAGAAGGTACGGCGGGTTGTGTACGTTCATGTATCCAAAACAGCCTGATCAACCGTGATGAACAGCGTCTGTGGTACATGGGGCCTATGTTCCGCCATGAACGTCCGCAGAAAGGTCGTTACCGTCAATTCCACCAGTGTGGTGTTGAGGTGTTTGGTCTAAATGGTCCAGATGTTGATGCAGAGCTTATCATGATGACGGCGCGTTTATGGCGTGAGCTAGGTATCAATGAACATGTTCGTCTTGAGCTGAACTCTATCGGTTCTCAAGAAGACCGCGCAGACTACCGTACTGCACTGGTTGCATTCCTTGAGCAACATATCGATGTGCTAGACGAAGATTGTAAGCGTCGCATGCACACGAACCCACTGCGTGTTCTGGATACGAAGAACCCAGACGTTCAAGCTATTTTAGGTGATGCGCCTCGCCTTTCAGATTACTTGGGTGAAGAATCTAAAGCACACTTCGCAGGTCTATGTGAACTTTTAGACGCCGCAGGTATCAAATACACAGTTAACGAACGTCTAGTTCGTGGTCTGGATTACTACAATCGCACGGTATTTGAGTGGATCACTGAGAGCCTAGGTGCTCAAGGCACTGTATGTGGCGGTGGTCGCTACGATGGCCTTGTAGAGCAATTAGGTGGTAAACCAACACCAGCGGTTGGCTTTGCAATGGGCCTAGAGCGTCTAGTACTGATGCTAGAAACGTTGGAACTGACCGACGTTCGTCGCAGTGTTGACGTGTACGTAGTCACAGCGGGTGAAGGCACCATGATGGCAGGAATGAAGCTAGCAGAACAGCTTCGCGAGTCTGTTCCAGGCGTTCGTGTGATGAATCACTTCGGTGGCGGTAACTTCAAGAAACAGTTTAAACGCGCAGACAAAGTTGGTGCTGTTGTAGCATTGGTTCTGGGCGAAAACGAAGTTGCGGATAATACCGTAGTACTGAAAGACTTAGCTGGTGGTGAGCAAGAGACTTACAACCAAGCAGAAGTTGCAGAAAAGATCGCAGCACTGATTTAAGTCTTTTAGTAATCTAACAAAATTACATCCTAGTTCGTAAGCTAAGGCTCCCAAATGTGGAGCCTTTAAACGAAATAGGAACAATGGCAGCTAAGCTGCCATTTACATGTTTTAAGAGGACAGGAAGTGGAACTTTACGATACTGAAGAACAACAAGTTGAAGCCATTAAAGACTGGTGGAAGGAAAACGGCAAAGCCGTCATCATCGGTGCGGTTGTTGGTTTAGGTGGTCTATTCGGCTGGCGTTACTACCAGGATTCTGTGATTCAGGCGAGTGAAGCAGCTTCTCAAAGCTACACGACAGCAATGAATGCTTTGCAAGACAAAGGCACTGATGCTCAAGCTGACGTGAAAGCTTTCATTGAGTCAAATGAAGTAAAAGAATATTCAGTATTGGCTGCGCTACAACTTGCTAAAGCACAAGTTGAAGCTCAAGACCTCTCTGCTGCATTGGAGCAACTGAAGTGGGCGCAAAGCAACACTCAAGATGCTGCGTTGTTACCATTGATTAGTTACCGCATTGCGCGTATTGAGACGGAAATGGGTAACTTCGACGCTGCAACGGCAGAGCTGAGTAACGTCACTGATACAGCATGGACAGGTCGTATTGCTGAACTTCGTGGCGATATTGCGATTCGCCAAGGTGACAAAGATGCTGCGTACGCTGCGTATACTGAGGCTCAGCAAGCGGCAGATGCAAGCCCGACACTACAAATGAAATTGGACGATCTGGCGAAATAAGGACCGCATTGGATGAAAAGAGTCTTTAAGAAAGCCTTGCTAGGGGCGTTAACAATGGGAGTACTTGCCGGTTGTGCAGGTGAGAAAGACACCATTGTAATGGCGCCACTACCTCAGGTAGACAGTCAGTTTACAACCAGTAGTGAGTGGAGCACATCGGTTGGCGATGGTGTCGGTCATTACTTTTCAAAGCTATCCCCTGTATTTGCGAATGATACATTGTTCGTGGCAAGTCGTGATGGCTTAGTAAAAGCGCTGGATCCTGAGAATGGTAAACAACGTTGGCAAACGGACCTAGAAGAAGATGTCATTGCTCGTCTCTCTGGTGGTATCACAGCGGCATACGGAAACCTTTACATTGGCTCTGAGAATGGTGAAGTCATCTCTCTTGACCAAGAAACAGGTGAAATTGTTTGGCGTGTAAAAGTTGGTGGTGAGGTACTGGCGAAGCCAGTTGCAGATTCAGGCCTTATTATCATCAATACTAGCCGAGGCATGTTGATTGCCCTTAATGAGAGTACAGGTGAGCAACGCTGGGCATTGAGTACAGAAGTGCCGAACCTAACTTTACGTGGCGACAGTACTCCGACTGCAATTGGCGGCGGTGTATTTTGGGGAACGGCAAATGGCCGACTCGCAGCTGCTATCGTTGAGCGTGGTCAGTTGATTTGGCAACAGCCTGTTGGTACGCCAAAAGGCGCGACAGAAATTGATCGTTTGGTTGACGTTGATTCATCGCCAATTGTGCTAGGCGGTACTCTTTTCACCATTGGATACAATGGTCAACTTATCGCCATTGATTTGCGTTCAGCGAACCCGATTTGGAAGCGTAATTACTCATCTGCAACAGACATTTCTACAGATGGTAGCCGCATCTTTGTGATAACGGAAAAAGATCATGTTGTTGCCGTTGATTCACGAAGCGGAACTGAGTTGTGGGAAAACAGCTTGCTTGAGCACCGACAACTTACAGCGCCAGTTATTGTTGGCAATTATCTCGTTGTCGGTGACACGCTTGGTTACCTTCACTGGATGGATCGTTCAACGGGCGAATTTGTTGCGCAGCAGTTTGTCGATGATAGTGGCTTGGCAGTTGGCCCGACGTTATTGTCGGATGGTTATGTGATTACAACTCGCAACGGCGATGTAAAGAAACTAACCATTAACGAATAATATCGTGATATAATTCACATTCGGCTCCTGGCTGGTGACAGCTAGGAGCCGTTTTGTTGTTTGAATTTATTAACCCTGACGTGGTTATAGGTAAAAAGCTGGTTTGATTTGGCATCGAGCAAGTCGTTACCTATAACTACAGAAGAAAGATTATTGTAGAGGTTGTTATGGTACCTGTTGTAGCTCTAGTAGGGCGTCCGAACGTAGGTAAATCTACACTATTTAACCGATTGACTCGCACTCGTGACGCGTTGGTTGCGGACTTTCCAGGCCTAACGCGAGACCGTAAATATGGCCAGGCGAGACTTGGTGAAGAGCACGAATTCATTGTGATTGATACCGGTGGTATCGATGGCACAGAAGAAGGCGTGGAAACAAAGATGGCAGAACAGTCATTAGCCGCGATTGATGAGGCTGATGTTGTATTGTTCCTTGTTGACGGTCGTGCTGGTCTGACACCTTCAGATGAAGCAATTGCTGCGCATCTGCGTAAAATTGAAAAGCCAGCGATGCTGGTAGTAAACAAAATCGATGGTATTGATGCCGATGCGGCGTGTGCTGACTTTTGGCAGCTCGGCGTGGATGATATGTACCAGATTGCGGCCGCTCATGGCCGTGGTGTGACCGCTTTGCTTGAGCGTGCTTTATCTCCATTCTTTGATGATCTATTAACAAGTGAATCTGAAGACGGTGAGATTGAAGACCTGACTGGATTCGAAGACGAAGAGCCTCTTGTTGAAGATTACACTGAAGAAGACGCAGAAGCTGAATTCAAGCGCCTTCAAGAGCAGCCGATTAAGTTGGCGATCATCGGTCGTCCGAACGTAGGTAAATCGACACTGACTAACCGTATTCTGGGTGAAGAACGTGTAGTTGTATACGATATGCCAGGTACAACGCGCGATTCTATCTACATCCCGATGGAACGTGATGGACGTGAATACGTACTAATTGACACCGCAGGTGTTCGTCGTCGTGGTCGTATCAATGAAACGGTTGAAAAGTTCTCTGTTGTTAAGACGCTGAAAGCGGTAGAAGATGCAAACGTCGTTCTACTGGTGATTGATGCACGTGAAAATATTTCAGACCAAGACCTAAGCTTGCTTGGTTTTGCACTGAATGCTGGCCGCTCAATTGTCATCGCCGTTAACAAGTGGGATGGTCTAGACAGTGACGTGAAAGAAAGCGTGAAGAAAGAACTGGACCGCCGTTTAGGATTCGTCGATTTCGCGCGTATCCACTTTATTTCTGCGCTGCACGGTACTGGCGTTGGTCACTTGTTTGAATCTATTCAAGAAGCATATAACTCGGCGACAACGCGTGTGGGTACGTCAGTACTGACGCGTATCATGAAGATGGCTGTGGATGATCACCAACCGCCAATGGTTCGTGGTCGTCGTATCAAACTCAAATACGCACACGCAGGTGGTTACAACCCACCGATCGTTGTTATCCACGGTAACATGGTTCGTGAATTGCCAGATTCGTATAAACGTTATCTGATGAACTACTTCCGTAAGTCTCTGGAAATTATGGGAACACCGATTCGCATTAACTTCCACAACAGTGATAACCCATACGAGAACCGTACGAATAAGCTTACGCTATCACAAGAGCGTAAACGCAAACGTATGATGTCGATGGTGAAAAACCGCAATAAATAATGAAATTCGAATACCCAAGTTTCTACTTGGGTATTTTTTTATCAAAAGTAATCGTAAAAATGACTATCACAGCAACAAAGACTCGTTTTTGTCATCAAACATGGCAATTAGAAGCACAAATACAGCTCGTTCAATCTACGGAAGAAGTGACTTACGTTATTACAGATGTCACGCCGTTCCATCCCGTTAGTCACATATGGCCGGATCACCCTGCAGATAAAGGAACGTTGAAGGTGAATGGGTCTGAGCATGACGTAGTAGATTGCCAAGTTGGAGCAGTGGAGCAGGAGAGTGGTGCTTTGTATGTGGGTAGTGACATCCCTGTAAAGCGTGATGCTGAAGGTTGGGTGTTTGTCGTCGTGCATGTTTTATCACGTACGGAATCATTTGCAATTAATGACTTGGTAACATTAGCGGTAGATAAAGACTATCAAAATGCTGTGAGTCGAGGCCACACTGCAGGACATTTAGCGTATTTGGCGTTGAATAAAGTACTATCGGAAGACTATTGGCGAAAAGACGCAGACCGCAAAGACCCACATGGTTATTATGACTTTAATAGCTATGCGCAAGTTACTAGTTATGTCACTCCAGACAAGTGCCTCGATACGTACCGTTTAGGCAAAACACTCCGTAAAAGAGGATTAAACAGTGCAGATATGCTGAATGACCTCCAGGCGATTGCAGAAAAAGTGAATGGCCAACTGGTTGAATGGCTTCAAAGAGATGCGATGATCACCATGGAATGCCACGGCGATAGATTAACGGATTCTCGCTATTGGAAGTGCGATTTAGGGGAAGGTCAATTAGCGGTAATCCCTTGTGGTGGAACGCATGCGAGCCATTTAAATGAGTTTGCTTTTATCCAAGTTAAACTCGTTGAGCTCGACGCTCAAACTATCGAAATGCACACCAATGTAAATGCTGCTTTCTGAATAAGATCTTTTTATTAAATTCTGATTTTGTGTTTAATTAAATAAAATTAAGGATTTTTATTCTGCACTAAATCGGAATGCAGAATATGTAACTTATGCTTTCGGTGTGTGGTTATATAAATATTCTTTTAAGGGGTGATCGCTGATCAAGGAGTAAATATCAGACGATCAGTATAAGATCCTACGTATCAAGTATGGTTAGCGCCTCGTGAAACTTGTTGGGGCGGTGATGAAGATCAACATACTTGTTCGTTATTTTGAGTAGCATGCGTTACTCGAAATTGCTTAGTTTAGAGAGAGGAACGGGATATGCAGCAGAACATTTGCCCGACTTGCAATGTCGAACTGGAATGGACAGGACAATATCATTGCGCACAGTGTGAATCGGATTTTAAAAAAGTAGGTTTTTGCCCTGATTGTGAGGCGGAGCTGGAGAAGCTGCAAGCATGCGGTGCTGCGAGTTACTTTTGTAATGTGTGTAATGAACTCAAATCAAAATCACGTGTCCGATTTGAGTTCCAGAAAATCAGTTAACCAGAGTTTGTATTCAGTTAACGGTAGAGCGAACGTCGCCTTCGGCTAATCGAGTAATCAATACATCTCCCGATTTTACATCTGAAGATTGAGTAATCACTTTACCTTGCTCAGTTTGAGTAATTGAGTAACCTCGTTTCAATGTCGCTAGCGGGCTGACAGTGTCTAACTTCTCTGCAGCAATCGCGAGTTGATGGCGCATAGTCAGTAACTTGCGATCCATTGCATCCATGAGCTTTTGCTCAACACGTTCTAGCTTCGACTTCTGCTCGCTAAGGCGTGTTACAGGAGAGTTCAATTGCAGCCGATAATGTTGACGCTCGATTCGCTGTTGACGCAAGGCAATAAAACGACTCATCGCTCGCTGTAAGCGCATGTCCAACTCATCTAACTGTTGCGTCTGACGTTGCAAGCGATAGCTTGGGTGCTGTCTCTCTAGACGGTGCATTAATTGCGCAGATTGCTGCTTTTGTTGTGCTAGGTAGTAACGCATCGCGCTCGCTAACTTATGCTGGCGGGTAACTAAAGCTTGATCTTTGTGGCTGTTATCACGGCTTACTAGCTCAGCGGCTGCTGATGGAGTAGGCGCGCGTACGTCGGCGACAAAATCAGCTATTGTCACGTCGACTTCATGTCCAACGGCGCTAATAATAGGAATTTGGCTTGCTGCAATCGTGCGAGCTAATATCTCGTTGTTAAAGCACCATAAGTCTTCTAATGAACCACCACCTCGGCCCACAATTAGCACATCACATTCATCACGGCTGTTAGCTCGACCAATGGCTTGTGCAATTTGAATGGCTGCGTCCTCACCTTGTACTACTGTCGGATAAATCACAACGGGTAGGGAAGGATCACGACGTTTCAATACGTCTAAGATATCGTAAAGCGCGGCACCAGTTTTCGATGTGATGACGCCAACACGTTTTGGGTGTTCAGGCAAAGGTTGCTTATTGGTTTGAGCGAACAACCCTTCTGCGGCAAGCTTCATTTTCAGCTCTTCAAACTCTTGCTGAAGACGGCCGTCACCTTCCGGTTGCATGCTTTCGATGATCAATTGGTAGTCACCGCGAGGCTCATAAAGAGAAAGACGAGCTTTTACTAGGACTTGATTACCGTTAGCGGGCTTGAAAGTAACGCGGCGATTGTTACCACGAAACATGGCACATTTAAC
Organism: Vibrio sp. Y176; assembly: GCF_033438945.1. NCBI lineage: Bacteria > Pseudomonadati > Pseudomonadota > Gammaproteobacteria > Vibrionales > Vibrionaceae > Vibrio > Vibrio sp. Y176. The sequence goes on along the minus strand of NZ_JAWOQS010000007.1, from coordinate 151,717 downwards.
TTGAGCGCGAGAGTCTTTAAGAGTGAGGTACCAGTGACCAGAGACAGGAGCTGAAAAATTGGATATCTCTCCGACGAGCCAAACGATCCCCATTTCGTTTTCAAGGAGTAAACGAACTTCTGCGTTGAGACGAGAAACAGTAAAGATGTTTTGATTGGTCTTGGAGAGCACAGCTAATCTCTTAGACGTGAGTATGGAAATTAGCGGCAATATAATACATAGCAAGGGGGTAATTGCAAGAAAAAAATTAAAAAATTTGTGGTCAAGCGATTGCGTTAACCGTATAATCCCTCCGCAATATCTAATCCAAATGTAGCTTGTTGCTAACACAGGTTACCCTCATTATGCGAAACGATGAGATTGGATTGTTCTTTTTACTCCTCTAATTGTGAGATATTGCAAATGCTAAGAATTGCCAAAGAAGCGCTGACATTCGATGACGTACTACTTGTGCCAGCACACTCCACCGTTCTCCCAAACACAGCTGATCTTCGCACTCAGCTAACTAAGAACATCACCCTAAACATCCCAATGATTTCAGCGTCTATGGACACTGTTACTGAAGCTCGTCTAGCGATTGCGCTAGCGCAAGAGGGTGGCATTGGCTTTATCCACAAGAACATGTCTATTGAGCAGCAGGCAGCCGAAGTTCGTAAAGTTAAGAAGTTCGAAGCTGGTATGGTGACTGACGCGGTTACTGTAAACCCTGACGCGACCATCGCTGATGTTGTTGCACTCACTGAAAAACATGGTTTTGCAGGTTTCCCTGTTGTCACTGAGAGCAATGAGCTTGTTGGTATTATCACTGGTCGTGACGTTCGTTTTGTGACGGACCTTTCTAAGAAAGTATCTTCAGTAATGACGCCAAAAGAGAAGTTGGCAGCAGTTAAAGAAGGTGCAACACGAGAAGAAGTGCAAGAGAAAATGCACGAAGCTCGTGTAGAGAAAGTATTGGTTGTGAATGATGAGTTCCAACTAACCGGTATGATTACTGCGAAAGACTTCCACAAAGCAGAACGTAAACCAAACGCATGTAAAGATGAGCGTGGTCGCCTACGTGTTGGCGCAGCCGTTGGTGCTGGCGCTGGTAACGAAGAGCGTGTTGCTGCTCTAGTTGAAGCAGGCGTTGACGTTCTACTTATCGACTCTTCACACGGACATTCTGAAGGTGTTCTAAACCGCATTCGCGAAACACGTGCAGCTTACCCAGATCTAGACATCATCGGTGGTAACGTAGCAACAGGTGCTGGTGCTAAAGCACTAATCGAAGCTGGCGTAAGCGCAGTGAAAGTTGGTATCGGCCCTGGTTCTATCTGTACAACTCGTATTGTAACGGGTGTGGGAGTTCCACAAATCACTGCAATCGCAGATGCGGCAGAAGTGGCTAATGATTATGGTATTCCGGTTATTGCTGACGGTGGTATCCGTTTCTCAGGTGATATCTGTAAAGCAATCGTAGCTGGCGCATCATGTGTGATGGTTGGTTCTATGTTTGCTGGTACTGAAGAAGCGCCGGGTGAAGTGATTCTATACAATGGCCGTTCTTACAAGTCTTACCGCGGCATGGGTTCTCTTGGTGCTATGTCTCAAGGTTCTTCTGACCGTTACTTCCAGTCTGACAACGCAGCGGACAAGCTAGTACCAGAAGGTATCGAAGGTCGTATCGCATACAAAGGCCGTCTAAAAGAGATCGTACACCAACAAATGGGTGGTCTACGTTCAAGCATGGGTCTAACTGGTTCTGCAACTATCGAAGATATGCGTACGAAAGCTGAATTTGTACGTATCTCTGGTGCTGGTATGCAAGAGTCTCATGTACACGATGTTCAAATTACTAAGGAAGCACCGAACTACCGTCTAGGGAACTAATTACCCAACGGAAACGTTTGCTTTTTCCTTGAAGCATTAAGAAGAGGCGAGTACACTCGCCTCGGTTTTAATCACTTAGCCTTAAAAAGACTGCTCAAAATGACTAAAAATATCCATGACCAACGTATTCTGATCTTGGACTTCGGTTCTCAGTACACTCAATTAGTAGCACGCCGCGTACGTGAAATCGGCGTTTACTGTGAACTATGGAGCTGGGATGTAGAAGAAGCGGATATTCGCGAATTCAACCCAGATGGCATTATCCTATCTGGCGGTCCAGAAAGCGTAACGGAAGAGAACTCTCCACGCGCGCCTCAATATGTGTTTGATTCTGGTGTTCCTTTGCTTGGCGTATGTTACGGCATGCAAACCATGGCGGAACAGCTAGGAGGCAAAGTAGCGGGCTCTAACGAACGTGAGTTTGGCTACGCTCAGGTTAAAGTTTCTGGTGAATGTGCTCTATTTAAAGACCTTGAAGCAACTCAAGACGTTTGGATGAGCCATGGCGACAAAGTAGTAGAGATCCCAGCCGATTTCGTAAAAGTTGGTGAGACAGACACTTGTCCTTACGCTGCGATGGCGAACGAAGAGAAGAAATACTACGGTGTTCAGTTCCACCCTGAAGTGACACACACAAAAGGTGGCCTACAAATGCTTGAGAACTTTGTTCTTGGCGTATGTGGCTGTGAGCGTCTATGGACTTCGGAATCTATCATCGAAGACGCGGTTGCTCGCATTAAAGAGCAAGTGGGTGACGACGAAGTTATCCTAGGTCTATCTGGTGGTGTTGATTCATCGGTAGTCGCGATGCTGGTTCACCGTGCAATCGGCGACAAGCTAACGTGTGTATTTGTTGATAACGGTTTACTTCGTCTAAACGAAGGTCAACAAGTAATGGATATGTTCGGCGACCAATTTGGTTTGAACATCATCAAAGTTGACGCTGAAGAACGCTTCCTAAAAGCACTTGAAGGCAAGTCTGACCCAGAAGAGAAGCGTAAGACTATCGGTCACGTATTCGTAGATGTATTCGATGAAGAGTCTAAGAAGCTGAAAAACGCGAAATGGCTAGCTCAAGGTACGATTTACCCTGATGTAATCGAGTCAGCTGCATCTAAGACTGGTAAAGCGCACGTGATCAAATCGCACCACAACGTAGGCGGTCTTCCAGATGACATGGAAATGGGTCTTGTTGAGCCACTACGTGAGCTGTTCAAAGATGAAGTACGTAAGATTGGTCTAGAGCTAGGCCTGCCTTATAACATGCTTTACCGCCACCCATTCCCAGGTCCAGGTCTAGGTGTTCGTGTTCTTGGTGAAATCAAGAAAGAATACTGTGACTTGCTACGCCGTGCTGATGCTATCTTTATTGAAGAACTGCACGCTGCTGATCTATACAACAAAGTATCTCAAGCGTTCACGGTATTCCTACCAGTACGTTCTGTTGGTGTAATGGGCGATGGCCGTAAGTACGATTGGGTTGTGTCTCTACGTGCGGTAGAAACTATCGACTTCATGACTGCTCATTGGGCACACCTACCATACGACTTCCTAGGTAAGGTATCTAACCGTATTATCAACGAAGTTGATGGCATTTCTCGTGTTGTTTACGACATTTCAGGTAAGCCACCAGCGACTATCGAGTGGGAATAATTTTCCTCTAGACTGTTGAGTTTATAAGAACCAGCCTTCGGGCTGGTTTTTTTGTACTTCAAGTTTGTGAAGAGGTGGCTCAACTTTTTTGTGAGAGATATATACATGTGGTTAAATTAAATATATATTCATTTTAATTGTTTGATTATCATAAATGGTATTGCTATGGAACAGGCTGACGTTACCTCTCTCATTCCCATCCTTATTACTCTTTTCCTCGCGCTGACCACAAGAAATGTCGTTGTTGGTTTATTCGCGGGTGTGGTGAGTGGTGTCGCTATGCTCGAAGGGACATTTGTCGAAAAAGGGCCACTAGACTCGTTTAGTGCATTGATGAAAAGCTATCTACTGCCGCAATTAACTGACAGCTACAATGCGGGCGTCATTTTGCTCTTGGTCTTTATTGGTGGCTTTGTTGCCTTGATGGAGAAATCTGGCGGTGGTGTGGCGTTTGCTAAAAAGGTTACTCAATGGGTTGCGAGTAAATGCCAAGCTCAACTGTCCGCATGGTTCGGTGGTGTGGTTATTTTCTTCTCAGACCTTGGTACACCACTGATTGTTGGCCCTGTTTTTCGCCCTTTATTTGATAAGTTAAAAGTATCACGCCAAAAATTAGCTTTTATTATCGACTCTACTTCCTCTCCCGTCGCAATCTTGATCCCTTTTATCGGATGGGGCGTTTACATCATGGGATTGATTCAAAAAGAGTTTACTGCCCTGAATGTCAGTATGAGTGATTGGGATGCTTTCATTGGTGCGATCCCGTATCAGTTTTACGCCTTTCTTGCGATCGCGATTGTGCCGATTGTCTCTTTCTTCAAATTAGATTTCGGACCGATGGCGAAGGCTGAACAACTAGCAGAGCAGGGCTCCGACTTTGGGAAAGTGCAGGAGTCCATGAATGTGTTTACGCATAAAAATGCAAAATCTAGTTTTGTATGGGCACCTTTGCTCGTTATGCTGGTGGTTCTATGTACCATCCTCGTGCCACACGGTTTTCCATTTCAAAAAGTGGCAGGATCAACGTTTAGGGCTGCACTTTCTTCTGCATATTTCTTCGCGGCCTTCACTTTAATTGCGCTGATGGCGTTTTATGGAGTAAGAAAGCTTTCGGATGGTATTCAGGTTTATCTGAAAGGGATGTCAAACATGATGTCAGTGGCGGTGATTCTGGTATTGGCTTGGGCGCTTAGCTCGGTTGGGAAAGAATTAGGTGCAGCTGCATACATTGCTGAACAAGCTCAAGCCGGTTTCCCTTACTGGTTATTGCCAGCGGTTGCGTTTTTACTGGCCGGTATTATCTCGTTCGCTACGGGATCATCTTGGGGGACGTTTGCCATCATGATGCCATTAGTGATCCCAACTGCCGTCGCGATTGATGCACCACTGTTGGTTTGTATTGGTGCGGTATTATCTGGTGGCTTGTTTGGCGATCACTGTTCTCCCATCTCTGAAACTACGATTTTGTCGTCGACAGGAGCGGGGTGTGAACAGTATGAGCACTTCCGTACACAATTGCCTTACGCATTACTCAATGGAATGATCGCATTGGGGTGTTTTCTTTTAGCTGGAATCAACGCCTCACCAGTGATTGTGCTTGCCGCAATTATTTCTCAGTGTGTGGTTTATTTTGTGCTGTCTAAACAAAAGTCAACCGCGAAGCTAGAGGTGGTTTCGGCAGAACAATAAAGAGAGAAGCATCACAAAGCGGAGGCTCACAGGGTCTCCGCTTTTCTTTTGAGTCAAGGTAACATTTTTCTTGTGACAAAATGTGTGTGAGGACCTATTTATTCATTTTGTCTCGCAGAATCAACGTACTTGGCTCGGTGTTTCGTATATATGATCCACTATATGTCTAGTTATTCCTCGTATATTGTATTGTTGAAATCCGGAGACTAGACATGTTTGCACTCAAACATCTTCCTCTTGCATTGAGTTGTGTCTTAGCAGCACAAGTGAATGCGAGTATGAATATTCAGCCCGATCCGCAAAATCCGAATGGTTATGTTATTGCTCGTGGTGACGTTCAAGCCGTAGAGCAAAGCAAAACTTCTGATCCTATGTATGCCATTTGGTCACAAGCATTAGAGACACGCCCGAACTCAGTGGTTGAAGCGATTGTTCCAGGGGCGACAACCAACCCAGAAAACGTGAAGCGTGTAGAGCGTGTATTCCCCGAAAGTGAGTGGGACTTCCTGACTCAAATGGCGGCACCTGAATACACTTACACGCGTTTCCTACGTGCAATTGGCAAGTTCCCAGCATTCTGTGGTGAGTACACAGACGGTCGTGATTCGGATGCGATTTGTAAAAAATCGATCGTGACAGCGTTTGCTCACTTTGCACAGGAAACCGGTGGCCATATTTCGATCGATAACGTATCGGATAATCCGCTAGGGTTGGAAGAGTGGCAGCAAGCTTTGGTTCATGTGCGAGAAATGGGATGGTCTGAAGGGCAAGAAGGTTACACAACAGGTTGTGGTCAAAATGACTGGCAAAACAAACGCTGGCCATGTGAACCTGGACAAGGTTACTTTGGACGTGGTGCAAAACAGCTTTCTTACCATTTTAACTATGGCGCGTTCTCTGAAGTGATGTTTGATGGCGATGCATCTGTATTGTTGAAAAATCCAGGCTTGGTTGCGGATTCGTGGCTGAACTTAGCATCGGCTATCTGGTTCTTCCTAACCCCACAAGCACCGAAACCAGCAATGCTACATGTGATTGACCGTACTTGGGTGCCTTCACAGCGTGAGCTTGATGCTGGCATTGGTTACGGCTTTGGTACGACCATCAACGTGATCAATGGTGGTATTGAGTGTGGGGAGCAAAACAAAGATAAAGGTCAACCTGTTAACCGTATTCGCTATTGGGAAGGACTTGCCGCTCATTATCAAATTCCAATTGAAGCCGATGAGACCAATACCTGTTGGCAGCAGACGCCTTACGGCAGCTTAAATCTAAATGGTGCGACAGACGTGCTTTACACCAACTGGGATGGTAACTGGAAATACTACTCAGATCGTCCTGGAGGTCACTCATTTGAATGTGAGCTTGTTGGTTTCCAAACGGCTTACTCTGCGCTAGTTGCGGGTGATTATGAGAAATGTGTAACTAACTTCTACCAATCTCATGCGGGTTGGCCAGAAGTTCGTGTAGTTGACAAGTTAGACCCAGTGGATCCGGTCGATCCGCCTGTAGGTGGTGTGGCAGCTTGGGATTCTGGCAAAGTATATAACACGGGTGATCAAGTTTCTTACCAAGGTGCTGTTTACGAAGCGAAATGGTGGTCACAAGGTAATGAGCCAACGAAAGGAGACCCTTGGAAGCTGGTTTCAGGCACTCCTACGGAGCCGCCTACAACGGAACCTGAACCACCGGTGATTGAGCCAGAGCCGCCAGTAACCGAGCCAGAACCACCAGTGACAGGCAATTTTATTCAGTGGGAGCCGGGTGTAACGCAAGTCGCTAACGGCGATAAAGTGACGTACCAAAACAAATGTTTTGTCGCAAAAAATGGCCCTGGAGTATGGGAAAGCCCAACGCAAAGCAACTGGTTCTGGGACGAGATTTCTTGTCAGTGATCGAGTAAAAAACAACCTAACCATCTATAAAGACTCTGCTTTTTTGCAGGGTCTTTTTTTATATATGTAGTGGTTTATTTATGGAATCTAAGTTTTCAATAACAGCTTTTCTCTTTTGTTCTGCAGCCCATTAAAATTCGCGCGCATTTTTTATCAACATTTTTGAAAAAAGGTATTTGTACATGTCGACAAAACTGGCTAACCCAGCACCGCTAGGTCTAATGGGTTTCGGTATGACCACTATTCTGCTCAATATTCATAATGCAGGATTTTTCCCAATTGACTCTATGATCCTAGCGATGGGCATCTTTTACGGTGGCCTTAGCCAAGTAATCGTTGGCATCATGTGCTTTAAACGCGGTGATACGTTCGGCACAACTGCGTTTACTTCTTACGGTCTATTTTGGCTAACATTGGTTGGTCTAATCGTAATGCCTCACATGGGTCTTCCTGCAAGCCCTGCAAGCTTTATGGGTTGGTACCTAGCGCTTTGGGGCATCTTCACTGGTTTCATGTTCATTGGTTCTCTATGTTACCCAACAGCGAAGCAAGTGGTATTTGGCTCTCTAACTATCCTATTCTTCTTGCTTGCTGCTCGTGATTTCACTGGTAGCGAAGTGATCGGTGCTATCGCTGGCTTCGAGGGTATCTTCTGTGGCGCAAGTGCAATTTACTTCGCAATGGCACAAGTACTGAACAACGAATTTGGTCGTGAAGTGTTACCTGTAGGTAAAGCAAAAATCGCTCGTAAAGTTGAAGCGGTTATCGCCTAAGCTGTTACTCATAATGAAGAAAGGGGGATTAACCATTGGTTAATCCCCCTTTTTTATGTCCTCAATCGGACCACTGCTTTTTCTTATTTATGTGATAACGCTATGTTGATGGTTGCTCAACAGTTTCTGCGCTATTGCTGTCTGCCGTTGGTGCTTTACCCGTTTTACGTCGGTACTTATCTTCCCAGTAATCTGCGCCTTTAATGCCCAGTGCAACAGGGTTAAATGTAAAATCGGTCACACCACGTTTTTGTTGCTCTTCGTAGTCGTTCAGTGCTTTGAGTGCAGGCTTCGACATAAAGAAGATGATCAAAATACCGATGATGTTTAGCCACGCCATCAGTCCTACGCCTACATCACCCATCGCCCATGCTAAGTTGGCGGTTTTCACGGTTCCGTAGAACACGGATGAAATAATGATGACTTTCAGAATAAACATCAGTCCATTTACTTTGAACGTACGACGAATGTAAGCAATGTTCGTTTCTGCAATGTAGTAGTAAGCCAGAATGGTCGTAAACGCGAAGAAGAATAGAGCGATTGCGATGAATGGTTTACCCACGCCAGGTAGTGCGCTTTCGATCGCCATCTGTGTAAACACAGGACCATTTGCACCAATATCCGCTGGTAGGTTTTGAACCAGGAATGTACCTTCAATCGCACCATTTACGTTGTACGCGCCAGTGATAAGAATCATGAACGCGGTTGCTGAACACACAAGTAGTGTATCGATGTAAATAGAGAAAGATTGAACAAGACCTTGCTGAGCAGGGTGATCAACACTCGCTGCTGCTGCTGCGTGAGGACCAGTACCTTGACCTGCTTCGTTGGAGTAGACACCACGTTTTACACCCCAGCCGATTGCTGCACCAACGCCTGCCATTGGTGTGAACGCGTCACCAATGATCATGCCGAAAATGCGTGGAACCTCACCAATGTTTAGAAGGATGATGACAAACGCAGTAATGATGTAAGCTAACGCCATAAATGGCACAACGACTTGGGTAAAGTTCGCGATACGCTTTACGCCACCAAAAATGATGAAAGCCAAAATGACACAAACAACCGTACCAGTGAAAATTTTAGCAAAACTGAAGGTACCAATAGCGGTTTCAATCATGTCACCTGAGCCAAATGCGGCTTCTACTGCGTTACCGATACTGTTCGATTGAACGCCAGGAAGTAGAACACCACAAGCAAAGATGGTCGCGATAGCAAAGATCCAAGCGTACCATTTTTGTCCCATTGCTTTCTCAATATAGTAAGCAGGGCCACCACGGAACTCGCCTTCGTCTTCTTCTTTATAAATTTGTGCAAGTGTTGATTCTGCGTATGCGGTTGCAGCGCCAAAGAAGGCAACGACCCACATCCAGAATACGGCACCTGGGCCACCGAAACCGATAGCAGCAGCAACACCAGCAATGTTACCTGTACCTACACGGCCAGATAGTGAAACGGCAAGTGCCTGAAATGATGATATCCCTTTTGTTGAACTCTTCCCTGAAAGTAATAAGCGCCACATCTCAAAGAAGTGACGAATTTGTACAAAACGCGTCATGATTGAATAGAACAAACCTGCGCCAAGGCACAAATAGATCAGTACCGGGCTCCAAATAATTCCATTCAGAAAATCAACTAATGACTGCATGAGTATTTTCCCTGTTAGTTGTGTTTGTGGTTGTTTTTCACACAATACATTACCCTTTATGTAATGCAATTGTTAACTTTTTTAGCTACAAATCCTTTGTAGCGTGATGATGAACACAGAATGGAGAGTAGTTGTTAAAATTTGGTTCTTGTTGCTTATTTGCTCCTTTTAGGTAGAAGATTTGCCTGATGATTAATTATGCAGCACATTGTCATTTAAATGTACTGCGATTTTGATGAGTTAAAAATGCCAATGGTTATGCATTTTGTGGAGTAAGTGTCTGTCTGTTTTTTGTTCAGTCATGTGCTCAGGCGTAACGACAAAGGTTAAGTTCCGCATTATCCATCACTTTTGCTTTTTCACCTTTCATTACGCTTGCTAGCAATTGACCTGAACCACAAGCCATCGTCCAGCCCAGAGTTCCGTGTCCGGTGTTAGTAAAAAGGTTATCGTATTTAGTCGCGCCGATAATTGGTGTGCCATCAGGCGTCATTGGCCTAAAGCCGCTCCAAAACTCAGCTTGGCTGAAGTCACCACAACGAGGAAAAAGATCACGGATGACCATTTCGATAGTGTTTTTGCGCTTTTGTGGAAGGGAAGCATCAAACCCTGCTAATTCTGCGGTGCCAGCTACGCGAATTCTGTCATCAAATCGAGTCATAGCGACTTTATAGGTTTCATCCATCACAGTAGATCGAGGAGAGAAGTGTTCATCTTCCATCGGGATGGTGAGTGAATAGCCTTTGACAGGGTAGACCGGAATATCAATATCGAGTTGCTTGAGTAGCGCTGTAGAGTAGCTTCCAGAGGCCACCACATATTGGTCTGCTTTAAATTGTCCTCGGTTCGTTTGGACACCTATGATCTTTTTGCCTACTGTAACCCAATTGCTTACTTCAGTATCGAATTCAAATCGGACACCGTGTGCCTTAGCAAGCTCCGTTAGTTGTTGGCAAAATTGATGGCAATCGCCCGTTTCGTCATCAGGTAGATGCAAGCCACCAACCAGTTTGTCTTTCACAAGTGCAAGCCCTGGCTCTTGTTCAATACATTGTTCGACGTCCATTAGCTTAAATCGGGTTCCGCTTTGTTCAAGGAGCTGCATGTCCTTTTCAATGGCTTGCAGCTGTTGATGTGTTCGGAATACTTGCAAGGTCCCAAACTGACGTCCTTGATACTCAATGGCGTGTTCTTGGCGTAACTGTTCTAAGCAAACACGGCTGTGGTTAGCGATCGAAAGCATGCGAGCCTTGTTAACTTGATAGCGAGGTAGGGTGCAGTTCGCGACCATTTTACTCGCCCAGCGGATCATGTCGGCATTCAGAGTGGGTTTGATTTTAAGTGGAGCATGCTCCTCCATTAACCACTTAATGGCTTTAACAGGAACACCAGGCGCAGCCCAAGGCGAAGAATAGCCATATGAAATCTGCCCGGCATTGGCGAAGCTCGTTTCCATGGCACTGCTTGGTTGGCGGTCAATGACGGTAACTTGATAGCCTGCTTGAGATAAATACCAAGCAGAGGTTAAGCCGATAACGCCGCTGCCTAATACGATGACTTCCATTGATGCACTCCACACATTTATCAGAGTGCTCAGTTTCTTTTCTTTACCTTTTGTTAACAATCGATATAAATTACACACTGCGTTTAGAAAAACTATAGGCTCAAGGATGAAAAGTAATCTGATAAGTGGTTTGTGCCTATTTAGCCAAGTCGCGGAGTACAGCAGCTTTACTGGTGCTGCAAGACATTTACACCTCACCACTGGTGCCATAAGCCAACAAATTATTCATTTGGAAGCGTTATTAGGTTTTACTTTATTTGAACGCCACTCTCGCGGTATTCGTTTAACCGTAAAAGGCACTCAGTTACACCAAGCGACGCAGTTTCACTTTTCGGAACTGAGCAAATTGCTTGATGAGCTCAAAGTAGAAAAGCAAACCAATGAAATTCGTTTGAAGTTGACGCCTTCTTTTGCTTTCAAATGGTTAGTCCCAAAGCTCGAAAGCTTCCATCATGATAATCCGGATATCCAAGTACAAATCTTTGCGGAAGGTGCGCTGGTAAATAGTGAGATAAAAGACTATGACGTCGCAATTGACTATGGTCTTCATCCTTATAGAAATGCTAACGCGGAGCTGATTTTGGATGAGCATCTGCTACCGGTGATGAGTCCAAAATACCTTGAGGATCATGGCTGGCTAAAAACGTTGTTTGGTGAGCAAAAAAACTCAATGCCAGTGAAGCAATGGCAAGAGGCGACGCTACTACACGATGCGATGCCATGGGAAAAAGCGACGCGTGACTATGAGTGGCTATATTGGGCGTCAGCGATGGGGTTGGATTTTAAAACCGATATCGGACACTTTTTTAATCGAACGGATATGGCAATGTCTGCAGCCGAAGCTGGCGTTGGGATTGCGATGGCACGAATGGCACTGATTGAGGATGAATTGACGACAGAGCGTTTGGTTTCTCCATTCAAACCGATTTCTGCCAATGCAGGGTATTACTTGATCATGAACACACGTACGAATGCGACAGAAACGTTTCGTCACTGGTTACTTGGACAGTTGAATTAGCGTTTTATCTCTGTGATTCATCCCTACGTTATTTGTTGAAAAGTTGGGCAATATAAGTTTTATAAGCAAGGTAAGTGCTTTGCTTGCCGCTATTTGAGTGATGAAAGACAGGGAAGAACATGAAAGACGAAACGCTATCCATCCATTTTGGTTACGAAACTGACCCTACCACTAAATCTGTCGCGACGCCGATTTATCAAACAGTCGCGTACGAGTTTGATAACGCGCAGCACGGCGCTGATCTGTTTAACTTGGAAGTGCCGGGTAATATCTACACTCGCATCATGAATCCGACTAACGATGTTCTGGAAAAACGCATGGCGGCGTTAGAAGGCGGCATTGCCGGGTTGGTCGTGAGTGCGGGGAGTGCAGCGATTAACTATGCGATTCTGACGTTAGCGCAAGCGGGCGATAACATCGTTTCTACGCCGCAACTTTATGGCGGTACTTACACCTTGTTTGCGCACATGCTGCCAAATCAAGGTATTCAAGTGAAGTTTGCCAAAGATGACAAGCCAGAAAGTTTGGCCGAGTTAATTGATGAAAATACCAAAGCGGTTTACTGCGAGAGCATTGGGAACCCTGCGGGTAATATCATCGATTTAGAACGTGTGGCGGAGCTTGCTCATGCACAAGGCGTACCTGTGATTGTGGATAACACCGTTGCGACGCCAGTGCTTTGCAAACCCATCGAATTTGGTGCGGATATCGTAGTTCACTCTCTCACTAAATACGTTGGTGGACATGGCACCACATTAGGTGGCGTGATTGTGGATTCCGGTAAATTCCCTTGGGCACAGCACAAAGACCGCTTTCCTGTTTTCAACCAACCAGAGCCTTCTTACCACGGCGTGGTGTATACCGAAGCGTTTGGTGAGGCGGCATTTATCGGGCGTGCGCGTACCGTACCACTGCGTAATACCGGAGCAGCATTATCACCGATGAATGCATTTATGCTTATGCAAGGGTTAGAAACGTTACCGCTGCGTATGGAACGCCATACCGAGAACACACTCAAAGTGGCTGAATTCTTGGAACAGAATGACAAAGTCAGTTGGGTAAGTTATGCCGGATTGCCAAGTTCTGAACACTTCCATCTCGCCGAAAAATACATGAAAGGTAAGCCTTCTGCGATTTTGTCGTTTGGTTTAAAAGATGGTTATGACTCTGGTGTGCGTTTTTATGATGCTTTGAAAATCTTTAAGCGTTTGGTGAACATTGGCGATGCAAAATCATTGGCTTGCCATCCTGCATCGACGACTCATCGTCAATTGAGCGAAGCAGAACAAAAACAAGCTGGTGTGTCTCCAGAGATGATTCGTTTATCGGTGGGTATTGAACATATTGACGATATTCTAGCCGATTTAGAACAGGCACTAAACGCGTAAAACGATTCTGTTTTTAGCTTTGGGTTACCCATAGGCCAGCCTTTAAAAAAGCTGGCCTATTTTTATTTTATTGTTTAAATATCAAGGGTTTTGGTGTTTTTGGTTTGTGGTATTCCAAAAGCTCATAGAGGGTGAGATTTATTCTCTTGTCACGTTTGGGTTTGTTCCTGATGATGTGTGCAAGTATTACACATTGGAAGGGACTCAAATGTCTTACGTATTTCACCGTCATTGCCATGCCACGCTACCAATCATCGATAGAGGTGAAGGTGTTTATCTATTCGATAAGCATGGAAAGCAGTATCTCGATGCTTGTGGTGGTGCTGCGGTATCAAACCTTGGCCACAGTCATCACGCCGTTAAAAAAGCCATGTTGGAACAGATCGAGCGAGTGCCATTTGCTCATACTGGATTTTTTACTAGCGACAACAGTGAGCGCCTAGCAGAATTGATTTGTCAGCACATGCCTGAACAGTTCAACCATGTGTATTTAGTCAGTGGAGGATCAGAAGCGGTGGAGTCGGCACTAAAAATGGCGCGGCAGTATTTCGTGGAATCAGGTAAGCCAGAGAAAAAGCAATTCATCGCGCGTCAGCAAAGTTATCACGGCAATACCTTGGGGGCTCTGGCGGTCGGTGGCAATGAATGGCGACGTGAACCGTTCAAACCCATCTTGCATCCGAGCCATCACATTGCCCCTTGCTATGCTTATCGGTATCAGCAGACTCATGAGTCGGAATTGGATTACTCATTACGAGCGGCGAATGAACTAGAGGCAAAAATTCTTGAGTTGGGGGCTGAGAATGTCATGGCTTTTGTCGCTGAGCCCATTGTGGGAGCCACCGCTGGAGCTGTGCCTGCGACTCAAGGTTACTTCAAACGTATTCGCGAAATATGCGACCAATACGATGTGTTATTGATCTTGGATGAAGTCATGTGTGGCGTTGGACGCAGTGGTAGTTTTTTTGCATTTGAGCAAGAAGAGGCAGAACCCGATCTGGTGTGTATGGCTAAAGGGCTTGGTGCGGGTTATCAACCTATTGGCGCGGTGGTTGCGAATGATCGAGTCTACCAAGCTATTGCCGGTGGAAGCGGTTTTTTCCAACATGGCCATACCTTTATGGCGCACCCTGTGGCGTGCGCTGCTGCCGTGGAAACCATTCAAACCATCTTCCAAGATGATTTATTAACGGCGGTGAATCAGCAAAGTGCTTTGCTGCGTAATGAGCTTACTTCTGAATTGGCCCATTTACCGTACATTGGCGACATTCGTGGTAAAGGCTTATTTTTTGGCATTGAGCTGGTGGCGGATAAAGAAAGCAAGGCGCCTCTGAGTAAAGCCACATTGGCAGACAAACGCATCAAACAGCAAGCAATGGAAAATGGCTTAATGTGCTACCCAATGGGCGGAACGATTGATGGCGTTAATGGGCACCATATCTTGCTTGCACCGCCATTCATTATTCAGCCTCACCATATTGATGAGCTAGTTGGCAAACTCTCATTAACGCTAAAAGAGGTAGCGAAGGAATGGAATTAGAAAATCGATGTATACGAGAGCCTATCGCTATTATCGTGGCCCCAAACGGTGCAAGAAAAACTAAGCACGATCACGCCAGCTTACCCATGACAAAAGACGAACTGGTTGCAGAGGCTATCGCTTGTCAAACGGCAGGGGCTGCCATGATCCATTTACATGCTAGAGACGCCAACGGACGTCATTCATTAGACATCGACGACAACATGGCAATTTACTATGCCGTGAAAGAAGCGGTGGGACAAAACATGATGGTACAGCTCACCACAGAGGCGGTGGGCTTGTATTCTCCGCCACAACAGATGGCGTTAGTTAAAGCTGTGAAACCAGAAGCGGCTTCTTTCGCATTGAGGGAGTTAATCCCTGATCGAGCAAGTGAGAAAGAAGGGTATGCCTTTTTCCATTGGGTGGCAGAAAACAACATCGTGAGCCAAATTATTCTCTACGATGCAACCGACATTGAACGTTATTTCCAACTGCGTGATGCGGGCGTGTTACCTAAAACGTATCAGCATGCATTAGTGGTGTTAGGGCGTTATCACCAAGCTCAACAGTCTTCGCCATGGGATTTACGAGGTTTGAATTTGGCGCATTTTGTCGAGGAAGAAATTCGATGTGCCATTTGTGCTTTTGGCGCGCGAGAGCAAGACTGTTTAGCGAGTGCGATGTTACTTGGATTCGATGTGAGAGTGGGGTTTGAGAATAACCACGTCGATGTTGCAGGCGAATTAGCAATCAGTAACGCGGCTCAGGTGGAAGCTCTACGCGATGTGGCGCATCGCTTTGCGATTCCTTTACACAGTGCGCAAAGTTTGCGTTCAGCTTTGAAGTAAATCTGCTCGCGGAAAAGAAAAAAAGAAGAAAGGAAAGTAAAAAGGCTCCATCGGAGCCTTTTCGGTATTTGTCGTTAGTTCTCAGTTTGCGCTACAGGTTGACGAGCGGGATGTTTGATAAACACCGCGACAATAGCCGCTATCGCTAATGCAAAACAGTAGTAAGAATTGGCAACTACTTCAAGTGGCGAGAGGTTGAACACGGAACCTAGCAGCAGTACTTGAGCACCGTAAGGCAACACGCCTTGCACCACGCATGAGAAAATGTCTAACAAGCTTGCTGAGCGGCGAGGAGAGACATTATTCTCTTCCGCCAGTTGGCGAGCAACGCTGCCCGATACAATGATGGCTACGGTGTTGTTTGCCGTACAGCCATTGACCATTGAAACCAAACCTGCAATACCTAGCTCGCTTGCACGACTGTTCGCATGCTTAGAGTGGCTAGAGCCAAACGCGTGGATAAGGCTGCTAACGAAGTTGGTTAGAAAAGCAAGACCACCTTGGCGACGCATTAGTTCACTCAAACCACCAATCAGCATGGATAACAAGAAGATCTCTTGCATGTTACCAAAGCCTTTGTAAACGTCTTGGGCTAGATTAGTCAGTCCGTAATTGTCAATCGATGCCAAGCTCACGCCGCCAGCCAAAAGAATGCCAATCGACAGAACCACAAACACATTTACACCAGATACCGCTAGGATCAAAATAGTGATGTACGGCAAGACTTTTAGCCACTCAATATCGCCAGTTGCAGGCACTTGAGTCGCGGTACTGTTGAAAGCGAACACTGCAATCGCGATCAACGCCGCAGGTAAAGCAATACGAATGTTCTCTTTAAACTTGTCTTTCATCTCACAACCTTGAGAGCGTGTCGCCGCGATGGTGGTGTCAGAGATGATAGAAAGGTTATCACCAAACATAGCGCCGCTCAGCACAACGCCTGCGGTTAACGGTAAGCTCATTCCTGCTGATTCAGCAATACCCAACGCTACGGGGGCAACGGCTGCGATGGTACCCATCGAAGTCCCCATTGCTGTTGCGATAAAAGCAGAAATCAGAAAAATGCCCGGTAAAATCATGCTGGTTGGAATAGCGGATAAACCAAGGTTCACTGTTGCATCAACACCGCCAGAGGCTTTTGCTACCGCAGCAAAGGCACCTGCAAGCAGATAGATCATACACATTGCGATGATGTCTGGGTGGCCAACACCACGCATGAAGTGTTCGATTGAGCGGTTAAGTTTCTCTTTACTTAAAAGAAACGCAATGATGATGGCTGGTAATACCGCGATGGGTGCAGGCAGCTGGTAGAAGGCAAATTCCACGCCTTGCAAAGATAAGTAAGTGCCTACGCCAATAAATAGCGCAAGGAATACAATTAATGGGATCAGTGCGACCGCAGACGGTGCAACTGTTTTAGTAGTTTGTTGGGAACCGGACATGTAAACGACAATGTTAATGATAAGAGAGAAGAGCAGACTAATATCACATTTCTACATTGTCAACGTCTAGACGTCTAAATGGCTGTTTAAATTTTACACGTAAAGAAAAAGATAAAAGCTCGTGTTGCGTATCTCACTGATACCAGGAGCTTTAGTTATGCGCTAATGAAGAGACTGTTGTTATTGCATTGATTTGGCTTTTTTGCGTTTAACAATACCTAAAACCATCCACGTAAATAAGACAGCAGCAAATGCCCATACCAGATATTTGTATTCGGTGTACAGGTTGCTCAACACGCTTAAATGCTCAAATGCAAAGTGAGTTAACAAGCTGAATACCAATACCCAAACCGTCGCCGCGAGGGCGTTACCGAGCAAAAACTCTCTACGTGGCATTTTCGCGATACCGCATGCAAGAGGCATAAATTGCTTCATTCCTTCAATAAAGCGGCTGACGACCAAGCAAGTAGGGCCGTATTTCTGGATAGTCAATTGAAGCGTTTGCATCTTCGGGCCGGAAATGTAGCCTTTTTTATCCAACCAGCCTTCAAAGTAATAGCCGATTAGGTAACCACAGGTATTACCCAAAAAGCAGCTCAGCCACGATACCATCATTACCATACTTAGGTTCATGACTTGTTCTGACGAGAGCAAAGATGCCGCGATCATCAGTGATTGACCAGGCATCGGGATACCTATCCCTTCTAGAAATATACTGACAATCAGCGCAACGTAGCCGTATTGCTCAAGCAAAGGCTTCATTGACACGAGAAGTTCGTTAATATGTTCCAAAAGCTTTCCCCTAATAAAAGCGGAACGAAGTTGGAGTGATACTCCGAATGTCCTATTGGGTCAATTCTTGTTTCTCACCGTTGAGAAAAACTGACATGCCTCTGATAATTGCGCAGAATCAACCTGCAGCTGGCTTTACTCGCCGCCACGCTCTTTGGTAGCGGCGAACTAGGGAGATCCTTATGACTCTTTGGCTTTGGTGAATGCGCCATACAAATCAAGGCGTCGGTGACGTAAGTTGGTTACTGAACCCTCGGTATTAAGTTGCTTCAACTTAGTCAAATCAACATCGGCGAAGATCATCATTTCGGTGTTGGCGCTTGCTTCTGTCAAGGTCGCATCGTGCGGGAAGTAGATATCCGACGGTGAGAATACGGCAGATTGTGCGTACTGGATGTCCACGTTATCAACACGAGGTAAGTTACCAACACTGCCACCAATTGCAACATAGCATTCGTTTTCAATGGCACGCGATTGGGAACAAATTCGTACTCGTTGATAGCCATTTTTTGTGTCCGTCCAGAAAGGAACGAATACAATTTGTGCGCCTTGTTCTGCTAACATTCTTCCCAATTCAGGGAATTCGCTGTCATAACAAATCAGTATGCCGACTTTGCCCGCATCGGTTTCGAACACTTGAACATTGTCACCACCGTCGATCACCCAGTCTCTTTGTTCATGAGGCGTGATGTGGATTTTATATTGAGCGTTAATTTCACCATCTCGTTGCAGCAAGTAGGCCACATTATACAGTTTGCCATCTTCGATAACGGGCATACTGCCTGCAATAATGTTGATGTTGTAGGTGACCGCCATCTGCGAGAAACGGTTTTTGATCTCTTCTGTAAAGCTAGCCAAAAAGCGGATTGCTTCAACGGAATTTTTGTCGTTTTGCAAGCCCATCAGCGGTGCGTTAAAGAACTCAGGGAATAGGGCGAAATCGGCTTTATAGTTCGCAAGAGAAGAGATGAAGAACTCAGCCTGATCGAGCAAATCCTCCAGGTCATTCATCGCGCGCATTTGCCACTGGACGACACCAATCCGAATCAGTGTTTTTTCTACATCGTGTACGGATTGAATATCCTCTTCGTAGAAAAAGTTATCCCACTCCAGCAGTGTCGCGTAACCTTTAGAAGCGCTATCCTCTGGTAAGTAGCCGCGCATGATTCGTTTTACATCGAAGTCGTTAGCAAGCTGAAAAGACAAAATAGGGTCATGAAGCTCACGGCGTTTTACTTTGTCGATGTACTCTGCAACGCTCAGTTCATCTGCGTATTGGTGGTAATTAGGAATGCGACCACCGGCTAAAATTGCTTTGAAGTTCTTACTACGGCAAAGCTCTTTACGCGCATCATACAAACGTCGACCTAAACGTAGCCCTCGATAGTCCGGGTGGACAAATACATCGAGACCATACATGGCATCACCGGTTACTTGATTCTGTATGACGTTGTTTTCGGTAATGATGTCGGTATATAGATGAGGAAGAGAAAAGCGGTTGTAGTCCACTTTAATGGTTAATGCTGCACCGACTATTTTGCCGTTATCTTCAATACAGATTTGGCCATCAGGAAACTGATGAATGAGATCCATAATAGTCAGCCGTGGCCATGAGCCGCCAACATCAGGAAACACTAAGTCCATTAGCTCTGCAAGCTCAGGGTAATCCGTTGGCTCAATGGTACGTAATGAGAGTTTGGGCGAATTGCTGTCCATATCTTTCAATCCATTTATCCTTTTGAAACAGTGTTAATGAGAATGCCACAATTTGGAGCAGACAGATACTGAAGTCTTTGAGTTGTTTTGGTTTACCAAAAGCATTTCAAGAAAACAATATTAGCTTAGTTTGCTCTTCAACCATTCGTAAAACGCCGCCACTTTCTTAGCCGATAGGCGATAATTCGGGATCATCACGTAATAACCATAACCACTCTGTAAAGTTAGGTTGAGAATATGTTGGATATCCCCTCTTAAAATAGAATTCTGCGCCATAAAATCAGGAAGTAAGGCGAGTCCTTTTCCCATTTTGACGGCTTCGTAAGCTAGGTAAAAATGTTCAAAGCCTACAGAGTGATAGGTAACGGTTGATTCTACTGCATGTGCCGCCTTAAATTGCTCCCACAACTGAGGACGAGTGATTTGAGGTATCAGCGGATAGTCGCTAACAGCGTGCACATTCTTGAGTGCAGGAGCGTTAGTACAACCGACCAATAGTAGTATTTCTTCGCATAGTAAGTGGCTGTATTCATAATGCGTGGATAATGGAAGGCAGCGAATATGTAAGTCACTTTCGTTGCTCGAATCTTTGACGTTCCCATCCCCAGTACAGACTCTTACTCGGATGTTAGGATGTTGCTGGTGGAAGTCATCAATATTAGGTATCAACCAAAGACTGGCAAAAGAAGGGGTTACGTCCACGGTGAGTAATTCTTGCTTTGAATCTGACTGGATTAAGTTGGCAGTTGCATGCTGAATAAGCTCCAAAGCTTCTGTGACTTGCGGCAGATAACGCTTGCCTTCTTCGGTTAACTCAATACCACTCGCCCCTCTTTGTATTAAAGGTAAACCCACCAATTGCTCCAGCGATGCGATTTGTTTGCTTACTGCGCTTTGCGTAATACATAGGGCATCCGCTGCTTTAGAGAAACTGAGGTAATTAGAGACCGCGACAAACGTCCTTAATGCTCGAATAGAAGGGTATTCACTGCCTTTTAACATACTTCAGTTCCATTAAACTCTGCTTAGGCAAAGAGTAGAATATTCACGGCTTGAAGCAAAGTAAGATGCAACGTATGTGTGATTAGCTTCCTTTCTTATAAAAACTAGCTAAGCATTTTTTTTGACTGATTAATCTACAAGAGTATTTTAGATGTTTATTTAATTTCTTTGAAAAATCTACAAATTAACAAGAATCTTTTTCACATCAGCGATTAACCTCAATTTAGTATTGTTTATATAAAGTAAACAGACAGCTCTTTTTTTCTATTTTTGTTCGGCGATCTTTAGAGTATTGTCAGTATTCTATAAAATTAAATATATTTTTCATTAATTTAAAGTTGGCATTGCATTTGCTCTTTACTATTCGAACCTTCAATGGAACTTATATTAGGAGAACGAAATGAAAAGCAATGTTGTTACTTTGATTAGCCTTTTTTCTTTAGCAACGTTTAGTACTTTATCACATGCTGCGGACTCCAACGATCATGGTGTATATGTTGGCGCCAACTACGGTTACTTAAAAGTTGATGGACAAGATGACTTTGATGATGACAGCGATGTTATTCAAGGTTTAGTTGGTTACCGTTTTAATCCTTACTTAGCGTTGGAAGGTGGTTACATTGATTTCGGTAGCTATGGTAATAACCTAGCAAATGCCGAAACGGACGGCTATACAGCGGCTCTAAAAGTTACCGCTCCCATTGCTGATCGTGTCGACCTTTACGCAAAAGGCGGTCAAATGTGGTACTCGACGGATTACAACGTTGCGGGCTTCCAAGGCAACAAAGATGATGAAGGTGTATTCGCTGGTGCCGGTGTTGGTTTTAAAGTTACTGATAACTTCTTAGTTAACGCAGAATATATGTGGTACGACGTAGAACTCAATGCGGAGAATGTCGCGAACGGTGCAAACACGGAAACAGACTTTAACCAAGCATCACTAGGTGTGGAATATAGATTTTAATATTGTTAACAACTCTAAGCCCTAATAAAAAGCGAAGCCTAAATAGCTTCGCTTTTTCTGAACTCAATCTAGTTGAGGATAATAGAGCGGTTTTTAGAATAATTGTTAGTGTCTTTTACTGTCACGCTACTATATTTAGAGCATTTCTAACATGACTGTCTAACCTTCTTACTAGTCTCGAAAAACAAAGTTTTATCACTCTATAAGTAATACTCGATAGGTCGATCGCTGCGCTACCTGACATTACATTCATGTGACCTAAAATACCGCGAACGTGTTCTGTATACTCGTTTTTTAGTTTTGAGATGTACGCCATAGCTTTAGCTAGTTGATCCCAAGCAGTAAGGCCTACAGTTGCTATTTGTTGTATTATATGACCCAAACCTGAAATTCTTAATAAGGTCAAAATTGAAGAGACTATTTTACTTACCCAACCATCAGTCATCCGAGCATTATATCTATTGTTGAAGTCAAGAAATACGTTGCGTTCTAGGTAAGCTTGAGATTTGGGTTGTAGTGCCGACCACTCATTACTTGTAGCGGTATTGACATAACCCGGAACAGATTTTTTTCCTAGTCCATGAGCGCAGAAGTAGATGCCAGAACTTCCATCTAGCCGATACTCAATACCACCGTGAGTAAATGGCCAAAGAGGAGACATAGGAACTGGATCTGCGCCATGAGTGCAGCGATAGGAAGAATCTAACTCCCTTCTTGCGTATGGTTTAAAGCCAACTTTTGGTGCGCCAAAAGTATATAGGTGTACGCTATAGCCGTACTGACTCTTCACCCAATCTGCCGCTAATGAAGCAAGAGCACCACCTAAACTATGACCTACACAGTGTATTGCCTTCGGTGCTTTCATGTTCTTTTTCGAATAACCAGCGATGTATGCTGCAAGTTGTGGCTTTATCGTATTGAAGAGATTTACAAAACCTGCATGTACCCTGTAACCGGATGAGGTACCTGATATCCCAATGTTTCCATCGGTCATAATGTCGCCGATGTTTACTTGAGTGCCACGGAAGGAAAATACCAAAGTATCGGCAAACTCGCCCTTACCTCGACCTATCGCTACAAAATCTGATGTCATTCCACCAAATCCCATAAAGCCACTTGTCGTTCCTTTTTTGACATCATTCCTTAGATCAAATGTAAAAAACTTTGCTATATAACCACTAACGTTACGAACATTAGTTGCGAATACAGAATAAGGGATTTCTGCGATTCTAGATGATAGTTTTGGTGAGAGTGATTGCATTCTTTAATTTCCATATAAGTCAGAGTCAATATATCCAAATAAATCACATTGACTATTTACGTAGTAGTCATCGTTTTCGTCATCATCAATTGAAAAAGCAAAGTACTTAAGAGGGTTTGCTGCATCACAGACTAGATTAGCCATATTGTTTTTTACGTAATCCTCTATTTCATAGCCATCGAACGAACCTTCCCAAATAATAACGCTTTCATCAATATCTAGTTCTGTGGTTAAAACAATAGTTACATAATGTTCAATAAGCGGGATCTTAACGCTCTCTTTGTTCTCATACACAGGAGAAAATTCAAACCGACCATTGCTGTCAGTAAATGTTGATAAGTCTATTGATTTTCCTGAAGCGCTTAAACCAATACTAAGACTAACCTTTTGGTTATTAATCGGCTTCCCTTTTTTTGTTATCACACCATTGATTTGTGGTGTGTATTGGTTAACTTTATCGTTATTCAATATACTCTCTCCAAAACTCATATTAATGCTCAACAATATGATTGTAATAAATCCAAATAAGTAACTTCTCACATCGAATTTTTTCATTTTAAAAATCTATAAATCTATATGTATTGTGTGTTTTTACAATATTTAATTTTAACTATGTGATTCATATTGCATTGCTCTGTAACTTGTGAATTTGAAAATTACATTTTTAGATTTATGTTTATCTATTTGACCGATTTTTATTAGCATTAATAAAGTTTAAATCTGGAACACTCAGTCTGCGCTAATCTTAGGTAGTTATATTGTATTGGATTTTTGAGGCTTTCATCAGGTAATGTGAAAGCAAAATAAACGAGAGCTACCGAATGATAAAAACTCTATAAATACTAGGTTTCAGACAATGAAATCGTATTGAAAACAGTTAATTATTCGCTTGGTCAAGAGGTATTTTTATTGCTTTACATCGTAATACTAGATTGACTTGATAATTTATTTTTCCGCCAATTGTGATGACCAAGAGCAAAAGAAAAGGCTTATTTAGTATCTTTTGATGGTTAGTGATAAACCCAAATTGTTCTACTTTAACCCATCATAATTCTATAACTTAGATTTAGCACTCGTAGTTGTTGATAACTCAAAAACTTAGAACACTTTAAATCGAAGAACATATAGACACACTTTTGTCCTTGGATGAGTTCTTCTGAACTTCCGTGTAGTTTTGGTGGTGTATTTATGAGCGTATCGTCTGTTACTTAATACTCAACGAGTTTTTAAATCGGCGTACGTTCAGAGTTATGCAGTAATGCTCGTGAAAAGTTATCAGGTAGCATGAGTGCGTGAGAAAAGAAGACAATGTGGATAGTGGATAGTGGGTTGTTGATACAAAAAAGACCACCCGAGGGTGGCCTTTTCCAAACGTTTGGTGGGCTGGCGGGAGTTGAAATGATTTCTCATTATTCATAAATTCAGTAACTTATATCGATGTTGCTAATTTGGTGTTGCATCAAATGTTACATCAATTTCCTGCTTAAAAAGGAACTGAACCCGCGTCCATGTATTCCTAAATTATTTAAAAATACTAGCTTGTTATAGCAATTCAATCTAAATAAATAGGGCTGATACTGAGCATTTTACCCATCCTCACCATCCATTAATAGCGATTTTAACGCATCGGGAGAAGAAGGGAGTAGTCCGACTTTTAAGCCAAATGGTTTGAATACCTTGTTGAGAATCTCTGTATTGTAGCTGCCCCGATCATTCTCTATATCTGAGAGTGTTTTTCTTGAAACACCGACGAGTTTTGCGAACACATCCTGTTTGAGTCCCAGTATATTAATACGTAAATATTTCAACGCTTGACCTTGCGTAAGTTTACCAAGCAAGAGTTGCTTGATGGTTTTGCTTGCCTCGGTTTTGCGTTCTGATGGACGAGTGGAGGGGGCGATTTTTGAGACTCTCTGATTTATTGAAGTTTTGGGCGATGTATTAACGACATATCTCTCTGATATCTCGTGAGGTGCATCTCGATTGGCCCTTAAACGAGCTATGACTTCTTCTACAGACTCTCTTTTTTCTGGAGCACTTTTATTCATAGCAGCCTCGCTTCATCAGATCCTCTAAAGCTTATGAATTAGTCATTAATGTTATGAGTAAAAAATTACTCATAACATTGATTCTTAGATGTTAATGAGTATTTTCTTACTCACTTAGCTTTTATCTAGATCTCTGAGGTGATCAAGTAAGTATTCTGTGTAGTAAAGCGGCATCACGATGTGCTCCTTCTCTGTTGCTGGAGAGCCTTGAGTACCTGTAAGTTTGATTGTCTTGTGGGGTTTGCACTTCTCGATGTAGGATTGCAATGATTTCGCACGGGTTCGCTTACCACTCTTTACTTCTACAGGCACAATTCGACCTAGGTCATCAGCGATAATGAACTCTATCTCTGCTCTTGCGTCTCCCCAAGAGAAACTTGGTTCAATACCTAGCGCAGCGATTTCCTGTTGAACATAGTTTTCGGCGACATATCCCTTGTATTCATAGCCTTGCTGTTTGATTTCACGGTAACCAGTACCGAGCATATGGTTCAATAGCCCGACATCAAAGAGAAACAGTTTAACCGTATTTTCCTTCTGATAAGCAGCTAAAGGAGAACGAGGCTGTCCTTCAATAGGATGATTTTTTAAAGCAAGCCGACACTTGTGAAGCCATGTGATCGCACTTTCATACTCAGCATAGCGAGACTTGCGTTCGTGAACTCCCTTGAATTTAAACCGTTTAACGGAGTCGTCGAATACCGAAGATAGTTGAGCGGGAATGCTTCGAAATACAGATTCGATGAGCTGTGCATCCACTTTTCCAGAGTACTTTCCGAAAT
This sequence comes from Vibrio sp. Y176, assembly GCF_033438945.1. Taxonomy (NCBI): domain Bacteria; kingdom Pseudomonadati; phylum Pseudomonadota; class Gammaproteobacteria; order Vibrionales; family Vibrionaceae; genus Vibrio; species Vibrio sp. Y176. Next base: position 125,843 of record NZ_JAWOQS010000007.1, on the reverse strand, counting down.
CACGCATGTAGCCCTCAATTAAGTTCCTATGGACTTCAGACACGGCTTCAATGCGTTCAATAATACTGAGTTCTGAGTTTTCGAACCATGAGTTTACGGCTTCAGGCATGCCGCCAACAAAATAATAGTCGGTCAGTAGTTCGATTAATTTTGTATGAGCTGCTGGAGAATTCAGCTTTTGGTCAAATGCTTTTTGCAGTGCTTTTTCTCCAGATGCCCACAAGAATTCCCTGAAAGTAAGTGGCCTTAAATTGTGTTGCTCAACTTTTCCAACGGGAAAGGACGTGAGCAATCCGATATTTGAACCACTAGCAGCAACATAAGCTTTGGGAGCCTTTTCTGCAAAGTACTTAAGAGAGGTGACCGCTCTTGGACATTCCCCAATTTCATCTAAAATAAGAAGATCTGTCGATGGTTCGAAGATTTCTCCTGTTAATAGTTCAATGTTGGTGATGATGTCATTAGGGTTTAGAGAGCCTGAAAAAGCTTCCATTAACTCAGGGCTTTCTAGGAAATCGATTCTTATCACATTTTCGAATGTACTTCCTAATAGTTCCTGTAATAAGAATGTTTTACCAGTTTGTCTAGCACCGTCAATCAGCAAGGGCTTCCTTGTCGGCTTGTCTTTCCAGGTGAGTAGGTTTTCAAGTAGTGTTCGTTTCATCTAGCCACCTCAGTTAAAGAGCTTATCTGGTTGAGTGTATATTACACAAAAATGCGCAATTAAATGCAAGGTATAACATTTTTTGGCGCTTAAAAAAGAGGGTTTCAACACTTTTATGCGCGTAAAAGTGTTTTTAGTGATTTCTATGCGAATGATAGTGTTGGGGCTGTGAGGGGAGGTGATGGATCTATGCATCATTTCTGTTTGGTTGCTTCACAAGGCCAATGATCACAGTGAGAAAGCCCTAGCGGGCTTTCAGATGCCGAAGTTTGTTGCTGGCTAGCTCTTATAGGTAATAAGCTTTATTAGTAAGTAATCCACTGGTTAAGCGTACAGAACCCTTGGGGTTACAAATAAATGTCGTCCTACCGTCAGCGATGACTTTCTCTACAGCATCATGTTGATGCCCTGCCACCCAATACCTAGCTCTTGAGATCAACTCATTACTCAACCCTGCATGATAATACGGAGCATAATCGCTGCTGGCATTTTGCTCGAAAGCAAAAGCTTCTTTAGATGGAAGGTGGTGAGATATTGCTATATCAACTTTCTCTGGAAAGTTATTAATGAATGCTTTGTGCTGCTCTTCAATCATAGAGCTGCCAATAAACTTAGTGTCGTTCATCAACTCAGAATATGCATTTACAAGCTCGACCGAATAGGTGTGAATTGGAAACCAAAGGGTTCCACCGAAGATAGTGTATCCGTCCAACTCAATCGACTCATTATTCAAAAAGAACAGGTTTTCAGTGGTATCGCTATGAGCCTTAAGCTTGGCTAATACTGAACTCTTGGAAACGTTGAGAACGTCAGAGTTTGCACTAGATTTGCACCCAACGGGCGTACTTCTATGGCGGTAGGATTTACTCTTATTGTTATACCATTCATGGTTTCCTGCAATCATTATCACAGTCTTAAAGTGGCGACAAAGTACATTTTTTACATACGCCATGCATGAGAGGCCGTTCGCTGTGTCACCTGCAACGACTAAAGTGGCTTCGTTATCGAAGCTATACCAGAAGTCACGGCGTATTCCGTGAATGTCGAGATGCAGATCGGAAACAACGTAAAACTTCAAACTATCATGACCTTAGAGTTGATTGACTTCTCCATGGTACAGGGGTTTTTTAGATTAGAGAAGTGAGCACATACGCTAAGTGCTTTAACATCAGTAGCTTAAAGTGAAACTTCCATGGAAGACAATGATTGGACGCTTTGTTTGATTTTTCGGCACTAAGATTTAGACACTAACTTTTAGTGTCTAAATCTTAGTGGTTTATAACTGTCTGAAATTAATCGTTTTTATTGTAAACAGTTAAGATTTTTTGCTGAGGAAACTTCTCAGAGGCTGGCGAGAGTGTAATTGTGCTACAGCCGTGTGTACGGCAGGCATTTTTATGAGCGAGGCTGATATGAAGAACGAGGCTAAGGCTACAAGAAGTGATAACGAGCAAGCCGAATCAAAGGATAGTAAGGTTACGCTAAATGGACTTCTTGACTTGCTTGATCACGCTATCTTTACCAATACTGATAAGCTAGTTGAAGTAACTGAAGCCCTCAAAATAGAACTGGAAGAGATCATCGATGGCTATCAAGTTGGCCTAGACGGAAAGTATCAAGAACAATCACCATTCGAGTCTGCACAGCATGAAGCTGTGCTACCCAAGCGGCATGCGCCGCAGTAACGAGTGTTCGGTATCATGCAAGATTGAATAGTCACCGATTTTATAGACATGCTTCGGTTAGACTCGTTTACTTGGTTTTATCCAATTCAACGTATCCGAAGTGCACGATTTTGAGCACTAACTATAACTCGTCTCTGCCCCAAAGCGCGTTAGAATTTTACTCATTCACATGTTGTTAATGTGCGTTTGCCTTACTAAAAGCTATCCTAGAGTTTGCTATCATTTGCTCTCTATCCATTACTATGTAAATGGAAAACTATAATCTCAAGCTAACGTTTTGTCTGGCGAACCATCTTATAATAGCCGCTTTCCTGTCCCCATATCTCCTCTTTTCACAGCATTTGTGCAGAGTTTGCATAGGTCTTGTTCCATTCAACTGGTTTTTCAAAAAACACCGCTCCCTATAATACCCGTCATCCGCTAAGACAAACCAAATAACTAAAGAGAGTGTTGAGTATGACGAGTAAATATGAAAACGCAGTGCTTGATGATCAAGCGTTGATCGACGGCTTGAAGTCCATCAACCCAGTATGGGGCGACATGACAGTTCGCGTGGCTGGTGAAGCTTGGGGCATGCCTCTTATTGACCAGAAAACCAAAGCCCTAATCAGCATTGCAATTGACCAAATGGCACTGAATGTTACTGGCGAAGGTAACCCATTCGGCGCTCACGTTGATATGGCGCTGAAGCAAGGCGTTACGTATGAAGAACTTGAAGAACTCATTGTATTTGCGTCGGCATACACAGGCTTTAACAAAGGTGCGACAACAATGGGCGCACTAAACAAAATTCGTCATGAACGAGGAGATTTATAATGGCTATTCCAGGGCTAAAAAAACCAGACCACATCGGCTTCACGGTACCAAACCTAGATGAAGCGATTACATTTTTCCATGATCACTTTGAGTTTGAATTGGCGTACGAGTTTGGTCCATTCGCATCAGATGATGACTGGATGGCGGATCATCTTAATGTAAACTCTCGCGCTGAGATCACTAAGATCGCCGTTATGAACGCGAAGGGTATCAACCTAGAGATCTTCGAATACGCAGATACGGTTGAGCGCAACAAAGCTGCGCCCAATAACGCTGATATTGGTGGTCACCACTTAGCGTTCTACGTTGAAGATATGGGTGCAGCAGTAGCTTACCTGAAAGAGCAAGGCATCAAGGTACTTGGTGAGCCAACTACCATGACGGAAGGTCCAACTGAAGGTGAGTCTTGGGTGTATTTTATGGCACCATGGGGCATGCAACTAGAGCTTGTTTCGTACCCAAATGGTAAGGCATACACTCGTCACTCATCTGTCGCGCTGTTTGACCCACGATGAACATTATCTTTATCGCACTGATTGTGGTTGCGGGAATGGGCTTGTCTTTCGAGGCTGGCCTTCTTGGACCACTAGGTGAGCAAGTTGGTCATTTATGGGCAACGTTAAGCATCTTTGGTGTCGGTACTGCGTTGCTGTGGATGATTCGTCATTTCACACCGCAAGGCAAGTTTACTGATTGGAACTCAATTCCTAAGTGGCAGCTTATTGGTGGGTTACTTGGGCCAATCTATGTGGTGGTTCTTACCCTTTCCACGCCAATCCTGGGGGTGGCAATGACCATGATTTGTGTCCTGCTAGGTCAGGTCACCAAAAGTTTTGCGATTGATTACTTTGGCTGGTTCGGAATGCCAAAGCAAGCCACAAATCCACTGCGCGTGCTTGGTTTGGCGTTCATTTTTCTAGCGCTGTGTTTTATTTATATGGGAGCTCAGTAATGACTCTGATTATTTTGCTAGCTATTGCCTCAGGCATGGCGTTGAGTACGCAGGCTGCGATTAATGGTCAGCTTGGTGCCAAGGTTGGGGTAATTGAAAGCTCGCTACTGACGTTTAGCATGGGTACGGTGATCACTGGTTTACTTATCTTCTTTTTTGAGCCTAGTTATGACGCGACCTTGTTAAGCGTTCCAAAATGGCAGCTTGCAGGTGCGCTATTTGGCATTGTCTACATGATTGTGATGGTCGCTGCCGTGCCGAAAGTCGGCGTCGCGATTGCTACAGTCGCCACCATTCTAGGCCAGATGATCATGAGTCTGATCATTGATACTCAAGGCTGGCTTGGTAACACACCGATTGAACTTAACTACTGGCGTGTTGCTGCCATGGTGTGTATTGCTGGCGCATTAGTGTGTATCTACCTTGCGAATCGCAATAGCCAAAATGCAAAACAAACCACTCAATCTACAGAGGAAGCGCTGCATGTCAGCTAAAACACTAATCGTATTCTTTAACCTGAAATCGACGACCGACGAAGCAAAATACCTAGAGTGGGCAAAACAGTCTGATCTACCAACGGTAAACAAGCTGAGCAGCGTTTCATCATTTGAGGTGTTCAAAGGCATCAGCATGCTTGGTCAAGACAAACTATCTCCTTGGGATTATTTTGAAGTGATTCATATCGATTCTGAAGAGGCGTTTTTAACTGATATCCAAACGGAAGAAATGCAGAAGATCGTAGAACAGTTCCAAGCATTTACTGAAGACGCGCATTTCATTGTTACCAAGAATGTTATCAGCGCATAACTGATTGGTACGTAGGCAAGCTAACTATTAGCTTGCCTTTTTTTATGTTTAAACTTTAATATTTGGCTAGGTTAACAAAACCGAAACAAGTAGGAGAACGTTTTTGAATTACGATGTGTCCTTATTGGAAATAAAGCTGTTCTTAATGACTAGCCAGTTTGGCAACTTTTCTGAAGTGGCACGCAGACAAGATATGACGCCATCTTCCGTCTCTCGTAAAATGGCCCAGTTAGAAGACAAGGTCGGCACCAAACTGTTGCATCGTCATACTCGTTCGATATCACTGACCGATGAAGGCGTAGCATTTAACAGACATTGTACCGACATCATCAATCAATATGAACGTGTTGTCGATCAAATCGAACAGCGAGCCGACATCCCTCGTGGTACTGTCAAGATCAGTGTTCCTGTTGCCTTCGGAAGACTTCACATTGCCCCTTATCTACCTGAAATGTTAGAACGTTACCCACTTCTGAAGGTCGAAATTCAGCAGACCGACGCTTTTGTTGACGCCGCATCCGAGGCAATTGACCTGCTGATCCGTATTGGTGTGCCACAAGATTCTTCCCTTAGAATGAAGCGTTTCAGCGAGCAGCGTTATGTCATGGCTGCAAGCCCAAGTTACCTAGCGTCTAATGGCATGCCCAGAACACCAAAAGACTTAGAACAGCATAACTGCCTCGTATTTAAGGGAATCAATGGATTACAGCGTTGGTTTATTGGTAAAGATAGATTAGATGCGTATGAGGTTTCAGGTTCACTCTACAGTAACAATGCGGAAACCTTGGTAGCGAGCGCGGTAAGGGGGAGTGGGATTGTGGTTTTTCCTACTTGGTTAATTGGAGAGGAATTGAAGAGTGGTAAGATGGTTCCTTTACTGGAAGATTATCAAGTCTCAACGAGTTTAGAACAACAATCGATCAGTGCGCTATACCTTGATACGGACAATCTTGCGACAAAAGTTAGGGTAGTGATTGACTTTTTCGTAGAGAAATTCAGCAGCACAAGTGGTTCCAACTTATGCTACTGGGATGTTGTTTAGTAGCTTATAAACCTCTCAACGATCTTATTTAGTAAAGGAAGGAACACAAACACTGCACATGCCACAATGACAGTATCAATAATCAAAACACCCACCATATGGTTTGGCTGGATCAAAAGTAGATCAAGCAAAGGGTGCATGAGTCGAGGAACGATAAGAGTCAAAGGATAAATGACAGTTAAAACCTGAAAAAATTCTCTAACTTGGTTCATAGTAAAAGTCCAATTAAACATAATAAGAATGAATTATTTTACTGATTAAACGGGGGAGGATTAACGGCCAAACTTAGCTATCAGTTGTGCTCAATTGGCACAGATGTCACCATGATCTACTCCCCTTGAGATTGAACATCTTCGAAGTGACTTTCCTATACCTGTATTTATTCATGAGATACTAATTTAGTAAATGTACTGACAAGGTTTTGTCCAAAAGTGAGTTGTGTGGTTTTTGGGAGTGCCAGCATCTGCCTAATCGTGATCCGTTACAATCAAGTGCGTGTTTCTGCCAACCCTCTTCAAGTCTCGAATGGCAGTCTCTTTACTAGCAATCCGCAGGGGCCGATCTGAAGTTAAGGTATTGCTGATAATGTCAATATCATCACGTTTCGTATGTGTGAACTCGATAACGCCGTAGGGAGTTCTAAACTCCCCTTTACGCCCCGTTGTCATGATAGTAATTCTATCGGTCATTGCTTGAGAAATGACACTGTATTCTGAAAGCGCCGATTCTAGAGAGATGTAGTTGTACTCTCCTCGTCGCAAGCATTTGGCAATGTATTCAATAGTATAACCGCCCTTATGAAGACTGTATGAGAATACATAAACACCGTTGCACACCCGCTCTAGTACTCCAGCTTTCACCAAACGAGGTAAACTTTGCTGGAATGCTGTAAGTGAGTCATCAAAAAATAATCTCCTGAGGTCACTTTTTCGGTAAACGTGTATACCTCGCCTGTCAAATTTATGCAGGCGATCCAATGCATCCCCAATCTTCACTTCAATGCTCATAAGTAGTCATAAAAAGTAAGTATGACATATATTTTTGTACACTTATGATTGAAGATAGCAATTGGTGATCGCTAATACCCTTCCTGATCCCTGATTGGTTTTTCCGAGTTAGGATCCTAACTTGGAATTTGTAGTGATGAATGTGGTTGCTATGAGGCTAAGGAAATGGCAGCACCAATAGTCAAAAGCTGGTTCCCTATTCTCGGTTAGGATCCTAACTCGGAATTTTTGGGATGAATATGGTTACTTTGAGACTAGGGGAAATAGCTGTACTAAGCGCAGCCAGATTCCGATATTCATTCTTGGTTAGGATCCTAACTTGGAATTTGTAGTGATGGACGTGGTTGCTATGAGGCTAGGGAAAATAGCTGTACTAATCGTAGCCAGACTCCGATGTTCATTCCTGGTTAGGATCCTAACTTGGAATTTGTAGTGATGGGCGTGGTTGCTATGAGGCTAGGGGAAATGGCAGTACTAATCGTAGCTAGAATCCGATGTTCTTTCTCGGTTAGGATCCTAACCGAGAATTTATGATGATGAATATGTGGTTCTTTGAGGAGGATAAAGGCAACACTAATAGCAGATTCAGATGTTTTTCATTTTTGCTAAGAGCTTAACTAATTACTATATCTCTAATTTAATAATTAAAAAAACAAAATATTTAATAATTAAATGTTAATGTAATTTTTAAATAGTGATTAAAGGTCCTTTACAAAGAGAATATTACTTGATAAATATAATAGTCATTGAATTTGTCTATATATATCAAGAGGGTTGTCGATATGTCTCAAGTTTTGGTTTATTCTAAACGTAATCGTGAAATTAGTTATCTATCTACAAGAGAAGAACGTAAAACTAAGCTTAATGATCTTAAAGTGGTTTACAATGAAATTTCAGATGAAGAAGCATTACTCAGAGCAAATTCTATTAATCTAGATGACAAGAACAATGTTCCAAAAGTTCGTTTGAAGAGAAAAGATATTAAAGAATGTCGAGTTCCTGGTCTATATGGTTGTAACCGTTATAAGTCAAGAAAAAATGAGACATTCAACGTGTTCTAACATTGTTCTTTTTTTGCACAACGTTAAAGCCTGTTGAATTATGTTAGGCAAGTGGTGAAAGCCTTGAAAACTCCGTTATTAAAGCGGGTGGCAAGTGAATTTGCCAAGATTGGCAATCAATGTGCCAATGCTGGCGTTGAAAGTGCCAGTAGTGGCAGAAGAATTTCCCCCAAATTTTGATGAATTTATCCGATGAACTTCGTTTTTTAAAGTTCAAGCGTTATAGTAATTCATAACTTTATAATAGTTATAACAGTTATAATAGTTATAACATGAAAAATTAATAAAATAAAATTTATTTTTTATGTGTTAATTTTATTGCCAAGGAAAATTAATAGTAACTTTGTTTTTATTATAGATGAATTAAATTTAGAGTAATGTTTGTTACTCACGGATATTCATTTATTTTCTAGGTTTTCTTAAGGCAAAGTTACTTTGTCAAAATTATCGACTTAAGTAGTCAACTTTAGCGAGATGTAAACATATCTGTAGTATCAACAAGCATCCGTTTTCTGACACCAGACGGGAATGAAGTGTTTGCGGTCTCATAAAGTAGGGATCGGATTTTTATGACACCTAACCGATTGATGATACCAATTGTGATGCCAAAAGGAGTAAGTAGTGGATAGTATAGGACGGACATTTGCTTATTGTCGTGTATCGACTAGCGAGCAAACAGTGTCAAATCAGATTTTAGCAATTCGGAATGCTGGCTACGATATTCAAGAACACCGAATTGTACATGAAACAGTTTCTGGTAGTGTGCCTGCAACTGAACGACGTGAGTTCAAAATGTTGATTGAGCATAAACTTGAACCAGGGGACAAACTGGTGGTACTCAAGCTTGATCGACTTGGAAGAGATAACATCGATGTTCAGCATACGATCAGTATGCTGTTAGAAAAAGGTGTTACGCCAATATCTCTTGATCTGCCTACCGCTGATCTAAGCTCAGCAGAGGGACGATTGATGCTACAAATGTTCTCAGCATTTGCTGAGTTTGAGCGAAACCGTATTCGGGAACGGACGTTGGAAGGGCAGGCTAGGGCTAAATCTGAGGGTAAGCGGATTGGCCGACCAGAAGCTATCAGTACAACTCAAAAAGTTCAAGAGTGTAGGGTAAGAGGACTGAGTCAATCCAAAACAGCAAATGCTCTTGGTATCTCCATTCCGACGGTCAAGCGGCATTGGAACAAGCGGCTAACTGAAAGAGTTCAATGAGAACAATGTTCCATGATACTGTTAGGTTGAGTTGAGTTCTGCCAGACGTAATCACTCGTTAAGAGGTTAACGATATTGCAAGAACCTTGTTCTTGCTTAGAGCAAGGCTACTAAGATATCACGCTGATATTTGATACAAGAACATTGTTCTGACTGGAAAATCGGATAACCTTTTTGCTAGGAAACTGCGCTGACAGAAAGGGATGCTTGTGGGCTTATTCATCAATACTCAAAAACTAACGGTAGCAAAAGAGGATCACTTAACTGAATTCTTCGCTGCTGCGTTAAGGTCTTCAGAACGTTTCAATCGAGCATTTGTTAGGTTGATATTCGGAGACCAAGATAGCAGGTTGATCAGCAAGGTCGAGACACAAGTTATCTATCCAGGATGCCGACCAGACATGCGTCTGATATTAAGTGATGGTTCAATTGTTCTTTGTGAAAATAAACTCGATGCTGCCGAAACGATCGGTAATGTTGAGAGTGGCAACCTCTTTCAATTGGAGCGATATCTGCAACTGCCAGTGGATCATGTGATTTATATTCGCTCTGAGTTACTTCCGCCTTCATACCAAGTTATGAGCCATCCTAAGTATCTATCGCCGATAGAAAAGCCTCATTATTTGTGGCGTGATATTTACCCTTTGTTATGCGAAGACTCCAATCCAATCGCCAAAGAATTACGAGGTGGTTTTAAGAGCATGGGATTTGTTCCTGCTCACCCAGTGATTGGTGATCTGACACGCAATGCGCCTAGAGCACAAAGAGAGAATTTCTCTAAATTTTGGATGCTGACAACAACTGCGGCAATTCAACAAGGTTGGAAGGTAGCAATTGGAGATGTAGTAGAACGATACTTTTACCACGAAACAGCAGAACTTGCTCGGGAAGTGTTCGTAAGCCCAATAAACCCTACACGATTTCTGATTCGTTACACACCGCAAATATCTCAATGTGACGCTCTATTAAGCGCACTCGATACCGTTAAAAGTGAAGCCGAAGCAGTGGTAGTAGTAACGAAAAAAACGGTGTCACGAGCGAGTGGATTGGTCACTGTTATAGATGTTGAAACTCCAATGAACAATGTTCTCCCAGATCAACTAAAAACAGTGGAACAGATAGAGTCTAAGCTCAAAGGGTATGTATTGCCTTATCTCAGGTTAGCTTTTAAGTAACCCCTGTTTTGATATGATGTTAATAACCATCTCGACAGTGAGATGATATTTACTTGGAACAATGTTCTTATCGCAATCTTAAAATAGTAAAGATTGGTTATTTGAATAATCAATAAAAACTGTGTAGAAGAACAATGTTCCGAATGATAAGTAGGAGAATCTTCCTTTTAATAAACTAGGCTTCCAGAGTTAATCATTAAAACTCAAGAGATAATCTTCTAAAAATAGAATTAATTAAAGAACCTGAGAACAGTATTACAATTAATAATAAAAAGGCCGAGATAAACTCGACCTTTTTATCCAACGCTTAACCGCCAGTTGGCGCGGAAGTGTAACCATCTATTAGCGGATAAAATAGTGATACATTTACTTGTATTAAAACTAATTTTTCTTTAAGCCACCAGTGAGGTGGAAGGAATTACTTTTACTGTTAAAGTTGAAGTAATATTAGTTTAAATATATCTTTAAGCCACTTTCTAGATAGAAGCTCTGCTTCTTGCTACGGGATTTAATATATTAGATTGTTTTTTCTTAATCAAGAGTTTTTTCAACTTGACTAAAAAGTTTTTTATGTATAATGAAAAACATTAAAAACTATATTGAATTAAAATTTGTTAGTTGAGTGGTTTTAATTGGTGTGTATGTATCATAAACCTATTTGAACACCTAAGTTTGATACTGCGAGAACATTGTTCTCGCTAGGTTCCTAAAAGATGAAAGTTATTCAATTAAATTAGCGAATAAAAAGTCGTGAGTAGAGGGCGAGTGAAAGATTGAGATCAATGGGCAGTGCCTCCTGACATTTTTAAAGTGCAGTAGACTCCGCTAGATCCCCATCCCTGAACGCTCTACCTCTTCATGCAGCTCTTTCCAGTCAGGACAATACTTGGCGACTAGTTTCCAAAAGTTTTTGCTATGGCTTTTTTCTACGGTATGACATAGCTCATGAAGGATTATGTAATCCATCACCTTATTGGAAAACTCCATGCAACGAGGGTGGAACTCCAGAACATTGTTCTCGGTGCAGTTAGCCCAACGTGCATCAAACTTTCTTATGTGGAAAGTTGTGGCTTGCATACCCGTTTCCTGCTGCCAATAGCGTAAGCGAGAAGCAACTTTCTCTAGGGCTTTCTGTTTGTAGAAACGCTCCAACGCTGGTTTGAATCGCTCACGGCTGACGAAGTGGCCTTCGGGAGAAAGAACTTTAAAACGGCTTTGGTTAAACTTTACTTCTACCGTCGATAACTCTGGCGCTGGGATCACTTCACAATAGAAAGAACGGCCACGATAAGGCGCTCGGCTACCTGTGACTATTTCTTCTTTTAACGGTTGATTGACTTCCGCTAAGCGCTCTTTAATCCATCTTGCTCTGTAACGAATCAGCTCACGTTGCTCATCCTCAGAGACACTTGGGCCTCTGAGAAGAACAGTCTTACCTCGTTCTACAGTAACGTAGTGGTGACTGAGTTTTGAGTCGAGCTTAAATTCCCACTCGATTTCAGTTGTACCGTATTGAAAAATTGGCATGTGTTTCTTTCGTCATTGATGAAGCAAAGGATCAGTTGTTCAGCATAATACTGAAAATTTCAGCAGAGTGCTGACGTGCTACTGTCATATCCCAGCCTCCAAGACCACGTAAAATCGTTCTGATTGTTTTTTTGATCTCATTATGAATATCAGTCTGCTTTTTCCATATCGGTGACAACATGACTTCAGCGATATCAGGGTGGCTAAAGATGCCTTTAGTCCATGCTAGAGCTTCAGCTTCCTCTACCTGTTTTTCCAGATAGTTGAACACGGCTCGCTCTGTTGCTGTACCCAAGCCCATTTCAGATGGTTTCGCATCTTTATCACGTATACGCTGAGCAAAAAGCTCTAGCTGTTCTAGGAATAGTGCTTGTTCAATACGTCCTTCACGTTCATCTTGGATAAGCTTTTCTAGCTCTTCTTCCAAGTCACCAAAGAAGGCAGGATCTTTACCTTTACCCGTCTTAATGGTGTGCTTGAGTTTGTTCTTCATGACTAATGCTGCACTCCCTGCACTTTTTTGTTTGCGGAGTAGATCCATATCCGCAGCATCCAGTATTGAAACTTCACGGCCTAACAAGCTCTTAACTTCACTCGCTTCTATATGCTCGTCGAGCATGTTTTTAAGCAGCTCAGATTCAGATGCGGTGATGCGAACCGTATCAGCACTCTCAGGCATTTTGTTGCGCAGTTGGAGTTTTATCTCATTCAGCACTTTGAAGTAAGGCTGATATTTAGATGCGCGTTCGTCGGGTAACACGATATCTAAGCGGCTATTGAATCCAGCGAGAGCAACGAGGAAGTCTTCAACAATATCTAGGCGAGTATCTGGGTCTAGGTAGAGATCGGCATCCTCTTTGTAAGGTTCTGGTTGCTTCACGGGATTGTGCTTTTTCGGAAGAATGTCTAACACTTTTGTCAAAGCTGATTGAAGACGTGGTAACTCCGCTTCGACGTCCGTCCATACTTGATCGGGTTGTACGTCACCCCCATAAACTTTCAGCGCTTCATCTAGGTACTCAACCACCCCGAAGTAATCGACAATATAACCCGCTTTCTTGCCTTTTCGAGTTCGGTTTACACGAGCAATAGCCTGAAGCAAAGTATGTTCTTTGAGCGGTTTATCCAAATATAAAGTGCTGACAATAGGCGCATCCCAACCAGTTAACAGCATGTCCGAAACGATGATTAACCCAATGTTGTTAAACTTGGTTTCTTCTTTGGTATTAGCGGATTCATCACCATAAGGCAGCTTAAATTCATCATTCACCAAGCTTGGGATCTTTTCAGACGGTACGGCTATCGGTGTTTGGCCTTGTTGGAGTTCCCGCTTGATACGCTCTTCGATAGTTTCAAGTTTTGAGGTTGAGCCTGATGCATAGTGAGCTTGTTGTTCACTTATACCTGTGCGCTTATCTGTCATACTACCGAGAGAGATAATCACTCGGCTTTCAAAGGTCGGCAGACCTTTGTTTTGACGTTCCTGCATGATTTGGTTTAGTACGTCTTTATAGCGAACAGCCATATCACGCCCGTCACATACCAGCATGGCTTTAAAGCCGCGAGGCTTCACACTTGATAGAAAATGTTCGACGAGATGGCGAGCATTCTCCTCAATACGCCCGATAGCACCACGACGTTTTTTGAGTAACTCTTGCTTTAGCTTTTTCTTACGGGCTAAAGGTTCATTACCAAATTCATCCTCAAAAGCTTGTTTTAGCTTTCCGTCGCTACCCCATTGCGCCATACCTTCAAGATATTTAATAGGCAGTGTCGCGCCATCTGCAACCGCCTCGTCGAGGCGGTAAGTATCGATGTACTCTTTACCGCCGAATGTACCCAAGGTTTCTTTATCGTCTTTAAAAAGCGGGGTGCCAGTAAAAGCTATGAACTTCGCATTAGGTAAAGAAGCACGCATGAATGCAGCAAGGAATCCATACTGACTTCGGTGAGCTTCATCAACCATCACGAAGAAGTTTGGCTTGGTACTCAGAACTCGAAAATCAACTTTCTCTTCACTCACGAGTTCCCATTTGGCTTTTTTAGGGTTGCCATTGGCATCACTTTGGCCGTGAAGAACATTGTTCTCCTTTAAAATCCAGCATTGTTCTTGCCCAGAGTCATCCTTCCTCAAAACGCGTCTGACACGACTTTTAGAGTCTGCAATGGAATCCTCATCTTCAGACTCTTTTGCGGCCTGTATCTGCTTACCATCGCTTTCTTGAAACTTTTGAACGGTCGAAGTGAAAATCGTGCCGTAGTCATTGCTGAGCATGGCTTCTAGCCCAGCGACGGAATCTGCTTTAATCGATTCAAGGCCGACATTAGTAAAGGTATTGTGGATCTGACGGTCAAGGTCAGTGCGATCGGTAAGAATCAAAATACTTGGGTTATTGAAACCAGAAATTTCGGCTCGCATTAAACGGGCAAGTAGTGCCATCGTCAGTGATTTACCACTCCCTTGCGTATGCCAAACCACGCCGCCAAGTTCTTGGCCTAATAGTTGTGGGTCTTTACCCTGTAAACGGAGCAGCGTCTTCTCTACGGCACGCCACTGCTGGTAACGTGGAAGCTTCTTGATCATGACGCCTTTTTCTATTTCATACATAGGGTAGAAACAGACTAAGCGCACGAAGCGGGAAGGCTCGAACAATGCCCACAGTAGCTTATCTTGCTCTGTAGGTTTCTTTCCTAATTGATTTTCTAATTCGGTAAGAACAATGTTCTCGTCAGGCTTTTTCGGATCAAATTTGTAAGTCAGATAGAACTGTTCTGACGCATAGATAGCGCCATACTTGGCTTGGCTACGATTAATGGCAGCACAAACCATATTAAAGGCAAAGTGTTGAGTAAAAGTGCCTTGGTAGCCATCAATTTGTGCAATGCCTTTGCTGAGCTTAATTGAGCTGTTTTTACACTCAATCAAGCCAAGGGGTAAGCCATTAATGAATAAAAGTAAATCGGGTTTAAAAAGTTCATCGTTAGCATTTTTGCCAACGTACTGATCAACCACATGGAATAAGTTACCCTCGGCACCCGTTTGGTTAATGAAGCGGATGCTACGAGGTTGACCATATTTGTCTTTTTGTTGCAGGTTCGATTGAAACAGAACATTCTTCCAGAATGCATGGTTTGCCAGCATTAAGTCGCTGTTATGCTCAAACCATATGTCTCTGAGCTGTTTGATCGCTTTGTTTGCACCGTTCGGAACTTCGGCCAGCCAAGGGTTAAGGGCGTGTAACCTGTCAGTTAGCACAGATTCCAGAATAACAGGCTCGGTCTTGTGTGTTTGCTCTACATCTCGACCTTTAATGTGCTGGTAACCAAGAGTTTTTAACCATTCAATCGCTGGGCGTTCTACCCCGACGAGTTCTGGATTCGATGATTCAGCCTGACCTGACATACCTTGTTCCTTTATTTATTGTTATTCATTTTTTATTGTTCATTTAAATTACGTTTTTTGCTTTTTAGATGCCTTCGCTTGAAGGCATCATGAAGCAATCGCTAAGCGGCTTCAGTTTCCTCAACAGGAACTCGCCATTCACCAGTAAGTAGCTTCTGCATCAAGCCTTTTTTTAGTTGCTGGGTTTCAGCTTTTTGTTGTTCGAGTATTTGTTTTTTCAGTGAGACTGCATCCAAAATTTCAGTGATTTTTTCTTGTTCTATTAAAGGTGGAAAAGCTGCTTTTTGCCTATGAACAATATTTCTATTAAGAGTTGGGACGCCCGTTCCTGTTCCAAACCTTTTGAGGTTTAAGTTTTCTAGAAAGTAGAAGCAATATTTTTTACTGTTGCCTTTGAAGTCTTTAATATAAAGAGAAGTATTTAATGGCCAGAAACTACCTTCAGAAAAATAAACTTTCCCTAGAGTCCCAGATCTTCCTGTAATAACACCAGGCTCTTCTACTACTGCTTGAGAGTGATAACCTGCAATACCGTTCGAACCAATAATGGGAACACTACCGCCCATGCGACTCTGAACTGGTAAATCATGTCCTCTTTGAAGCTCTAAGAAGTCGATGACCTCTCCAACTTCCCATGAACTAGGCACAAGGTCAGAGGAAAACTCAGTATGTGGTTGCCAGTTCCCATTTTCGTCCTGAACCCCAACACCTTCTGAAAACAACTTTTGCATTAAGCTTGTTTTTAGCTTTTCGGTTTCTGCTATCTTTTGATCGATAAGGTCGATTTTTTTATCAACTGTCGAAAGGATATCTGCAATTTTCTGTTGTTCTTCGATTGTAGGGATAAGAATACTCATCTTCGCAATCATTTCCATTCGTACCGAATCTACAGAACCTTTTGCACTCATTCGTGATACACGCTGAAAAAAGCGATAGCGAAAAAACTGGTAGAAATACCTTCCTAAAACGTGAGGTTTAAAGTTATGGATGTTATAGACACGTTGATGGTAGTGAAATTTCCCATTCACATAGTGATAAATCTTACCAACTCCTACACCATCACCTGATGTCAAAACTCCCTCTCCATCAAACGTATATTTGTTTACTCTTTCAATAGTGTTTGAGCGTACAAAAAAGGGATATTTACCACCATCTTCTCGGTCTTGAGTATCTCCAGTGCCTGTTTTTATCGATGCAAAGTCTTCGATGTGCTCAACTTTCCATCCATCAGGAATGTTATTAATCTTATTACCAAGCATAATTAACCCTGTTTAATGATGGATGACAATTGTTTAGATAAAGATTGATCAACCTCAGCTAGTTTCGAATCAATATTTGTAAGATTGTTCAGTACATCTTGTATATCTACAATTTCTTCGGGTTCTGAAGTATCTACATATCGACTGATGTTGAGATTAAAGTCATTCTGTTTTATTTCTGCAATATCGACAACGCGTAGATATTTATCAACCGAGACAGAGTCCAGCAACTTAGAAAGTTTATCTTCCGTTTGCTCTCCTGCATCAACTAAAGTTTGTTTCGCTTTGCTGTACTCGGTCGTGATGCGCTTGATATCGCCTTCGCGAAGGAAGTTCATCGCTTTACCTTCGCCAAACTCGGCGGAAGCATCAACGAAAATAACCTTATTCTTCAGTGCGGCAGGTTTGTCTTTATTGATTATCAATACCGCAGCCGCGATGCCAGTGTTGAAGAAAAGTGCTGGCGGCAAACCAACGACACCTTCGATCAAGTCGCCTTTAAATTCATCGTTGCCGATAAGCATACCTTTACGAATTTTACCCTCATCACCTTCACGGAAAAGTACACCGTGAGGGACAACAACGCCGATGCGACCATCATCTTTCGTTGAGGCAACCATATGTTGAACAAAGGCTAGATCTGCTTTAGTCCTTGGTGCAACGCCAAGGCCAAATCGACCATAAGGATCTTTAAGGTCAGTGCTGTATTTAACATTTCTCTCTTTGCCGTTATCGCCAACTATCTTGCCGCCATTCAATTCCAACGGTTCCCACCAGTTTTTGATTGAAAATGGAGGGTTGGCAATCACACGGTCGAACGTTTGAAGGCCTTCGCCATCTTTATGTAATGGATTTACCAGTGTATCGCCGCGCTTAATGTCACCATCTAGGTTGTGCAAGAACATGTTGAGTTTGGCAATTGCCCATGTTCCTAGGTTCTTCTCCTGACCGTAAAGTTTACAGTTAGGTTTACCCATGATGGTGCCATTCTCGTAGTTCTCTTTGATGTGACGAGCGGACTCAACCAACATACCGCCACACCCACAGGTCAAATCGTAAATTTCATGACCTGGTTGTGGGTCAATCAGCTTAACAATAAGCTCTACCACTTCGTGAGGGGTGTAGAACTCGCCACCTTTCTTGCCTGCATCATCAGCAAATTTACCAATCAAATACTCGTATGCATCACCAAGTAGGTCGGCTTTGTAGAGGTTTTTATTGCCCAGCTTGTGTTGGTTAAAGTGGCGGAGCAGGCGAGTCAGTAGCTCATTGCTGAGCTTCTCTTTATCACCGAACTGAATGGCGGTAAGCACTTTTTCTAGTGATGGATTTTGATGTTCGATTTCAGCAAAGGCTTCATCGATGTACTCACCAATATTTTCCGTTCTTTCGATCAGCTTGTTCCAACGTGCATACACAGGAACGAATTGCTCTGGGTTATCTTCCTGAATGAGCGCCATTGCTTCTTCAGCGCTGCAACCTTCCTCTTCCATCACGGCTTCTACACGCTCGTCAAAAACGTCTGAAAGACGTTTTAAGAACAGGAGACCAAAGATATAGTTTTTGAAGTCTGAGCTATCTACGGTGCCACGCATGATGTTTGCGCTGCCCCAAAGCCATGTTTTTAGCTCTTCAAGGCTGATTTTTTCTACTGTTTCGGTTGTCATAGTATTCTGTCGTTCACTTCTCCGCGCTGCGGAGGTCATAGATGATTGTCGGTATTATACAGTAAGCAGCCTTGCTTAAGCTGCTTACTGTCATAAAGAGTCAAACTAAGGGTGTTTCGCTGCAAGCCATGCGTAGTAAACCAAAGCGTTCAAGATATACCAGCGCGACTTTGCATTCTTATCTTGCCTTACATCCTTAAACCAATGGAAAAACATTGACTTAACTTCAGGGGTTACTTTGAACGTCATCATCACGTTGTTATGACACAAGTACAGCTCTTCTGTTGCTTGAAGAGGACGTACACCCATAGCGCATAGGTAAGCCGCTTGTACGATTGCACTCAGAGCTTTTTTCCTCCTGCTTTGCTTTTCTCGTGTTCCTACATTCTCAAACTGGTGCTGAAAATCAGAAAAAAGCTTTTCTGGAACAGGGAGCCACTCAAAGGATTGATTCGCTGTTTTTATACGATAATGTTTGTTTCTTGCTAATGTATAAAACTCTGCTTTTGGTAGTTGTGTCTCAATAGATACAGTGATTTTTAACATTTAGTACCCCCTTACGTTATTGGTTTAGTAGTGCGAATAACTCCTCTTGAGTCTCTTCGAATTGTTGTTTTGATTGCTGAAGCGCCATCATCTGAACTTCAACGGAAGGCAATACAAGCTCTTCCTCAGCAGACAGGTAATGGGCTACATTTAGGTTATTGCCTGAGTTGTCATGCTCAAGTTGTCTGATTTCTCGAACCGTTACATTTCTTGCATTAGGACTATCTTCGGAACCATTCACAAGGCTTCGAGCTAACTTAAGATCCTCTGCATTTAAGGTGACTGTTGTTCTATTTCTATTGCCGATATCTCTCAAATCAACAAAACGAATAGGTGAGCCTTTTTCTTTAGATTTATCTAAGATCAGTAACACTGGCTCTATGCTGGTATGGTTTAGGGAACCAGATGGTAAAGCTACGACTTTGTCTACCAACTCGTTATCAAGGAGATACTCACGTACTTCAGCGTCATATCCACCTCTAAACAGACAGCCCTGAGGCAGCACTAGATAAGCTTTTCCTTTGCTCTCTAAATGATACAAAGCAAACTGAATCCATAATGCATCTCCCGCAGACGTTGGCAGTGCTTTATTCAAGTCAAGAACATATGGAAGTGTTGCTATCTGCTCTCTAATTTCACTATCTAACCGCAAGCCAAGTGGTGGCTCCATAACAACAAGGTCATACTTTTGTTTGGGATGGTTTAGCTCAAGTAAGCTGTTACCAATGGAAAGCTCTGCATTCTTGTTTTCGATGATCAAGAGGCGTTGAGCAAGGCTGGCAGTAGAAGCCACGTACTCTTGAAGAAAACTATGTTTTGTTTCAATCAATGAAGTCATACGTGCTAGGCCACAAGCTGCATCTAGTAGGCTCTTATCGTGAACATCGCCAATTAGTGCTGGCAACAATGCCTCTGTATAGCGAGAGCTGCCAAACTCTCCTGATGCTTTACCCACGTTCTCAGTCAACTCCTCTCGGATAGCCGATGCCAACGGTTTTAAGTCTTCTAATTCAGATAGCGTGTAAACAATATCAACAACAATTTGATCAGGTAGCCTCGATAAAGAGATGCTTGGTTCAAAGGTATGCGAGAGCACCCCATCAACCATTTTTTTAATTTCAGGAACCAGTGTACTGGCTCCCATATCTTTAATTTTATCGAATTGATCAGGTGCTAAGGATGCACCAGCGGCAATAGTCGCAATGACATCTAAACCATCACGTACCTCTACAGAACCTCGGCAGTGGTCTAACATTTTCCATAGTGATTTCTTATAGTTAACCATTACGTTATTCCTCCCACATCCAATTAAGAACCTTCGCCTGTACGGCTTTCTCTTGTTCCTCAATTAAAGACATTGCAGCTCTTTTCGCCTTTACATGCGAATGAAACAAAGTAGAGATTTGATGCTGTTTAACGATCGATGGGAAAGGTAGTTCCAGCTTCTTTAACGAGCCTAATGAAATACTCTTGACCGCATTAGTTGAAGAGGAAATGCTCGGACTATTTAAAGTTTGCTTTCCGATAGGAGAGTTAAAGTAAGTAACCAAAAACTCACCAGAATGCTCTTCCTTTAGGCGCAAGACTATGAAATTTGCAGTAACCACAAGGTTTAGTTTCGCTGCGTCTTCATCGACAATACAACAACGCATTGACTGACCACGAGCTAACAAGACGACATCCCCTGCTTTGAGCAGGAATTTACCTATCTGCTTCCCTTCCTTGATTTCGATATCTTGTAACCCTTCAGTCGCTATATAGCCATCCGAGCTAAGATCTGATGCGCGGAGTGCTTTATACGTTTCACGTGTTCCTGATACCTCTTTGTTGAAGAAAGAGTTGGGAGCGCCTGCAAACATAGCTGCACATTGCTTGGATAACATACCACCTCCTTGAATCGTAAATCGTTTAGTATTTATGTGTTAAAAGTATATTAGACATCACATTGCTAACAGTCAACTAATAAATACTAATTAAATTACGATTTTTTGTGTATGAATAATGATTGTGAGTGGGAGGCTCTCATTCGAATTAAGTAAGATTATGATTTGATAGGGGATATTCCCTGCTACCTTCTGAGTGTCGTGGTAGCAGGGCAGTGTTGGTTGTTAAGCTGCGGACTTGGTAGTTTCAGATGGGGCTGTATAGTAAGCATAATTACGAGCGTTTTTATGCATTTCTACTTTTGCTTTCTTGCTACTGCTGCGGAATGTCCCAACTTCGAAGCCTAATGAGTTTAAGAGTCTTTTCAGGTATGACGTCGCCTTGTTTGGTTTTGCCTCTTGATGAAGAGGCTTGCTAATGTGTAAGCCATCTTTAAAAGCCCAGTTTAATACCTCTTGCTTCAAATAGCAGGCTTTTACAATCTGGCGAACATCGTCTTTGTGAATCCAAAAAGCGTCGCGTTCGACAGAAAAGCCATACTTTCTCAAAATATTGTCATAGATGAACATCGCGGCACAATGGTGCTTGTCTTCGATTTCCACTTTGTCACTAGTGCGATTCACGAACGGGAATGAATCAAACACACTTCGATTAGCTAAGAACTTGAAGTGGAAGTTAACGTCATCTTCTGTAACTTTTTTCACTCCGTAATCCCGTTTGATCTGAAACTTAGTTAAAGAAGCGCTATCAGAAGATGTCCTTCTGTCTTTAGCCCATAACCAGGAAGCTTGCTCTTGAGTTAAATCAGGTGAGGATACAATCGCTTGCACTTCTAACTCTTTGTACGCTTTGGCTGCCAGAGTAGCACTCTTTTGAGCAAACAGTTGTGCTGTAAAAGAGGATGGGGCCGATGTAGTCATAAAACCGAGTTCTTCCAACGTTAAATGTAAATGCAAGGCTAAAGGAGCGAAGAAGCGCTTTTTAACGTTGTTGAATGCAATGTTCAACTTGTCAGTTGGTTGGACATGGACTGTTGGTTTGTACGTCGTCTCTTTGGCATGTGGCGTAATGAAATCTTTGTATGCATCAACGGCAAACCAAATTTGTTTTGCTGTACGAAATCGACGTGCAAAATTAATCAGTTCTAAGGGTGTCAACGTCTTATCGCAGAAAACCACAACTTTGTTAGTAAAGTGCGTAGTAATTGAGAATCCTGAACTTAAGCAAGGAGATGCCATGATTGCGTTATACTTATTAATCTCTTCGTTTGGATTCTCCAAAAAGGCTTTTTGAGCAGGCATGTCTTTATTGTGAGCGTGGATAATTAAGACACCGTCTTTTAGTGCTTCTTCTTCACTATCTAGCTTATTAGTATCTTTATAGCCTAGTGATTGGGTAACCTGACGAAGTGTGACGAGAGAATCAAACAGGAACACTTTATCTTCCTCAATGAGACGCTCTTTGAGATAAACGTTGGAGAGGTACTGGTTTTTATCTGTGATCACAGCTTTGATTGAAGAGTACGGATTTTCTTTACAATCCAATAGTGTCACTTCGCTTCTTAACTCTTTGATGTAACTCAAGCTAATATCTGAAAGATCAGCATCACCCACAATCAATTGTGGGACATTACGAATGGCTTCTGACAAGCTTTCAAAAACTTGTTGCTTTGGTAACTGTTTACTTGGTTCAGAACATACGACAGTCGTCAGTACTTTTTCGAACTCATCAATGATAAGGATATCCGCCTGATTAAGCACAGAGCGAATATGAGATTTCCAAATACTGTTTACAACAACCCCCATTGCATCCGCTTGTTCTAGTTCGCACAAATCTTGGTTGTAGCTGACTGCGAAATTGTCATTACAGTATTGTTCGACTAGGGCGGTCAGATAAGACAGGTAAACGATCTTCTTGCTTTTGCTACGAGCCGCTTTCGCTAATGGACCAAATAGATGCTTAGTCTTCCCTGTACCTGTTGCCGCTCTTACTGCAAGAGTTTTGCTGTCGTTGATAAGCTGTGAGCACAGCGGAGAACGCAATGAATCAACGGTGATGGTCTTAGTTTGAAGAGTTGGAGACATAAATTTTCTCACTCTATTGCGATTCTGTTCGAGTTGCTCATCAAGTGCAGCTCTCAATAACTCAATACTCTGAACGCCCTGTAAATCTGACAGAAAGGTGTTAACACATGCCTCGGTTGTGCTGTTTGTAAGCGGAACAGTACGAATCAATTGTCTGGAAAGCCACTGCGATGTCTCTTTGCACGGTGATAGAGAGTTGCAAAGGGTTAGATAAGTCACAGTGCTTCTAAAGTTCTCTAAGCTGTAGTAAATCCCTGTCGCGCTATCTAACATTGGAACACGACTTCCACAGTAGTTGCTTTTCATTAATCTAGCCGTTTGAGTCGGGAACAGCTTTGAATCGGCGACTAATGTAATCGTATAGCCAGCATCTAGATAATATCTGACGACATCCATCGCATTGCTTCTGTCGTTGCGTAGAGCAACGACTCGATGATCATTCGAGCGATGCTGAAGGCACGGGTCGAGCATAATGAAAACCGACTTAGCTTTTGAGGTTTGAAGTAGAGTGTGTTCTGTAGATTGAGATTGCGCGATGACGTTCATTTATTCTAATTCCTGCTTGAACGTAAAAGTGCAAAATTTCTAGATAATATATATAACTAAAAAATTCTGCACTTTTACCAGCATGCTAAAGCATGCAGTAAACAATTGATTTATTTGTGCTTAGTGAGAGTTTTTAGTTATGCGGCTAGTGCATAGAGACTGTTGTCGAAAAGAGACTGTCTTTGCTCAACAAGATGAGAAACGGTTTGATGTAGATCTTTGCCTAGTGCCATGGCTGCGATAATGGCATCGACCTCATGAGACAAGAAACCAACAGAGTTTGCACCAAGGGGAATTGAAGGTGGGAATGTTCCATCGTTAATTTTGCGGTGGAGAGTCGCTCTTGAGAAGGGTACGCGTTGTAGAACGTCAGATTTACGTACGATTTTTAGAAGAGGAGTTGTATTTACAGACATAACGATAACCTATGTTAATTCATGTCTAGCACCGCCTTCATATTCTAATACTTACACTGATCCACTGAAATTTAACTTCAGCAAAGCAATAATAACCTAGGACTGAAACCTTTATGTTGGTAACAGCCTCACCCTTCGCAACAGGAGGGAAGGTGTTGTGTATGTAATAAAATAAAGAAGTCTTAAAAAAAGACTCAGAAAATTAAGTTAGTGCTAAAACAATAAAAAATAGTTAAACCGAAGTTTAACGAGCATAAGGCTGTTGCCGCGGAGCGGACTTTAAATGTCTGTTTCCTATGTAAAAATTAAATATTTAGACGCGATTTAAAATAATGCGGGTGATTCTCATCGTCAATACAAAAACACCCGCATCTTATTGAAAGTGTGACTTGTATCACTTATTTTGATGGTTTTGCTATTGTGTTGGTGTTTTTAGAAGCATCAAGTATGAAATTACTCCACCAATCCATAATCTTTCGGCGTTCTTCCAAGTATTCAGCATTGTTGTAGATGTCACGAATCGTGTTCTTGTCTACGTGTGCTAGACACAGCTCAATAGCATCTTTGTTGAAGCCCTGTTCGTTGAGCGCTGTACTGCCGATGGAACGCATACCGTGACTTACCAGCTTTCCTTTCATTCCTGCACGTTTTAGAGCTGCGTTGACGCTCTGACTGTTCATGTGCTGGTCAACTGACTTTGAACTGGGGAAGACATAGCGTTGTCCGTAGGAGATGGGCTTCATAAAGTTTAAAAGCTGAATAGAAGCATCTGAAAGAGGGATTTTGTGGTCGCGCTTCATTTTCATTTTCTCTTTGCCAATGACCCAAAGTTTGTTTTCGAAATCAATTTCACTCCATTCAGCGGCAGCACACTCAACAGGACGGGTGAGGGTGTGGAGTTGGAATTCAAAAGCGCAGCGGGTAGCAAGCTTAATATTGGCTAACGACATCGCTTGCATAAGAGTATGAAGTTCGTCTGGGCTGATAGTACTCATGTGGTCAGCTTTTGGCTTTTTGAAAGCTTTGGAGATTTTTTCGAGCCGATTAACTTCAACTTTGCCACAGTGATGTGCATACGTCATAACTTCATTCAAGCGCTGACAGACGCGTCTTACTGTTTCTAAAGCTCCTTTCGCTTCAATAGGCCGTAATGTTTGAATCACTGTTGGAGCACTTAATTCGCTAACTGGCATATTTCCTAAATTAGGGAAAACATGAAGCTCAAGAGAGCGCCAAATGTCATCTGCATAATCATCTGATACATCATGTTTTTTCACTTCAAACCATTCTTCAGAGATAGCTCTTAACGTGTGAGACTGTGCTATCTGAGCATTAAAACGTTGGTTATCTCTGTGAGTCTTAGGATCTACTCTCTCTGCTACCAACTGTCGCATCTCTCTTGTTTTTTCTCTCGCGGACGCGAGAGTGATGTCAGGAAATGCACCAAGACTGATGTTCTTACGTTTTTTAGTCGTTGGGTGGATGTAGTTAAAAATCCAAAGTTTTGCACCATTCGGCTTTATACGTAAGTAAAGACCGTTGCCATCGGCAAGCGAATATTCTTTCTCTAAGGGCTTAGCTTTGGTTACTTGAGTTGGTGATAAAGGCTTGATTTGCTTAGCCATTTTAATAGTTCCTTTCTGATGTAACACCAATTTGTGTTGTTATTGGTTAGTGTTACGAGGAATGTTACTAAATGACTGAGATTAAGTGAATCTTGATGAGACGCCCTGAACCACTTAAAGCTAGATAGGACAAGGGCTTAGAAAAGAAAACGGGACGTCCTGAGACGTCCCGTTACTAGTGATTGGTGGAGCTGGCGGGAGTTGAACCCGCGTCCGAAAACCGTTCATCATTGGTACTACATGCTTAGTCGATCTTTAATTTCGCCACCCACCTGCGAACCGACACGCTAATGAATGACTAGCCTGAATTAAAATTCGCCGTTCATCTCTCAGGCGGGAGAATCCGGGCTAGCGCGTTTGGGTTTGATCCCTCGTTGATCCCCGTCTTACGTGCGGAAGCTAGGGCGAGAGAGCTCTTAGCAGGTTATTAAGCTGCTAGTGCGTAGTTTTCGTCGTTTGCGACTATTTTTTTGCGGTTTGTTAACGAGGCCTACCGCACCTCGGCATGCACCTCAGACTTCTGAATTCCCGTCGAATCCTAAATCAGCCCCAGGTAATATTCGCATAGTAACAGAAAAGCATTGGCTGTCCAGTACTATGCGTTTAAGTGGTCAAGATTAACGCAGCGCGCTCTTCATTACGCGTGCTTTTTCTCTTGCCCAGTCTTTTTCTTTTAGATCCGTACGTTTATCGTGCAGCTTTTTACCTTTTGCTACGCCAATTTTTAGTTTCACCCAAGAGCGAGACCAGTACAGTGAGAGGGCCGTTAATGTCATACCTTCACGGTTTACACGTCCGAATAGGTTATCCAGTTCACGACGACTCATTAGTAGTTTACGCACACGTGTGGGATTCGCCACAACGTGTGTCGATGCCTGATTTAAAGGAGTGATTGTCATGCCACTCACAAAGGCTTCACCGTCACGCATAAATACGTAACTTTCAGAAATATTGGCTTTACCTTGGCGAAGGGCTTTCACTTCCCAACCTTGGAGCTCCAAGCCAGCTTCGATTTCATCATCGATGAAATACTCGTGGCGAGCTTTTTTATTCAGCGCGATAGTATTGCTACCCGCTTTTTGTTTCGTTTTTTTCTTTGCCATAATAGCGTCATTATACGGGTTGGATATCGGATAGGAAATCCTTTTATTTGCGCAATCGTGGAATAAAAGTAAAATTGGCGAGTAGCTTTAAATCTGTACATGTATCGATAGGAGTATGTATGAAGCAAGTCAGCCGTTCTGCGCTTGTGTCTTTTAGCGCCGAACAGATGTTCAATCTGGTTAATGATGTTGCTAAATACCCTGAATTTCTGCCTGGTTGCTCGGGCTCTAGAATCATTGAGTCTTCGGGGAATGGTATGGTGGCTTCTGTCGATGTGGCGAAGGCTGGAATCAGCAAAACGTTTACGACTTCAAATGAGTTGATCCCCGGTCAGGCAATTATGATGAACTTGGTGGATGGCCCGTTTAAGACGTTGCGTGGTGGTTGGATTTTTACCGCGCTAGATGAGCAAGCTTGCAAGGTTGAACTAAAGCTTGAGTTTGAATTCTCAAGTAAAATGATTGAGATGGCCTTCGGTAAGATTTTTAACGAGCTTACTAGTAATATGGTAAATGCATTTACTAAACGCGCAAAACAGGTCTACGAGTGTTATGAGTATTGAGTCAGATATGATTCACGTTGAGGTTGTCTATGCTCTTCCTCATGAACAGCGTGTATTTAACTTAGTGGTAAATAATCACGCAACGGTAGAAGAGATCATTCGACAATCCGGTGTATTGGAGTTGTACCCTGAAATTGATTTGTCCAAGAACAAAGTGGGTGTGTTTAGTCGTAACGTGAAGTTGGATGTGACCGTTCGAGATCGAGACCGAATAGAGATTTATCGTCCGTTACTCGCCGATCCGAAAGAGATTCGCCGTAAACGGGCGGAGCAGGCTAAAGCCGAGGGAAGTGCAGACCCAGTCACCGGTGGCAAGCCTAGTTCTGTACGTAAAAATAAGCAGGATTAATATAAACCCAATAGCTCATGTGAGTTACTCAAAGTTTGACTAACGTGATTTCTATATAATAAAAAACCTCCCAAACGGGAGGTTTTTTGCAAAAGTCAGTTTACTGAATTTGCTCGTAAAATGCGTCACTTTTTGGAAAGTCACCACTGATGTCTGCGAGTGTGCCTTGGTCATTAAAGTTTACAATCAGATCTTTCTGTACTGGTTCGCCATGGCCAGGAGTATGATGATAGATGTAATACCAAGTGTTTGGATAGCCGTTTTCAATAAGCATTGGCGACCCTAATACGAAGCGAACCTGTGCTTTAGTCATCCCAAACTTTAATTTATCAACCGCACTTTGTTCTACATAGTTGCCTTGGTTGATATCAATACGATAAACCAGTTTTTCCAATACCGAACATCCTGTCAGCAATGTCATTGCTAATGGTACGGCAACTAACCACTTCTTTAATTGCATAATAATTTCTTAGTAACCTTTAAAATACTGCGCTGATAATAAACAAGCTCGACGCAGATGTAAAAAGCTATGCGTCGTATGGTAGACAATCTGACAACGAATTTTGAGTTGAGTTGCATTTATTCACCGATATTAGGCGGTAAATGTCACCACATGACGTATTAGTTAGGTGACGAAGAGCACATTTCAATCGGAGGTAGGGTGATGGACGCTTTCAGCGGTGAGCCAAGCCTAGTGACTCGTTAGTCGGTTTTGGCGAATTCGCGTAATGCATCACCTGAAAAACGATAATACTCTTTTTCATGAATTAGTGTTGCACCAATTGAGCGGTAAAACTGACCTGCGGTAGGGTTACTACTTTCAGCTGTCCAGTCCAACCTTTGGCATCCACACTTGATCGCCAAAGATGCCAGATACTTCATTAACTTGAGACCAACCCCTTTTCCTCGAACCTTCGAAGATACGAACAGATCTTTTAAGTACATCTGCCCTGAGAGTTTTGGGGCAGGGAACATGACGGTATAAGATGCAAAGCCTACGACGTCATCATTATCGTAAACCGCAATGATATTAACACCAGAATGTTCAGAGAAGACTTGGCTCTTTAGATAATGGACCAGATCGTGTTTTGATGAAGCTTTTTCTTTGAAGTAGTAATGTTCTAACTCAATAAAAATAGGGATGAGATCTAAGCAGTTGGTTTTGTGTATTGCTCTGATATCCATATCTCATCCCTTGTCGATTTATTAAGCGGCGATAAGCAGTTCTTTTGCGTTTGCCAACGTTGAGTCGGTTATTTGACTACCACCAAGTAAGCGAGCTAATTCTGCCACACGTTGTTGTTCATCTAATGCGTGCATTTGGGTTTCGGTTTGGCCTGCTTTGGTTTGCTTAGCTACAAACATTTGTTGATGGCCGCATCCGGCAACTTGAGGGAGGTGAGTGACACACAATACTTGAGTAGATTCGCCAAGCTTGCGTAGCATTTTGCCCACTACGGCAGCTGTTGGGCCACTAATACCTACATCCACTTCATCGAAGATTAAACTTGGTGTATCTACTTTCTGAGCGGTGATCACTTGGATCGCTAGAGAGATACGTGATAGCTCACCGCCTGACGCAACTTTTGCTATAGGTTGTAATGGTTGTCCCGGGTTGGTCGATACTAAGAAGCACACGCTGTCCATGCCAAGCGGCGATGGGTGCGTGTTGTCATTGCTAACTTCGATACTGAATACTGCTTTCTCCATGCTCAATTCGTGCATGCTTTGTGTGATCAGTTTGTTCAGTTCTTTTGCGTAACGGCTGCGTGATTTGTGCAGTTTTTCTGCTTGTGTTAGAAAGCTTTGGTACTTGTGTTCTACTTCTTGAGCAAGCTCATCTAAACGTTCATCGGAGCAATCTAACGCTTCTACTTGGGCCAGAAGATCTTGATGATGCTGGTAGAGTTCTTCTGGCATTACGTGGTGTTTACGAGCTACAGACATCACTTTAGAAAAACGTTCTTCTACATAAGCCATACGAGCTGGATCAACATCGATGCCGTCTAAGTAGCTGCGTAATTCATTCTTCGTTTCTTCAAGTTGAATCATCGCTTCTGACAGCATGTTAGGTAGCTCAGATAGCTTTTCATCTAATTCGGCTAATTGAATTAGGGAGTGATTGGCCGATTGCAAAATACCAAGCGCATTGACTTCTTCACCTTCGTAAATAAGTTCGATGGCTTGCTGACAGGTAGTGGCGAGTTCACCACTGTTGGATAGTCGTTTGTGCTCTTGCTCGAGCTCTGCAAATTCTTCTTCACCTAGCGATAACTCATTTAGTTCTTTGATTTGGTATTCAAGCAATTGTTTTTGCGCCTGGTTTTGCTGGCTATTTTCTTTTAGTTGCTTGAGGTTATTGTCTGCCTGACGCCAATGCTGGTAAGCACTTCGTGTGCTTTTTAGTAGGTTTAAATGCCCAGCATATTGGTCGAGCATGGCCATTTGGTGCTCACTTTTCATCAATTGATGATGAGCGTGCTGCCCATGGATATTGATAAGTAGCTGCCCTAGAGATTTGAGTTGTGATAGTGGAACAGGGCTGCCATTAATGAAGGCTCTTGAGCGGCCTTCTTTTGTGATAATACGACGCAAAATACACTCACTGCCATCTAGCAGATCGTTATCTTCTAACCAACGTGTTGCATGTAAGTTGTTGTCCAATAAAAAAGCGGCGCTAACTTCGGTTTTCTCTTCACCTTGTCGCACCATGCCGGCATCGGCTCGTCCGCCTAAGCAGAGCCCTAAAGCATCGATAGCAATGGATTTACCCGCGCCTGTTTCACCTGTAATGGTGGTCATGCCCTTAGAAAGCTCGAGTTGTAAAGACTTAACAATCGCAAAATTATTAACACTTAGATGAGCCAGCATTTTATTTACCTGTATAACTGAACAATACTGTATAAGAGAACAGTATATACTGTTTCTTTATACAGTAAAGTCAGGTGAGGCAAATTTTCTTTGTAGGCTGTTTTTTTGTGATGAAGTGGGAAAAATGAGCCGATGTGATTACAACGACTCATTAAAATTGAACAGGTTACGGACGAGTTGGGTTAATCGTTAGTGGTTCTAGTGTGACGACTGCATTCACACCTGCACCTGGGTGATCTACGTATGAAGTATCTTGCATTAGAGTGTAGTAAACGTCGACGAAGTCATCATCATTCGTGAGTACACCATCGGGGATAGTGTCGATGATCTTGTTCGTGATTTGCGGAATAATCGCGTAAGCCTGAACTTCTGGATCTGGAATCGCTTTCAATACTTCTTCGGCAACTTGAACAAGGAGTTTTGCCAATTGTTTATAGTCTGTGCCGTCATCTTGCTCCATGAGCACAATGTCTGCCGCACCCCAGCGGTAACGAGACCAGTGAATAATGATCTGATTTGGATAGTAATCTTGGTTATCGTAGTCTAAGTATGGAAGCTCCACCAAATCGAGAGTAGGTTCATCACGACTTGGATTGACGCCCGTTACGATAGCGTAGATTTCTGCCTTGCCAGAGATCCAAGGTTCTTTGTCATCGGCTAGACGGATCTTTTTCAACTGCGTGGTTTGAATTGGAGCCGCTTCGCCCACTGCGCTACTTGACAATAACGGTGTATTTTGGCGTTGTTCATCAGCAATATATGGTTGAACTAAAGCTGGTTGACCGAGTTTTTTCATCTCAGCTTGCATAGCTTGCAAGCCTGCTTTTAGCTCTGCAGAGCTATTGTTATCAACGACAAGTACAGGTACCTCAGGGAGCTGGTAAACATCGAGTTGATGGATGTTGCCATAAACATCAAATGCTTCGATGTATTGCCAATTCTCATCATCACCACTTGGTTCAAACGCAAATAATGGCTCGACCTCGCCACTTTGCCATGCTGTTATCATGGCTTCATTTGCCAAGCGAACTTCTAACAACTGATCTGAGTATTCAGAAATACCTTTCCAGCTACGAATTTGAGTGTCAGCTTGTACAAGCTGGCGGCTGAACTCTGAGTTAGGGTTTTGCTTAACAAATGCTGATACAGACACGTTAGTCTGTTGCGGAGTAATATCTCTTCTCAACATGGGTTCAATGGCAGCATAGTTCTCACTCAATTGTTGAGCTAGGGCACGCTTCGTCTTAGTGATATCTTCCGCTTTTGCGTTGGATACACTGTTGACTTGCGTTTCCTCTGATTGGCAGCCAATAAGTGCTAATGTACTGAGAACAGACAGAATGATGGTTTTCTTCATAATATGTCCTTTATTGATTGTATGAAATAGAGTTAATACTCTATTCATGGTGAGAATATCACCGGACATAGATCATTGAATTTGCTTTTCTATCTTTTGTGTAAAGTTTGCCCACAGGATCAAAATTTATAAGCTTCTCTTTAATGATGACAAATATCGTGTCGCCTCACTACTTTGTGTCTATTTCTTGTCTAAGAAAGCCAAAAGCCAGTAGCAATTGAGCTGCTGGCTTTTTTATTGAAGTTATTACCCTGAGTAACAAGTGTTAGAACAATTTACTAGACCAGCCAAGCTTATTCCGTAAGACGTGATAGTAGCTGTAGTCTTTTGGATGGATGAGCTTTAGTACATTTGGACTTTGATAGATGTGAATTTCGTCGCCAGGGGTAACTGGAAGTGAGACTTGTCCATCACAGCTAACTTCTTGTGTTCCACGGTTTTCTGGTGATACCACCAATTTAATTCGACGTTTTCCATCAACCACCAAAGGTCGACTCGACAATGTATGAGGGAACATTGGCACGAGTGAAATGGCATTCAAGCTAGGAGAAAGAATTGGGCCGCCGCCAGAAAGTGAATATGCCGTCGAGCCAGTCGGAGTGGAGACAATCAAACCATCGGCCCGTAAAGAGAAGGCGAAGCTTTCATCAATATACACTTCAAATTCAATCATATGAGCAATTTGCCCTGGGTGAAGTACGGCTTCGTTTAGCGCAGCGTTATGGCTCTTTATTTGTCCGTGGCGGTGTACTTCCGCCTCTAAAAGAAAACGCTCCTCTTCAATGTACTCACCGTCGAGTACCGCTTGCAGAGACGCTTGGAAGTCGTCTGGGTTCAAGTCAGTTAAGAAGCCCAAATTTCCGCGGTTCACGCCTATAACTGGTACATCAAATCGGGATAAAATTCTTGCTGCACCTAGCATGTTGCCATCGCCACCAACCACAATGGCTAGATCGGCATTTTTTCCTAGTTCAACTAAGCTAGCAAACTGACTCTGTGGGATATCATCCAGTATTGCGGCAAGGCGATCGTCAATGAATACTTTATAGCCCTCAGAGGTCAACCATTGGTACAACTCTTTATGAGTTTGAATTGCTTGTTGATCTCTTGGTTTTCCGATAATCGCGATCACGTTACATGGATTTTTCATAGCATTTCCGCATTAAAGAGGCTTGAATCAGGAATCTTCATCCCCATAATAATGGCAAGTCACCTAAATATGCGAATTTTTATGTGGTTAAAGCCCGCAAAAACGCGCATGGCTTTAAGGGCATTATGTTGAATTCTGGAGATATCATGAGCAACGAAGAAAACAAAGTTACAGAAGAAGAGCTTGATCAAATCATCGAAGAGGCTGAAAAAGTAGAAGCTGAAGCACAAGAAGTTGAAGCTGAGCTTGAAGAGCTTGGTGATGAGACAGACGCTAAGATTGCTCAACTAGAAGCGGCACTATTGTCTAGCGAGGCAAAAGTAAAAGAGCAACAAGATGCGGTGTTGCGTTCTAAAGCTGAAGTAGAAAACATGCGTCGTCGCACTGAGCAAGAGATCGATAAAGCACGTAAGTTTGCGTTGAACAAGTTTGCAGAAGAGCTGCTTCCTGTTATTGATAACCTAGAGCGTGCAATTCAAGCGGCAGATACAGAGAATGAAACTGTGAAGCCGTTCCTAGAAGGCGTTGAACTAACACATAAAACGTTTGTAGACGTTGTCGCGAAATTTGGCTTGAAAGCAATCAACCCTGAAGGTGAAGCATTCAATCCAGAGTTCCATCAAGCGATGTCGATTCAGGAGAGCCCTGATCATGAATCAAACACTGTTATGTTTGTTATGCAAAAAGGTTACGAACTAAACGGCCGTGTGATTCGTCCTGCAATGGTAATGGTTGCTAAGTAACTTTAACTCCCTGTTTTTTTAAATATAAAAGCGCCCATCATTTTTGATGGGCGCTTTTTTGTTTTAAACATAAATGACTGCATCGAACTTCGTTGTGTGTCGATAAATGAAAATTTGATCCCCTTCATATTTTTTCCTATTGGTTAATTATTTTCCTATAGGAGATTTTCTCTCATCTCGCTGCGTGTTTATTAACGGAAAGGGCTATAAGTGATTGTAATCATTCGCTGTGTGAATGTTTGTTCTGCATAGGAATGTAAATATAGTCATTTTTTCTAAAACAATTTCGTTAACAAAAATGTAAATTATCACTTTATTTTGTAACTTCGGTGTGTATGATTTGCGACTAATGCTTTAAAAGTAAGCATATATAACTACAAAAATGTAAATAGTAAACACAACATATCGGAGATTTATAATGGATAAATCGCTTTCTAGTAAGATTTTTATAGGCTTGTTTGCCGGCCTTGTGCTGGGGACAGCAATTCAGTACTTATTTAGCGGTATTGCGATTTTTGATACATACCTACTTGGAGCAGCAGAAGGTGTTGGCGGCATGTTCGTCTCACTGATCAAATTGCTTGTTGTTCCTTTAGTTTACGTTTCAATCGTATGCGGCATTGTTGACTTGAAAGACATCAGTGCATTTGGTCGTCTTGGTGGAAAAACCTTTACCCTTTACATTCTTAACACCATCATTGCGATTACGGCGGCTTTGACTGTCGGCTTGATCTTCCAGCCAGGAGCGGGTGCTAATCTAGCAGGAACGGTATCTGAGGCTGTACAACTGACAACGACAGAGACGCCGGACATTTTCTCTTTAGTTGTTAACATTGTTCCTAGCAACCCTGTACAAGCGTTTGCTAGCGGCGACATGCTGCAAATCATCTTTATGGCAATTTTGACGGGGCTTGCAATTCAAGCTTTGGATTCTCGTGGTGGCCCGGCTATTCGCACATTCAAAATGGCAAATGAAATCATGATGAAATTGGTTGGATTAGTGATGAGTCTTGCACCATATGGTGTGTTCGCACTAATGATTCAACTAGGTGCAACGCTAAACGCCAATACATTAATGTCCGTTGCCGGTTACGTGGCTTTGGTGGTTGCGATGTTGGTGTTCTGGATCTTCTTCTTCTACCCAATGGCAGTGAGTATTGCGACAGGAACCTCTCCAAAGACTTTCCTACGTGCAACTCGTGAGCAGATTCTTTTCTCTCTATCTACCGCGAGCTCAAATGCGACTATCCCGGTAACGATGCGCACACTGACAGAAAAGCTTCAGGTCTCTAAATCGGTTGCTGGCTTCGGTGTACCACTGGGCGCAACGATGAATATGTCTGGTGTGTCTATCTATATTGCTCTCGCAACGATGTTTGTTGCGAACGCTTTTGGCCAGCCAATTAACACCGCAGACATCTTTACACTTGGCTTAACTATTCTTCTGTTATCTATTGGTGCTGGCGGCGTTCCTGGGGGCGGCGTGGTAATGGTAGGCGTTTTGCTTCACCAGCTAGGTTTACCACCTGAAGGTTTGGCAATCATTGCAGCGGTCGACCGTATTAATGATATGTTCTGTACATCATCTAACGTTGTCGGCGACACGGCAGTGAACACCATTGTTGCAAAAACAGAAGGTGAGATAGGTAAAGAAGAAGGTGTTGATGCTGAGCCTGCTCAAGCGAACGCCTAATACCTTGAATAATTTATTTTAACCCTAATATTGAAGCGAGCTCTTATGAGCTCGTTTTTTATTTAGGAAGAGTCGGGCATAAATAAATTTATCTGGGAAATGACGTTTTGTTGCGCTACAGCAGTGTGACGAGTTCCCAACTAATCAGAAAGAAACACATAAATTTCGAAAAAAGACGCTTTTTTTTAATTCTGCCCTTGAAAAGCATTTTGCCGCCCTTATCTATGTGGCATAGAGAAGCAAACATTGATTATTTTTGTTTGTGAGCAAGGGTTGAAACCCGATTCTCCTCCCCCCACATTGGGGTTATAACCAAACGAAAATAGAATTTATTCGGAGATAGCCAGATGGGTAAAATCATTGGTATTGACTTAGGTACTACTAACTCATGTGTTGCTGTATTAGACGGCGACAAACCACGTGTAATTGAAAACGCAGAGGGCGAACGTACTACTGCATCGGTTATTGCTTACACTGACGGTGAGACGCTAGTAGGTCAACCAGCGAAACGTCAAGCAGTAACTAACCCAGAAAACACGCTATTTGCAATTAAGCGTCTAATCGGTCGTCGTTTTGAAGACGAAGAAGTTCAGCGTGACATCGAAATCATGCCTTACAAAATCGTTAAGGCTGACAACGGTGATGCTTGGGTAGAAGCGAAAGGCCAAAAAATGGCAGCTCCTCAGGTTTCTGCTGAAGTTCTTAAGAAAATGAAGAAAACTGCTGAAGACTTCCTTGGTGAGGAAGTAACTGGCGCAGTTATCACAGTACCTGCTTACTTTAACGATGCTCAGCGTCAAGCGACAAAAGATGCTGGCCGTATCGCAGGTCTAGAAGTTAAACGTATCATCAACGAACCAACAGCAGCTGCGCTAGCTTACGGTCTTGATAAGAAGGGCGGCGATCGCACTATCGCGGTATACGACCTTGGTGGTGGTACATTCGATATTTCAATCATCGAAATTGATGAAGTTGAAGGCGAGAAAACATTCGAAGTTCTAGCAACTAACGGTGATACTCACCTAGGTGGTGAAGACTTTGATAACCGTCTAATCAACTACTTGGTTGATGAGTTCAACAAAGAGCAAGGCATCAACCTTAAGAACGACCCACTAGCAATGCAGCGTGTTAAAGAAGCAGCAGAGAAAGCGAAAATCGAGCTTTCTTCTACTTCTCAAACAGACGTAAACCTACCTTACGTTACTGCAGATGCAACTGGTCCTAAGCACATGAACATTAAAGTGACTCGTGCAAAACTAGAATCTCTAGTTGAAGACCTAGTACAACGCTCTCTTGAGCCATTAAAAGTAGCTCTAGCTGACGCTGACCTATCAGTAAACGACATCACTGACGTAATCCTAGTTGGTGGTCAGACTCGTATGCCAATGGTTCAAGCGAAAGTTGCTGAGTTCTTTGGTAAAGAAGCGCGCCGTGACGTAAACCCTGACGAAGCAGTAGCAATGGGTGCTGCAGTTCAAGGTGGTGTACTTGCTGGTGACGTTAAAGACGTACTACTACTAGACGTAACTCCACTGTCTCTAGGTATCGAGACAATGGGTGGCGTGATGACTAAGTTAGTTGAGAAGAACACAACTATCCCAACTAAAGCGAACCAAGTTTTCTCTACAGCGGAAGATAACCAGAGCGCGGTAACTATCCACGTTCTACAAGGTGAGCGTAAGCAAGCGATGTACAACAAGTCTCTAGGCCAATTTAACCTAGAAGGCATCCAGCCTGCACCACGTGGTATGCCACAAATCGAGGTTACTTTTGACCTTGATGCGGATGGTATCCTACACGTGTCTGCGAAAGACAAGCAGACTGGTAAAGAGCAGAAGATCACTATCCAAGCTTCTGGCGGTCTAAGCGATGAAGACATCGAGAAAATGGTTCAAGAAGCAGAAGCTAACAAAGAAGCGGACAAGAAGTTCGAAGAGCTAGCGACTGCACGTAACCAAGCTGACCAAATGATTCACGGTACTCGTAAGCAAGTCGAAGAAGCTGGTGAAGCGCTACCTGCAGAAGAGAAAGAGAAGATTGAAGCAGCAATTTCTGAGCTAGAAACAGCACGTAAAGGCGAAGACAAAGAAGCTATCGATGCTAAAGTTCAAGCACTAATGACTGCTTCTCAAAAGCTGATGGAAATCGCTCAACAACAAGCTCAAGCGCAGCAAGCACAAGGTGCTGACGCAGGTGCACAGTCTAAAGAAGACGACGTTGTAGATGCTGAGTTCGAAGAAGTTAAAGACGACAAGAAATAATATTTCTTAACCAGATGGCTGCATAGCCATCTGGGGTCGATAAGACTTCGTGTGCGGGCGTTTGGGGCAACTCTTACGCCCGTCTGTTTGTAAACGCTGTCTTTCTAGTTAAGTATGTTGCAGACAAGTGCACTTACCTAGAACGATACAAATACCAAGCGGTGAATCGATGCCGTTTGTAGTAATTAACTGGTGACGAAGAACATGTCAAAACGTGATTTTTACGAAGTATTAGGCGTAAGCCGTGATGCCTCAGAGCGCGATATCAAAAAGGCGTATAAGCGTCTAGCGATGAAATTCCACCCAGACCGAAACCAGGGTGATGATTCTGCGGCGGACAAGTTTAAAGAAGTAAAAGAAGCGTACGAAGTTCTGACCGACCCTCAAAAGAAAGCGGCGTACGACCAATACGGTCATGCTGCTTTTGAACAAGGCGGCGGTGGTTTCGGTGGCGGCGGCTTTGGCGGCGGCGGTGCTGATTTCGGCGACATCTTTGGCGATGTATTCGGTGACATCTTTGGTGGTGGTCGTCGTGGCGGTGGTGGCCACCGTGCCCAGCGAGGTGCTGACCTACGTTACAACATGGAATTAACGCTAGAAGAAGCAGTTCGTGGTGTAACGAAAGAGATCGAAGTACCGACACTAGTACACTGTGATACCTGTGATGGTAGTGGCGCGAAGAAAGGTTCATCTGCTGAAACATGTGGTACCTGTCATGGTCATGGTCAAGTACAGATGCGACAAGGCTTCTTCGCAGTGCAACAAACCTGTCCTACCTGTCACGGTAAAGGTAAAATCATTAAAGACCCTTGTAATGAGTGTCATGGTCAAGGTCGTAAGCAGAAAACAAAAACACTTAACGTTAAGATCCCAGCAGGTGTTGATACTGGCGACCGTATTCGTCTATCTGGCGAAGGTGAAGCGGGAGAAATGGGGGCGCCTGCTGGCGACTTGTATGTACAAGTGCACGTGAAAGAGCACCATATCTTCGAGCGTGATGGCAACAACCTATACTGTGAAGTGCCAGTAAGCTTTGCGATGGCGGCTCTAGGTGGTGAAGTTGAAGTGCCAACTCTAGATGGTCGCGTAAGCCTAAAAGTACCTTCAGAAACGCAAACAGGTCGTATGTTCCGCATGCGTGGTAAAGGTGTGAAAGGCGTTCGCGGTGGCGGTGTTGGTGATCTTATTGTGAAGTTGGTTGTTGAAACACCAGTAAACCTAAGCTCACGCCAAAAAGAACTGCTCAAAGAGTTTGAAGAGTCTTGTGGTGGTGAAGCGGCGACAAAGCACAAGCCTAAATCAGAAGGCTTTTTCAACGGTGTGAAAAAGTTCTTTGATGATTTAACCAGCTAAGACGTTAGTGAAAAGCACAAATACAAAGGCCTGCTAAAATGCAGGCCTTTTTGCATCTCGGTGTTCTTGCTAGTTCCAGCAATCACTTGGTTCTTCGACATTTGTTGACGTTAAAGTAATCGTTTTAGAACCAGTCAAGCACTCGTCGTCGTCTTGTCCAAGAGGTGATTTTGCTGTTGCTGTAATGGTATAGGCCGTACTTGCAGAGCTAGCAATATCGAAAGAAAATCTATTTTTGTCTGAGTCACATAGAGTGCATGTTCCTCCAGAGAGAATATGACTCCAGTCGTACCCACCATCATAAGATGTCTCTAGCTCTAGCTGAATTCGACTAAGATCGCTCAAGGCAACCGTCCTATGAGACTTGATTACATGATTAGTGTAAGAAGGGTAGGCGATCGCAGCAATGATCCCGACAATCACGACAGCTATCAGTAATTCGATCAATGTCATCCCTCTCAATCCTTTTTTGTAGCCGTTACAACGAGAAATTCGAATCATCACGAGTAGTTTCCTTTTCACTTTTCCGCCTATTTTTGGCAGGTGATAGCATCTGTGCAAGATGAATTACGGCCCTTTTGCCGTTTACATAGGAATTTGGGAAATGCCTCGCGGGTTTACGTTGTTGGAGCTTCTTATTACTGTTGCTGTCTTGTCAGTGCTACTACTTTTTGTCGCCCCAAGTTTTTCAAAAGTTAGCCAACACATGAAAATAGTGAATTTAGCCAACGAATTACAGGGTTTTTTGATCCAAGCGAAATCGGAATCGGTGATGAGAAATCAAGATTTTTGGGTTCATATTCAAGGCTTGCCTTCATCCACCGGAAGCTGGAAGCTCACACTCTCGAGTGTATCGAATGTCACTGACATTACTTCAATGAATACTGTTGCTGAGCTGCAAGGTCATCTATATCGGGGTCTGGTGGTGTCGAGTAATATAACTAGCGTCAAGTTTGATCGTGTTATGGGGAATCCCAAAAATGCGGGAAGTATTCACCTGAAGAAATCTCAAGCGGATACCAGTCCGATAAAAGTAACTGTTCATAACGGAGCAGGGCGAGTAAAAGTGTGCGCTATGAATAAGGCAAAATATGGCTTTGAACAATGCTAAACAGCAGGGTAGTACACTTGTTGAGTTTATGATTGCTGCGTTGTTAGGACTTGTCGCTTTGGGCATTGTTGGCGCAGTGTTTCTTTCTAACCAAAAAACAGCTGTGCAGCGAAGCAAGGAAATAATGCTACTTCAGCAGATGAGTAGTGTAATTCAACAAGTGAAAGAGGATATTCAACGAGCAGGGTTTGATGGTATTACGACAAAATCAATGATGCTTTCCGGTTCTCCTAGCGTTCTATATCAACAATCCGAAAAAATCGGTTATGTTTATCGAAACACAGCAAGCTCTGTGAGTAATACGATATATCGGTTAAAGGATAATATGTTGGAATATTGCCAGGATGATTCACCATCACCTTTAAGTGTCGTGTCTGCTGCTAGTGGATGTTTTGATCTTTTTGATCCTAAGCAAATTAAAGTAACTCAATTTGGTGTTAGTCGAACATTACTATCAGGTTCGTCAATAGAGAGTGCGTTTATTTCTATTTCAATGGCCGCTGAATTAAAAAATGATCCGGCAATTTCTCACGCCATTTTATTACAAGTTCAGCAAAGGAATTGGCAATGATACGTAAGCATCAACAAGGAGTGGCCACGTTACTTATTACTTCCATACTGCTCTCTGTCGCTTTGGTTGTGACGTTAGGGTCATATAAGAATCTATTTTATCAAATTAAGCGTGCGCAGAATGAAGTTAGTTCTCGGCAACAGCACTGGGAAGCGGAAGGGGGGCTTGAGTGTCTATTTGCTTATGTCACAGATGATGTATCCATAGTGAACGAGCTCATCCCAATTAATCACAATAATTTAAATACCTTATGTAAGAGGGAATTAAACCTTAGCCAGCTGAACGTTACTGATATAGGGGCAGGAGTCTATCGTATTAATTCTATATCTCACAATGGTTGGGCCCAGCTCAATAAAACTTTCAGTACACTAAGTAATCGTGGAAAAGGAGCGATACAAACCACA
This sequence comes from Vibrio sp. Y176, assembly GCF_033438945.1. Lineage (NCBI taxonomy): Bacteria > Pseudomonadati > Pseudomonadota > Gammaproteobacteria > Vibrionales > Vibrionaceae > Vibrio > Vibrio sp. Y176. Next base: position 84,927 of record NZ_JAWOQS010000007.1, on the reverse strand, counting down.
TCCAAGTTAACTACTTATGGTGATTTAAAGGTTCATCCAGATGCGAAAGGTGATCTTAATTCTGACAATCTGTATGAATGCATATCACTGACTTATCGGTATAGTTATACCATGGAAGGCGGAAGCACAGGATCAAAATATAACACTGCATCAATAAGAGCGAATAGCTTATATGATGGTTCTCCTTCTGGAGGGTGTACCGCTGCAACGACAACCAATGTTACAGTAAAAGCTGGGAATGCAATTACGAAAACTAATAAACCTGAAACTTCTGATCCGCAGCTAAAAGGCGATTTTGTTTATGACTCTGAAGTCGATCCATTCCAAACCTTTTTTGATTACAAAAAAACACCGGAAAATATTGATAAAGTCAAAGCTTCATTTCCGAAAGCTGGGAAAATCAATTTGTCAAATGCGACACAGTGTAAATCAGCTATCGAAAATGCTTTTAAGGAAGTAGATAAGGTTTGGATTACTGGTGACTGCGCCATTCACGGGAATTTAGCACTTCAAGGCAACCATGAGAAATATACGTTAGTTATTCAAGATGGTATTTTTATCAATACTGGTTCAACAACATTTCAGGGTTCGCTTTTTCATTTAGTCGATAAAACTAAACCACAGTTTGCTCCTAATGAGTTAAAAAGCTATTGGGAAAGTTTGTTCTCGAATGCTGATGGCTCACCGACTAATTTTACCATTGGTAAACAATATACTGATCTTACACAAACTGTTTATGTTGATGCAGGGGCATTTCACGCAACGGGTGGTTATGGTTTTGATACTGATGGGTTAAAAACCTCAATTGCGGGCTCAATGGAGTTACTATTTGATTCCAGCAAAAGACCTACAACAAGGAGAAATGATGTTCGTTGGCAAGAGGGAAGTTGGAATGCCAAGTAAACAACATGGTTTTAGTTTAATTGAAATAATGATTTCTTTTATTTTAATTGGTGTCGGTGCTCTTGGATTGGTTAAGTTGCAAGCTTACATTGAGCTGCGGGCAGATTACGCGATGCATAGCATTGAAGCGCTAAATCTTGCTGAGCAGAAATTAGAGTGGTTTCGTACGCGTGGGGCTATTTCTGCAGTCCCCTCGATGCCCGCCGCTAATTTTGATACAAATATTGTCTCTGGGGAAGATACTACGCACCCCTTGTATACTTTATCTTGGTCTGTGCCAACGGCAACTCTGTCGGGCGCACTTAAAACGATACATATGGAAGCTCTATGGCAAGATCGCCACGGTAAAATACAATCGGTAGAGCTGAAAACCATGATCTCTAAACATAGCGAATTTGATTAAATAGTCTAGGTTCCTGTTTTATGCCGATTCAATCAAAACCGATTGGAGTTCTGGATAAGGTGTTCACTGTCCGCGTTGCCCTTTTTATATTGAAGAGAATTATTTCTTGCTTCTCATCACGTATAGTTTCTTTTCTTAAAACTATCTATTCATCGCTCTATGCAACCTCTGTTTTTGCCAGCTCGTTTACTAAATGTATATGTTGATTTTTCCATAATGTTTCAGGCTTGTATCTTTGGTTTTGTTTTTTTGCAAAATATGTCTCCAATTATGAAAAAAAATATAGAACCTTGTGCTTTCTCCATTAGTGTTTACTAGAATACTCGTTGGATAGTAGGCCGTCATAATTACTCAAATAGGCCTTGGCACCAACATCATTCACTATGGAGTTACCATGAGTAACCAAGCTGTAAATAAGGCACCATCATCGAAGCCGAGCGGGATGGAGCGCTTTTTAAACTTTATCGAGAGGACAGGTAACAAAATTCCTGATCCTGCGATTTTGTTCTTCTGGGCATTGATCATTACTTGGGCGGCGTCAGCACTTTTGTCGAATGTATCATTCGATCTTCCAAACCCTCGAACGGGCGAAGCTCTTACTATCACCAACTTACTTACGGGCGAAGCGCTAGCAAGTTTCCTTGCTAATATGGTGACGACGTTTACTGGCTTTGCGCCACTGGGTATCGTACTTGTCGCAATGCTAGGTGTGGGTGTTGCAGATTCTTCGGGCTTTATTACGACGGGTCTTAAGAAGATGCTGAACTTCACGCCAGCTAAGCTTCTTACTCCAATGCTTATTTTGGTTGCCATTGTATCGCATACTGCGGCAGATGCAGGCTATGTTCTGGTTATTCCTCTTGGCGGTATTATCTTCCATGCGGCAGGTCGTCACCCTCTAGCAGGTATTGCGGCAGCATTTGCAGGTGTATCTGGTGGCTTCTCTGCAAACTTTATCCCTTCAGGTATCGATCCACTACTAGCTGGCTTTACGCAAACTGCGGCGCAGGTTCTTGATCCTGAATATGTGGTTAACCCATTAGCGAACATCTTCTTCACTGGCCTATCCTCTATCATTATTGTGGGGATTGGTTGGTACGTGACAGAGAAAATCATCGAGCCTCGTTTATCAAAAATGCCAATTGATGATGATGCGGAAACTGCGCCAAACCTAGGCTCATTTACTGAACTGGAATCAAAAGCATTTCGTTATGCTGGTTGGGCAATGATGGCGGGTATTGCCTTACTTGTTGCAGCATTAATTCCAGAAACATCAGCGCTACGCTCGCCTGAAGGTGAAATTACGGCCTTCTCAGCACCGATAATGAAGTCTATCGTGCCGTTGATCTTTATTCTGTTTATCATTCCTGGTTACGTTTACGGTAAAGTGTCTGGAACGTTCAAGACCAGCAACGACATTATCAAAGCGATGGCTGATACCATGTCGACCATGGGCGCATACATTGTTATGTCGTTCTTCTGTGCTCAGTTCTTATCTGCATTTGCTCAGTCAAACATCGGTACGATGCTAGCGTTGTATGGCGCAGAAGGCTTAAAAGCGATGAACCTACCAGGTGAAGTGACCATCATCGGTATGATCCTTCTAACCGCGTCTGTAAACCTACTTATTGGCTCGGCATCGGCAAAATGGGCTTTAATTGGTCCAATCTTAGTGCCAATGCTAATGGCGGTTGGTATCTCGCCTGAGCTGTCTCAAGCGGCTTACCGTGTGGGTGACTCTGTATCGAACATCATTTCGCCTCTAATGGTATTTTTCCCTCTTGTAGTGGTTTACTGTCAGCGTTATGTGAAGTCGGCTGGTATCGGTACGCTTGCGTCACTAATGATGCCATTCTCGATCGCAATGCTGATCGGTTGGTCTATCTTCCTAGTTGCTTATTGGATGGTAGGTATCCCGCTAGGCATTCAAGCTCCTTACACTTACACCATGTAAAAACGTGTAGGGTGTGAAAGCCGCTAATTGGCAGCCAAAAAGCGCAGGTCTTCGATCTGCGCTTTTTTGTTCTCGCAAAACGAACATCGATAGGTCTTGTAACTAGGTTTTTTGGAGTTGCAAACTTTGTCTCGTGATGTGTTGCTGTAGTGAAACCGAAGTTGGTGATAAAATTCCTGACTTCAATCGTTTTTTGTTTCTTTGGAGCCTCCTTTGTCTAACCATCCGTTTACCCCTCAAGATGAATTGTTTATGCGCAGAGCGATGGAGCTTGCTGAGCAAGCAGAAGCTGAGGGGGAAGTACCTGTCGGCGCAGTGCTTGTCAAAGATGGTGAAATTATCGCTGAGGGCTGGAACCGCTCTATTGGCACCCATGACGCTACCGCACATGCTGAGATCCAAACACTGCGTAAAGCAGGCCAAAAGCTAGAAAATTACCGTCTTCTGGATACGACGTTATATGTAACACTTGAGCCATGCCCAATGTGTGCCGGAGCCTTATTGCATAGCCGCGTTAAGCGGGTTGTTTTTGGAGCGCCAGATTTAAAAGCTGGAGCTGCAGGAACAGTGCTTAATTTGTTTGAAAGCCAAGCAGCTTACCATTACGCCTTCGTTGAAAAGGGGCTGCTAGAAGATGAGTGCCGCACTCAGCTACAAGCGTTTTTTAAGCGCCGCCGAAAGGAAATTAAAGCGAAGAAGCAAGCACAAAAAGCATTAGAAAATGGAGAGAGCGAACAAGGTAGTAGGAGTAGTGAGGGCTAGCAAACACCTACAACGTGGTAGATGTTTGCTTGGACGCACTAGTGATTGACTAAATGTACAAAAACACGATTACGTGAACTTACTTTCTTTTTCATACATGTCAGTTTACGTTTACGTCGGATAGCAGCTACTGTGTTATTTAAACGCTTTGACTGCACTCTACGTCTTCTCAGATTCAAAACCTCCTGCAGACAAGACTTATACCAGTAAAGCGCGGCTCATCGATGCTTGGCAATAGGCTCGATAATCGCACTAAACATTGTATGGTTTAAACGTTCTTCATTTGACTTCTGCATTGCACAGAGCCAGCAAACAATTTCAATACGATGCTTAATAATAGGAGTGACGTTATTTCGGCAGAGTGTAGCCGAAAGCGCCGCTTCATCAAGTGAGCTAAACCATGTGGTTGTAAAGTAATCTGTTACAAAGCAATCAGTTTTACTAACGATGAAGAAAAGGCGACCAACCAAAGGAATGGTTGAGTGTGGTTGGTGTCACTCAGAATATTGGAGTCTAGATAAGTTTTCGTTAGGACTCAACAAAAATGACGAGCTTCATAGGCTCGTCATTTTTTAGTTTACCGCGGGTTTATTCTTCAATGCTTTCTTGTTCGGTGTCTTCTTCAACCGTGACGTCAGAAGCGCCAGAGACTTGTTCTACGACGGTCTCTACTGCGCCCGATATCAAAATGTCGGGGTTGAGCGGCGGAATCACTTGCAAGTCATCGCTATTCTCATCAATCGCTGGCTGTTGGCTGACATGACCAATGATGGATTGGTAGTAACGTCGAATATTTTCTACGTAATTACGCGCTTCATCGCCTCTGGCGTACCCATAGCGAGTTTGACTGTAATAGCGCTTCTGACGCAGTAAAGGCAGCCTGTCTTTTACATCAGCCCAAGCGTTCGGATCGCCACCTTGTGCTTTGGTGAGTCGTCGTGCGTCCATCATGTGGCCGTAACCAATATTGTATGAAGCTAACGCAAACCATATTTTTTCATGCTCGTTAATGCTATCAGGCACGCGACTTACAATACGACGTAAGTACTCGACACCACCACGAACAGATTGCTCAGGGTCCAAACGGTCAGTCACCCCGACGCTTTTCGCCGTTGGCAGAGTCAGCATCATCATCCCCCTAACACCCGTTGGCGATTTTGCTGTTGGTTTCCAGTGTGACTCTTGATAAGCCAATGCTGCAATTAATCGCCAGTCGAACTCTTCGCTGTATTTTTGGAATAAAGGTGCCCATTTAGGCAATTTGTCATCCAGAGCTCGAATGAATGCGCGAGTATCAACGTAGTCAAATGCTTCAATATGACCAATGTACTTTTCTTCGAGGGTGGACAGTTCTCCTGATTGTTTGATGTTACCGAAAAACTCTATCAGCATTGCATACAAGCTTTCGTCTTCAGAACGTCGAGTAAACCAAGACACAGGTTGATCTTCTGTAAGTTCGAACGCGAGCGCAAGATCGGGGTAAAGGCGTTGAGCTAGGGAAAGTTCCACCGAATCAGTCACAGTAAAACGTAACTCACCCTTCGATACGTATTTGAGTAAGTCTCTCGTGTCAGCATCACCAACAATTTCAAACTGAAGTTCTGGATACTGCTTCTTTAACGCTGTTAGGGTCGGAACATATTGCGATTGTTCAACGATCTTTAATGTTTGAGCGCCTGCATTTGTATCTTCGTCGGACTCGTCGTCTTTCGAGGCTTGGTATTCAATGAGTTGTTCGATATCACGTGGTCGAAGTTGCCCTTTTTTATATACCACTTGTTGGCTTACATAATAATAGGCAGGGCCTGGTCTAAATCGTTTGACTGCTTGTGACGTTTGATTTAAACCCGTAGCGATGATATCGATATCTCCTTTCTTAAGAGCAGGAAAAAGCTCAGCCTGGCGAAAGGCTGGTTTAATCTCGAGTTTGACGCCGAGCTGCTCCGCAAACTGACGCGCCAATTCGTAATCCAACCCTGCGGGACCATCGGGACCTATGTAGTAGGAAAGCTGATTGTTTAGCGTGCCAACACGAAGCACACCACGTTCTTGAATTTTTTCAAATTCACTTTTGGGCTCCGACTCAATCTGGCAAGCAGAGAGTAAAAGAACAGAAACTAAAATTAGAGCACTGCGCTTGAGCCGGTTGAAGTGACTTATTTGCATTAATAGGTACATCTTGGAAAATTTCTATTTGCCTTTATATCAAAGCGAGCTCATGGGGCAAAGTGAATCACACACTTATAACGTGACATTGTGTGTTTTATCGACATTTTAGTTGTAATTCAAATTTGACAAAAAAAATGACGCAAACGGTTGCTTTTGATGTTACATCACAAAAACAATTACTATATAATGCGCTCGCAATGACGAGGTGGAATCGGCATAGGTTCGACAGGGCTTATTTTAAGTGTCTGAATTTATTCCAATATCACCTTAATCAATTGCATAAGAGACCTAAGCACATGAGAATTTTGCGTGGCTCCCCAGCTCTTTCTGAGTTTCGTGTTAATAAACTACTGGAACTTTGTCGTGAACAAGATCTGCCTGTAACTAGCATTTATGCCGAGTTTATGCACTTTGCCGATCTAAAGTCAGACCTTGATGACCAAGAGTTAGAAAAACTTGAAAAGTTACTAACTTACGGCCCAACCATCGAAGAGCATGAGCCTGAAGGTCTTCTACTTCTTGTCACGCCTCGTCCTGGCACTATCTCGCCTTGGTCTTCTAAATCTACCGATATCGCTGTTAACTGTGGTCTGGATAAAGTGAAACGTCTAGAGCGTGGTACGGCTTATTATGTCGAATCTTCAGTTGTTCTATCAGAAGCTCAAGCTGACGCTGTTAAAGCGTTAATTCACGACCGCATGATGGAAACAGTATTCACAGAATTTGAAGCCGCATCAGCATTATTTACTGTTGCAGAGCCTAAGCCTGTAGCACATGTTGATATCTTAGCTGGCGGTCGTCTGGCGCTTGAAGAGGCAAACGTTTCCCTTGGCTTGGCACTCGCAGAAGATGAAATTGATTACTTGGTAGAGAACTTTACTAAGCTTGGGCGTAACCCAAACGACATTGAATTGATGATGTTTGCTCAGGCGAACTCAGAGCATTGTCGCCACAAAATTTTTAACGCAGATTGGACTATCGACGGGGTAGATCAACCTAAGTCTTTGTTCAAAATGATCAAAAACACTTTTGAAACGACACCTGACTATGTGCTGTCTGCATACAAAGACAACGCAGCCGTTATGACAGGTTCTAAAGCGGGGCGTTTCTTCCCTGACCCTAAATCTCGTCAATACACGTACCACCATGAAGATACGCACATCTTGATGAAGGTAGAAACGCACAACCACCCAACGGCAATCTCTCCGTGGCCGGGCGCATCGACTGGCTCAGGCGGTGAAATTCGTGACGAAGGCGCGACGGGTATCGGCGGTAAGCCAAAAGCGGGTCTGGTTGGTTTTACAACTTCTAACTTACGTATTCCTGGTTTTGAACAGCCATGGGAAACCGACTTCGGCAAGCCGGGTCGTATTGTGAATGCGTTAGACATCATGCTTGAAGGCCCTCTTGGCGGCGCGGCATTCAACAACGAATTTGGTCGTCCAAATCTATTGGGTTACTTCCGTACTTACGAAGAAAAAGTCACTTCTCATGCGGGTGAAGAAATTCGTGGTTACCACAAACCAATCATGATTGCTGGTGGTATGGGTAACATCCGCGATGAACACGTACAGAAGAAAGAGATCCCTGTAGGTGCGAGCCTAATCGTACTTGGTGGTCCGGCAATGAACATCGGTCTTGGTGGTGGTGCGGCATCTTCCATGGCATCTGGTCAGTCAGCAGAAGATCTGGACTTCGCTTCGGTACAGCGTGAAAACCCAGAGATGGAACGTCGCTGTCAGGAAGTGATCGACCGTTGTTGGCAGTTAGGCGACGATAACCCAATCGCATTTATCCACGATGTGGGTGCAGGCGGTATCTCTAACGCATTGCCTGAACTTGTCGACGACGGTGAGCGTGGCGGTAAGTTCCAATTACGCGATGTACCAAACGATGAGCCGGGCATGAGCCCACTGGAAATCTGGTGTAACGAATCACAGGAACGTTACGTTCTAGCGGTAGCGCCAGAAAACATGGAAGCATTCGACGCCATCTGTAAGCGTGAACGCGCACCGTATGCAGTGGTGGGTGTGGCGACAGAAGAGCGTCATCTAACGCTAGAAGATTCTCACTTCGACAATACGCCAATCGATATGCCAATGGATATCCTGCTTGGTAAGCCACCGAAGATGCACCGTGACGCAACCACACTAAAAGTGGAAAGCCCTGCCATTGTTCGTGATGGTATTGAGCTTAATGAAGCGGTGGATCGCGTACTTCGTCTTCCTGCTGTTGCAGAAAAAACATTCCTAATTACTATCGGTGACCGAACAGTTACGGGTCTGGTTGCTCGTGATCAAATGGTTGGTCCTTGGCAGGTACCAGTAGCAAACTGCGCAGTAACAGCGGCAAGCTACGACACTTACTATGGCGAAGCAATGTCGATGGGTGAGCGCACGCCAGTGGCATTACTAGACTTTGGAGCATCGGCTCGCCTAGCCGTTGGTGAGTCACTAACGAACATTGCGGCAACAGACATCGGTGATATTAAACACATTAAACTGTCTGCGAACTGGATGTCTCCAGCGGGTCACCCAGGTGAAGATGCGGGTCTTTACGAAGCAGTGAAAGCGGTTGGTGAAGAATTGTGTCCTGCTTTAGGTTTGACTATCCCAGTTGGTAAAGACTCCATGTCGATGAAAACCAAGTGGGAAGAAAACGGCGAGAGCAAAGAAGTCACTTCTCCACTGTCGCTAGTTATCACGGCATTTGGTCGTGTGGAAGACGTACGTAAGACCGTGACTCCACAACTACGCACTGACAAAGGAGATACCTCTCTAGTTCTTGTTGACTTGGGTAACGGAAAAAACCGCTTAGGTGCGACAGCATTGGCACAAGTATACAAACAGCTGGGTGACAAACCTGCTGACGTAGATAATGCAGAGCAGCTAAAAGGCTTCTTTGATGCAATGCAAGCGTTAGTACGTGATGACAAGCTAGTGGCTTACCACGATAAAGGCGACGGCGGTCTTTTTGTTACACTGGCTGAGATGGCGTTCGCGGGTCACTGTGGCGTAAAAGCGAACATCGCAAAGCTGGGTGACGATGCGCTAGCCGTTCTATTTAACGAAGAGCTAGGTGCGGTTGTTCAAGTTAAGAATGATGATCTAGATTCAGTTCTATCTACTCTGGCGGCAAACGGCTTAGAGGCATGCTCACATGTGATTGGTTCTGTTGAAGCTTCAGACGACTTTGTTATCACTTCTGGTGATGCAGTTGTGCTTGAACGTTCACGTACCGAACTACGCGTTATCTGGGCTGAAACAACGCATAAGATGCAAAGTCTACGTGATAACCCATCGTGTGCAGACCAAGAGCATGAAGCTAAGAAAGACAACTCTGACCCGGGTCTAAACGTTAAGCTCAGCTTCGACGTAAATGAAGACGTTGCAGCACCGTACATTGCGAAAGGTGCTAAACCTAAGATGGCAATCCTACGTGAGCAGGGCGTTAACTCCCACGTCGAAATGGCAGCAGCGTTTGACAGAGCAGGCTTTGAAGCAACCGACATCCATATGAGCGATATCCTAACGGGCCAAGCGGTACTGGATGAATACCATGGCCTAGTAGCTTGTGGTGGCTTCTCTTACGGCGACGTACTAGGTGCGGGTGAAGGTTGGGCTAAGTCTATCCTGTTTAACGCACAAGCTCGTGAACAGTTCCAAGCCTTCTTCAACCGTGAAGAGACGTTCTCTTTAGGTGTATGTAACGGTTGTCAGATGCTATCAAACCTGAAAGAGCTGATCCCAGGTGCAGACTTGTGGCCACGTTTTGTGCGCAACGAATCTGAGCGTTTTGAAGCGCGCTTTAGTCTAGTTGAAGTTCAGAAATCTGATTCTGTATTCTTCGACGGCATGGCTGGTTCGCGTATGCCAATCGCGGTTTCCCACGGAGAAGGGCGTGTAGAAGTACGTGATGCAGAGCACCTAGCAGCGATTGAAGCATCAGGTACGGTTGCGGTTCGTTACGTGGATAACCTCGGTAACCCAACACAACAATACCCGAACAACCCGAATGGTTCGCCAAACGCGATTACCGGTTTAACAACAGCAGACGGTCGCGTAACTATCATGATGCCTCACCCAGAGCGCGTATTCCGCACAGTTGCAAATTCTTGGGCTCCGGAAGGTTGGGGTGAAAATGGCGCTTGGATGCGTATGTTCCAAAATGCCCGTAAGAATATCGGTTAATTAACCAAAGGTTAATCTAGCTTAAGTAAAGCGTTGGTTGAGAGACCAGCGCTTTCTTTTTTCTTCGTCGCTCTTTCTAGTGACTTGGCGAAACGTTGCTTTGTTCTGTCTCTTCTTTGTCATCTATTATCTAGCGTAAAAAACTTGCAGCGTTTAGATTACTTTTATGCTCTAATACCGCGCTTACCAAGGGATGGTGTTAAACAGCTCAGCTTAGATGGAGTTATCAAGTTGACCGAATCCCTGATTGATCCCTAAATCCCTTAGGAAATGAAAGAAATGTCTAAGAATCCAAAATTTGCTATCCGCGTCACTGAAAAACGTAACGGCTGGAGCGCAGAAATCACTCGCCAAGTGACATCTCGTAAGACTGTAGTATCAAAGCGTGAAACAGGCTTTGACAGCGAAGAGAAAGCACAAGCTTGGGCTGAACAAGAACTGGCTGGGTTTATCCAAAATCAAGTGGTTCGTAACGAGCGTAAAGCAGCGCAACGTCAAGAGCGTGAAGCAGAACAACTAGCGGCAAAAGTTCGTAAAGAAGAAGCCCGCAAAGCACGTGAAACCGAAGTAGACACTGACGAAGAATAAGTTTAAATCGGTGAGATGGTGACGTTACCCATCAAACAAATAGTGAAAATGCCCTGAGTTTTGTCTCAGGGCATTTTTTATTTATATCGGCTAAAAACAATCCGACGATACGGACAGGCTAAACGTGCCGTCTTCAGGGGCGGCAAATTGTTTATTGCCAGGAAGAAGGTGAGGGTTATTAGCATAAGTGCGATGTGTCGATTTGACCTTTGCAGAATGTCTCTCTGGTAAATCAAAGTGTTGTAAGCCGTCAGATAGATCGTTTGCTTCACCGTAGTCGAAATGTGTTGCGACGTCTTTGGGCTGCTTGGCGTAACGACAGTGATCCGGCTTACCATCTTCGTGCCAAGTTAAAGAGTTAGTTTTTGCATCTAGATTCAGGTTATTTGCTGCTGGCTGTGCGTAAAAATCTTCTGAAACTTGGTGCTTGCTTTGTTCTTGTAAGTAGTCTGCAATGTTCTCAGAAGCTTGCGCTAGGCTACCTACAGGGAAGAAGCAAATCAGAAGAAGCCGTGTTTTTAGATTGTTCATAATGTGTATGCAAGCAAAAGGAAATGATAATACTGATAAATAAAACAGCGTGCAATTATGGCCATTGGATACGATATAACAGGGCAGTTAATGTCTGCCCTGCATCTTTTAGGTATGGTTAGTATTGATAAGTGAGGTGCAGTTTGACTTCGCGACCAGGCGAAGGCACGCCATTAGATAGGTATGCTTCGTAGTAACGATCGGTTAAGTTTTTCACAACCGCGCCAATGCTCAAGCCTTCGACTTGTTGTATTTCCCAAACCACGTAAGCGTTTTGTAGCGTGTATTGCTCACTTGGCGATTTCACTTTTAAATTGTTACCGCTTGCCTTGGTTTTGGTTTGCGCATCATACCAACGGACTTCCCAGCCCGTACGTAAACCAGGAATCCATTCGTAACCTAAACCCAGATTAATGTTTAATGGCGGTACATCAGGATGATCATCATCTGAACCTGTAGAGTCAGATAGGCTACCTTTGTTTTTGCCGCGAATGTAACTTGCTGAGAAATTACTGTAGAAATCTTCAATCCGGTATTGTGAAATTAGCTCAAAGCCATAGTTTTTAAAGCCATCTAGGTTTGTATTCCAGCTTTGTAACTCAGTAGTATTTTTGTCGAGGTTTTCGCCCGTTCGTATATCAACTGTGTCGCTAACATCGTTATAGAACATAGTTAACTCTGTTGCGAGGTTATCGCGAGAGTTCACCAGCCCTTCCGTTAAGTTGATAACGCTTGCTTGATAAGCATGGATACGAGACACGTCCAGATTCAAAGCAGTAGCCGTAGCGGTAGCGCGCGCATATTGCACTGAGTAGATGTTATCAACGGTTGGTGCTTTTAGAGCGTAGGCGTAGGAGGCGTTTAAACGCGTATTATTGCTCGCATCAAAGTCGATATCCAAACGTGGGCTAAAGCCTTTATGCGTCGTTTCACCATAGTCATGTCCGGCAGCTGGATCATTATAATCCGGCGCTGCGTTCCCTTTTCCTTCACTCTTGATGTATTCGTAACGCAGAGAAGGTGTGATTGTTAGGCGGTCTGTTGCTTGATAGTGATCAGCAATGTAAGCGGCATAAATTGACTGCGTGCCAGATGGTTCGTAGTAAGGGGTGTACCAACCGTAGTTTTTCGCTTCATTACTGTCGTATGATGCGTTGAATACTAACGAGTCTCTATCGGTTTTTTGATATTGAAGCCCAGTGACTAGAGTGTGGTCTCCGAATTGTGCTTGGTTAAACACATCAACGTAGTCACGCTCGTAACTCAGCCATGACTCATGACCGTAACTGCCAACAGAAACGAACATTTTCTCGAATGCTACGTCAGGGCGAACCCAATGACGATCGTTTTCGGAACGTGCCATTTTGATATTGAAATCAATATACGGGTTAGTCGGCATGTAGTGGTAAGAGATGGTTGTGGTGTTGTCCGTGTATTTGTTATCGACGGTGTAAGCGTATTGGGCTTTTTCTAATGAGCCGTATTTCTTGATATTGTATTCGGTGATGTTAGGCATTTTTCCGCGACGGTTAGCCCAAGGTTTACGACCTTCATCTTTGTAGCGAGTATGGCTAATTTCAAACTCGTGATCGTTATTTTCATAACCGACCTTTACGAGCATGTTTTCTTGCTCATAACCTGAGTAATCTAGCGTTTCACCACCTCCGACTTTAATGTCATCAGAATCTTTTACCGAGCCATTCGCTAGAAAATAAAAACCAGTATCGTTTTTACCATAGAGTGTTAGCGTGTAGGCGTTCTCATCGCCGTTGGTGTTGTATGCACTTGAGATGCGAGCACCAAAGTTTCTTTCGCCGTACAGGAGATCATCGACACTTTTGGTTTTAATGCGAATGGAGCCACCAAACTTCCCGTTGAGTGCTCGATAGTCGTGCGCGCCCTTGATAATTTCTGCTTCGCCAATTAAGAACGGATCAAAAAAGAAGGTACCGTAGCGGTATTGTTGAAAGCCAATTGGAGCGCCATCGACAAAGACGGCGATATCGCTTGGATCATCAAAACCACGAATGTTAATACGTTCGCCACCAGAACGACCGCCACCATCTATTGATGCACCGGGAACGGCATCGATCATTGAGGCAAAATTAGAGTACTGTTGCTCTTCAATCTCTGACCAATTAATGGTGGTTTGCGCAGGCTCAGCAATGGTAATAGGTTTGGCATAACGAACGCCTATGACTTCAAGCTCTTCATTTGGCGCTGTCTCGGCATATGAATAAAGAGGGAAGAGCAAAGCCAGTGAAATGAGATTTACTTTGAATGGATGACTTTTTAATCGTTTCATATTGATGATTTATAGTGTTTTTATGAAGCTGGGATTATAAGAACATTATTACGATTAATAAATGATAATGAGATTAATTATCAAATGTGTTTTTGCGACGGATTGTAAAGTTTTTTATCCATTCGTGGAAACTACGATAAGTATCGTTAGCGTACATAAAACAAAAAGCCCAGCATCATGGACGCTGAGCTTATTGGCTTTAAACAAGATAGTGCGAGCACTGTTGCTCCTTTTGAGCTAATCAGGCGCCTATTTGATAGGAATTACTGAGTTTCTAACGGTATCTGTCCGGTTGTCAGCGGCTCGGCATCGAATTCAGTGAGGCCTTCAATATAGCTTTCGACTGCTTGCTCTAAAGCATTATCACCTTGGTTAAAATAGGCAAGGTGGAAAATTGCATCGCCTTCGTTCACCAATGGTAATGTTTGTTGACCGATAACCAAACCACGCTTCGGGGCTTTTAGTTCTATCTCATCATGACCAAGAGGAGAGCTAATATAAGCGAGCGTTTCCCCCTGTTCTACTTTGTCTCCCAGATTAACGACAGTACGCAAAATGCCGTTACCTGACGCGCGAACCCAGCTGGTGGACTTCGCTATGATAGGCTCAGGCAGCTTTTTCCTGCTCGCACGCAACATACCAATGGCTTGCATTACGCGCCGAACCCCGAGTACACCAGCGCTTATCGAAAGTGGATCAAAACGCAATGCTTCGCCAGCTTCGTAGGTGAGCACTGGAATATCGCATTTTTCTGCTTCACTGCGTAAAGAGCCATCACGCAATGCTGAATCAACAATCACTGGCGTCGCAAATGCTTGAGCAATACGTAGAGTTTCTGGGTTGCTTAAGTTTGCGCGAATCTGTGGCAAGTTCGTGCGGTGAATGGCTCCTGTGTGTAGATCCAAAATGTAGTCACAACGCTTGGCAATGTTGTTAAAGAACCCGTGTGCCATACGAGATGCAAGTGCGCCTTTTTCACTGCCAGGAAAGCAACGGTTGAGATCTCGTCGGTCGGGCAAGTAACGAGATTTATGGATGAAACCAAAAACGTTAACGATAGGTACTGCAATGACAGTGCCTTTCAGTTTTTGTGGATCCAGTTGGTTAATGATCTGACGAACGATTTCTACGCCATTAAGCTCATCACCATGGATAGCAGCATTCACCATTAACACTGGTCCTTCTTGTTTCCCATGGATGATTTCCACAGGAATAGATAAAGGCGAATGTGTATATAGCTTCGCTGCTTCAAATTCGATCTCTAATCGTTGTCCTGGTTGTATTTGATGTCCTAAGAGCTCAAACACTTTGCTTTTTTTACTTCTGGCCATAAACCATCTCTGTCAAATGCGTCATCAGCAATGTAACAATTGCTGCAAAATCGCACTAATCATTCTCATTAAGGACACGACAAATTACTTTAATCGTCATGCGTGAAATTTTGGTATGTGTGAAGTTTTTGTTTTCAATATGATCTTTTCTATCAGTTTAATACATAACAAGACATAGAGAAGAGTGCGCAATAATAGCCTTAAAAAATGTGACTGTATTAAAAATAATACTGTTCATGGAGGACAAAAAAACGGACTTTTAACCCTACTTTTTATCCGATAATATCCGCGCCGAATTTGAGGTTTCACACTTTCTAACTAGAGGTTTTGATGAAAAAGGCAATTGCTAAAATTGGTGCATTGACTGCGGTAGCAGTTCCACTTTCAGGTTGCGTAGGTAGTAATGCCGTGACAGGTTATGTTATGGGGTTTAACTTGAAAGCTGTTGACAACCGTTACGCTCGAGGTGGTCTAAATATGCTTTTAGCGCCTGTTTATGGTGTCGCGATCGCAGCGGATTATATCGTGTTTAACTCTCTAGAATTTTGGACGGGTAAGAACCCGTTAAATGGTAAGCCACATATCTTCGATACAAAGGTAGATACTTACATTGATGTCAATCACCAGTTAGATAAGTCGTTAACGACTGCACCAATCGCACCATTAGCGGATAACCGTGTCATTGAGCAGGGGCGAATGCAGCAAATCGATGAGAACACCGTTCAAATGGATATTACTTACAGTAACGGTGAAAAGGCGACACTCATGGGTGTACGCGATGGTGAGTTTGTTACTTACTACATTGATGGTGAAGTTGCTGCACAAACCTCAATGGATGAGTTAGCCGCTTACGCGCAAAACCGTGTGTAGTTGGGTTCAACTAAACCAAAAAAAGGGTGCCGTATGGCACCCTTTGTCGTTTTTCGTGATTGAATTATGCTTTCTCTGGAATCGCTTCTAAAAGCGCGACCATCTGTTCCCAGTACAACTGAACAGTATCAATCTTCACTTTCTCATCTGGAGAGTGAGGGAATTTTATTGTTGGACCGAAAGAAACCATATCCATGTGTGGGTATGGTTCTTTAAATAGGCCACACTCAAGACCAGCATGGATGACCATGATGTTCGGCTTATGACCGTAAATGCCTTCATACATATCACGGAAAATTGCCATGATCTCGGAATCTGCATCTGGCTTCCAGCCAGGGTAAGCGCCTGAGAACTGAATTTGTGCGCCTGCTAGCTCAGTAATCGAGCGCAGCATGCTTTCCACTTGGCTACGGCCAGAGTCAATGAGAGAACGAATCAAGCAAAGCACGGTGACTTTATTTTCTTCTGTGCTGATCACACCAACGTTTAGAGAAGTTTCAACAACGCCTTCCACCTCATCACTCATACGGATTACGCCGTTTGGACAAGCGTTAAGTGCCGCAATGAATCGTTGCTGATCGGCGATTGAAAATACTTGGGCGTCAGTCGTGATCACTTCATTAAAGGTTACGATACCTGTTTCGATTTTACCCAATTCAGTTTTAAGCAGCTCAGTGTAGTGGTTGAACAGCTCAGCAAGCTTGTCTTGGTTTTCGACAGGAAGCGCGACAGTAACAAACGCTTCGCGAGGGATTGCATTACGTAAGCTACCACCACGGAATTCGACTAAACGTAAATCAAGCTCTTGAGCATGACCGGCAAGGAAACGACCAAGTAATTTGTTGGCATTACCGCGACCTGTGTGAATGTCACAACCTGAGTGACCACCTTTTAGGCCTTTCAGCGTCAGTTGGCGTGTTACAAAACCTGCAGGCGTTGATTCTCGAGAAATATCGAAAGTCATGGTGCCATCAACGCCACCTGCACAACCCATGTAGACTTCGCCTTCTTGCTCAGAGTCTGTATTTAGAAGAATCTCACCCTCTAACCAACCAGCTTCAAGGCCAAATGCGCCAGTCATGCCTGCTTCTTCATCAATCGTCAGCAGAACTTCGAGTGGACCGTGCTTAATATCTTTAGATGCCAATACAGCAAGGCAAGAAGCCATACCAATACCGTTATCTGCACCAAGCGTCGTGCCTTTCGCAGTTACCCATTCGCCATCGATGTAAGGTTGGATTGGATCTTTGGTGAAGTCGTGTTCAGTGTCTTCGTTTTTCTGCGGCACCATGTCGATGTGTGCTTGAAGTACAACAGCCTTCTTATTTTCCATTCCTGGTGTCGCGGGCTTTTTGATGAACACGTTACCGGTTGGATCACGGCGAACGTCAAAGCCTTGCTCTGTTGCCCAGTTGATAATGTACTGTGCTAATGCTTCTTCATGTTTCGATGGATGAGGGATTGAACAAATCTTATCGAAAAACTGCCAAAGTGGAGCAGGTGATAAGGTACTGATCTCAGAATGGAACTCAGACACGGAGGACTCCTTTTGATGTGCTTTGCCAAATATATACCGTAAAAATATTGTCAAGGTAGCATTAAATGCTAGACGATTTGGCCTTCAAATTGCCGTTAGCATACCACCAGATAAGGAGTACGAGTAGTCGCGATCACAAGGATTTCTCTCAGAACTGTCACAGTTTGTGAATACAATAACAAGCACTATGTGTTCTCTATCATACATTCTGAAAGTGGCTTTATTTTTTAATTCATAAAATTGTAATTTAATTACACATAAACTTTGATAAAGGTCAATTTATGCATTTTTTGTGATTTCAATCACTAAAATGCTTGTAATTAAATTTCTTGGTGGTATATTTGTAACCAGCTTCTGAGAGAAGAATGAAATGCTCAAAGGATGAGTCCGTTTTATCGCCTCCAAGGAACCGAGAAATCAACGAATGTTTAATTGATTTAAAAGGTGATAGTTATGAAAGGTTTACCAAGTACAATGTTCTGGAATAGCAAGTCTGTTTACACCGGTAACTTTGTATACCCAACAAGCTTTGGCTACTAAGTGAAGTCAACGCATGTGACTCGAACAGTTTGTTCACCCCTATAAATTGGAATTTTTTTTCAGTGATAGTGCTGACATGATTCACCGCCACCCAAATTGGGTGGCGTTTTTTTATCTCTATTTTCTCTTCCTGACTCACTTATTGCCATCAAAGCCTTCTTCTATTCCCCATTCTTCGGTTTTATCGACTTTTCCATCAAATCTGTTAGATACCATGTTTAAAATGGGCCTTTTTCATCTGAAAGTTTAGTACATTGCTCAGTTTTTATTCTCTTTTAGAGAACTGTGTTATCTGGGTTACCTATTGTTTTATAAGAATATATTTCTTTGCTTGCTTTGATAGATTAGAGAATGTGTTTCATATCCAAAGAAAAAAAACGCATTAGAGTGAAGATTCTATCTAGAATTTGCTATTTGATAACTTTATAATTCCCGCCAATCGATTACGCAACCGTTTACTTTTTACCTTTACAGGATTCGATCATGCTCGAGAGGCTTTTTAAACTCAGTGAAAATGGCACAAATGTGCGCACTGAGATCATTGCAGGTGTTACGACCTTCCTAACTATGGCTTACATTATTTTTGTAAACCCAGCGATCCTGTCGGATACCGGTATGGACCGTGGCGCCATTTTTGTTGCGACTTGTCTTGCTGCCGCAATCGGCTGTTTTATTATGGGATTTGTTGCCAATTACCCAATCGCACAGGCACCAGGAATGGGCCTGAACGCATTTTTCACTTACTCTGTTGTATTGGGAATGGGTTATACGTGGCAAGTTGCGTTAGCGGCTGTATTTGTTTCTGGCCTTCTGTTCATTCTTTTAAGCGTATTTAAGATCCGTGAGTGGATTATTAACTCGATCCCGCATTCTCTACGAACAGGTATTTCAGCTGGTATTGGTCTTTTCTTAGCGTTTATCGCATTAAAAAATGCAGGTATCGTCGTTGATAACCCAGCGACATTAGTTTCTATGGGAGAGATCACATCATTGCCATCTGTATTGGCCGCGATTGGTTTCTTTCTTACGATTGCATTGGTTCACCGTGGTGTGAAAGGTGCGGTGATGATCGCCATTCTTGGCGTTACAGCGCTTGGTCTTCTATTTGGTGATGTGCAGTGGGGCGGTATTATGTCAACGCCACCAAGCATTGCGCCAACTTTCATGCAACTGGATTTCTCTGGTTTGTTTGAAGTAGGCATGATTTCCGTCGTATTTGCTTTCCTATTTGTCGATTTATTTGACACCGCAGGTACGCTCGTTGGCGTTTCTCAAAAAGCAGGCCTAACTGATGAGAATGGCAACATCCCTCGTTTAAACAAAGCGTTACTTGCAGACTCAACAGCAACGTCAGTAGGTGCATTACTTGGTACCTCCAACACGACATCTTATATTGAAAGCGTTTCTGGTGTAGCTGCGGGTGGGCGTACTGGTCTAACAGCCGTGGTTGTTGGTGTACTCTTCCTACTTGCTCTATTGTTCTCACCACTTGCGGGTATGATCCCTGCTTATGCAACGTCAGGTGCGCTATTCTATGTGGCGATCTTGATGCTGTCTGGGCTAGTAAGCATTGATTGGCGTGACCTAACTGAAGCGTCCCCAGTTGTTGTGACTTGTTTAGTTATGCCGCTAACATTCTCGATTGCAGAAGGTATCACGTTAGGCTTTATCGCATACGCGGCGATCAAGTTATTCAGCGGTAAGGGCCGTGAAGTGTCGATGAGTGTATGGGTGATGTCAGCCATCTTCATCGTTAAATACCTCGTCGGTTAATTTCTCGAGCAAAAAGCCAGTGTGGATTTATTCACGCTGGCTTTTTCTTTTTTTACGTTGTTCACAGAAGACGGTTTTTCTGCGGAATAGGCAGAGAATTTTGATATCACCGTTGGTATTAGCGGTGTGTTTCGGTAGAATAATCGTTTGCGCAGCTTGAAATCCTCGTCTCCAAACATTTTGGAGAAGTTAGTGAGCATTCCGCTTTTGAGTGACTTCGCTAGATTTTGAGGATGCATATTTTCAAATTATTAGGTTATTACAATGAGTAAAAAATTCATTATCACTTGGGATGCAATGCAGACTTACTGCCGTGAACTGGCTGAGAAACAAATGCCAGCTGAGCAATGGAAAGGAATTTGGGCGGTAAGCCGCGGCGGTTTGGTTCCTGGCGCTATTTTGGCTCGTGAACTGGGTATTCGTTACGTTGATACAATCTGTATTTCAAGCTACGACCATGATCATCAGCGCGATATGACGGTACTAAAAGCACCTGAAGGTGATGGCGAAGGTTACCTAATCGTTGAAGACCTAGTAGACAGTGGTGATACAGCGCGCAAACTACGTGAGATGTATCCAAAAGCGAAAATGATCGCTGTGTGTGCGAAACCATCAGGCAAAGAGCTGCTGGATGATTACGTTGTAGATATTGCTCAAGACACTTGGATCGAGCAGCCTTGGGATATGTCAATCCAGTATGCTGAGCCAGTAAACCGCAAGCAAAAATAAGCGCGGTTAAAGAATATTGAGAAATGCCCCTTTATAGGGGCATTTTTTTTATTATGATATTAAATCATGCTAATAGCCTAGGGTTCTTCCTATGTCTGAAGACGTCAGTAAAAATCTTTCCGAAACTTTGTTCGTGAAACATAAGCAAGCAAAAGAAACCTCCGCGCTTACCCAGTACATGCCGACCAGTAAAAAAATACTTGATGAACGAGAAGCGCAGGGTGATCGTGCTTGGTATCGTCATTTGCGTCGCTTGCAATGGGCTTGGCAAGGATTGTCTCCGATCGAAATGGAAGGCGTACTGTCCAAAATTGCTTCATCATCTCACTCGCGAACCAATGATGATTGGTTAGACACTGTAATGGGTTATCACAGTGGTAACTGGACATTTGAGTGGATCAAGCTTGGTATGGATCATCAGAAGCGAGCAAATGAAATGCAAGGAGAAGAGGCAGCGGATGAACTCTTCACTGCTTCTTTGTGTTTTAGTATTGCCGGCTACCCACATTTAAAAAATGACAACTTGGCATCGCAGGCTCAAGTACTGGCAAACAAAGCGTATTCTGACGGCGCAGAAAAAACTAAGTACACCATCAAGCAAATTGAAGTGCCTTACCAAAATCGCAAAATCATCGCGAACCTCCATTTACCAAGAACGGATAAACAGTTGCCTGTGGTCATGGTGAGCGCTGGTTTGGATACTCTACAAACCGACATGTGGCGTTTGTTCCGTAATCGTCTTGCACCGCGAGATATTGCGATGTTAACCGTAGACATGCCTTCAGTAGGGCATAGCTCTCATTGGCCCTTGACCGAGAATTCAAGTTGCCTACATCAAGCGGTATTGAATGAGCTTTACTCGCTACCTTGGGTTGATCATCACAAAGTGGGGTTAGTTGGGTTTCGTTTTGGTGGTAATGCCATGATCAGACTCTCTTTTGTCGAGCAAGAAAAGATCAAAGCTTGTGTCGCTCTAGGCGCACCCGTACATGATATTTTTACTTCCCCTCAGAAGTTACAAAAAATGCCGAAGATGTACCTAGATCTTTTGGCTTCCCGTTTGGGGAAAAATGCGGTTGATATTAATAGCATGGCTGGTCAGATGATGGCGTGGTCATTGAAGGTTCAGGGCTTCCTGAGCAGTCGAAAAACCAAAGTGCCTATTTTGGCTTTGAGTCTTGAAGGCGATCCAGTGTCGCCACACAGTGATAATCAACTTGTTGCTCTATTTAGCCAGTATGGTAGAGCGAAAAAAATCAGTTCCAAAACAATTACAAAAGGATATGAGCAATCCCTCGATTTAGCCATAAAGTGGCTAGAAGATGAATTATTAGGGTGACAATTCTCCTAAATTAGTTAAGAGTGATATATCTGAGCAAAAAATAAGCTCATGATAATTAAAAATAATAATCATTCTTGGGTGTTTACTTTTAACTATGAAAACGGAGATTCATATGTCAGAGACGACTCAGGGCCCGACTCACTTTCGCTTGATGTCAAAGTTGAAGGCGATAGGGCCTTACCTGCGCGAACCACAATCGCAAGAAGGGCGCTATTATTTTGATTGTTTATCTGTATGTGTAGACGACAAAAAATCGCCTGAGAAGCGTGAATTTTGGGGCTGGTGGATGGATTTGGAATCCATCGAGGGAGGCTTTACTGCTAAATATCATATTGGCAAGTACAACAAAGAAGGGCAATGGGTATCTGAAGCCCTTCCCAAAAAAGTGGTAGAGGAAGTGTATCTCACGCAGAGCACATTCCATCAAAAGCTGGTTGATACTTTAGAAGAACACTTCAAATTAGAAGTCGAATATCACACGGAGTCTTTCGATTTCGCTTAATTTGGTTGTTTTCATTTAATACCAAACAAAAAGGTGCGAAAACGCACCTTTTCTCTTGTTAATTCCCTATTTGATTGTTAAAACATCCTCTCTTTATTTGTTTTTCACTTCAGAAGACATCATGACAACGAATCAACAAAATGCAGTTGTTTCACAACCACAAACTGTCGTTGTGAAACTGGGTACAAGTGTGCTGACAGGCGGCACTCTGGCACTCGACCGTGCACACATGGTTGAGTTAGCACGCCAGTGTGCTGAGCTTAAAAAACAAGGCCATTCAATCGTAATGGTTTCGTCTGGTGCTATTGCAGCAGGCCGTGAGCATCTTGGTTACCCCGCATTGCCCAACGAGATGGCGAGTAAGCAGTTACTTGCCGCGGTGGGGCAGAGTCGCTTGATTCAAACATGGGAGTCTTTGTTTGGTATTTATGGTATCAAGATCGGCCAAATGTTACTAACCCGTGCCGATTTAGAAGATCGTGAGCGATTCCTTAACGCGCGTGACACTATTAATGCGCTCGTTGCGAACGATATTGTTCCTATCGTAAACGAAAATGATGCCGTTGCGACTAGCGAGATTAAAGTTGGCGATAACGACAACCTTTCCGCTTTGGTAGGCATTTTATGTGGTGCAGATAAGCTCTTGCTTTTAACGGACCAAAAAGGTCTGTTTACTGCTGACCCTCGTAAAGATCCGAACGCAGAGCTTATCAAGGAAGTAAAAACCATCGACGACACGCTGCGTAAAATCGCAGGTGGAAGCGGTACAACATTGGGTACTGGTGGTATGGCAACGAAGCTGCAAGCCGCAGACATCGCTCGCCGCGCAGGTATCGAGGTTATTATTGCTGCTGGTAGTGCGCCGAATGTTATCTTTGACTCTCTAAGTGCTGAACCTCAGGGCACGCGCTTCCTACCTTGCGCTGAAGCCTTAGAGAACCGTAAACGCTGGATTCTAGCGGGACCTGCGGCATCGGGCGACATCGTTATTGATGATGGTGCAGTCAATGCTGTGGTCGGCAAGGGGAGTAGCCTACTTGCTAAAGGGGTCATCAAAGTTAGTGGTGACTTCGCACGAGGCGAAGTGGCGCGTGTAACAAACGCTCACGGTAAGTTGGTGGCTCGTGGCATCAGCGCCTACTCAAGTGATGACCTAACTAAAATTACGGGCAAACACAGTAAAGATATCATCTCTATTTTGGGGCATGATTATGGCTCTGAGGTGATTCACCGCGATGATCTGGTCGTCATTCAGGAATAGAATTAGAGGGAAGCAAAGTGGATTTAACGAATATGGGTAAAGCTGCTAAAGATGCAGCTTTCGAATTAGCGACAGCGTCAACTGCGCAAAAGAACCAAGCATTAGCCATCATCGCTGATGAGCTAGAAGCAAACTCCGCTGCTATTTTGGCGGCAAACGCTAAAGACATCGAACTTGGCCGTGAAGCGGGTTTAACCGATGCGCTGCTCGATCGCCTTTTGCTTAATGAAGAACGATTGACTGCAATTGCGAATGATGTTCGCAACGTCATTAGCTTGAACGATCCTGTAGGCAGCGAAATAGACAGTAAGGTACTGGAAAATGGGATGTCACTGTCTCGTCGTCGTGTGCCGCTTGGTGTCGTAGGCGTAATTTATGAAGCGCGTCCAAACGTAACCATTGATATTGCAGCGTTGTGCTTGAAAACCGGCAACGCAAGCATTTTACGTGGTGGCAAAGAGACATTTTTCTCGAATATGGAATTAGTGAAGGTTATTCAGTCTGCGCTCGCAAAGGCGAACCTTCCAGCCGCTTCTGTGCAGTACATTGAAAAACCAGATCGTGAGCTTGTTTCTCAATTGCTTAAGTTGGACGATTACGTCGACATGATCATTCCACGCGGTGGTGCTGGCCTACACAAAATGTGTAAAGAAAACAGCACGATTCCGGTGATTATTGGTGGCTTTGGTATCAGCCATATCTTTGTCGACGAATCCGCTGATCTAGAGAAATCCCTGAATGTGGTTGAGAACTCTAAAGTTCAACGTCCATCTGCGTGTAACTCATTAGATACGCTGCTCGTGCATGAAAAAATTGCAGCGCAATTCCTACCAATGATCGTAGAGCGCATGAACGATAAAGTGACCTTCGTGACAGAGCCTAAGGCAAAAGCACTGATGGCTCAAGCAACACAAATTCGCGATGCTGTTGAAGGTGACTTTGATACGGAATGGTTGAGCTACACTCTTGGTGTAAAAGTTGTGTCTGATGTGAAAGATGCCATTGATCATATGCGTGTCCATAACGCGAGCCACTCAGATGCGATCATGACCAATAGTTTGGAAAACTCAGAACTGTTCATCAATTCTGTCGGTTCGGCGGCGGTTTATGTGAATGCTTCAACGCGCTTTACAGACGGTGCGCAATTTGGCCTTGGCGCAGAAGTCGCAGTATCTACGCAAAAGCTACATGCACGCGGTCCGATGGGCTTAGAAGAGCTAACTAGTTACAAGTGGGTTGGTAAAGCGAACTACTTAGCACGCAGTTAACACATTCGACGAGATCTTGAGTGAAAAAGGGGCCTTTGCGCCCCTTTTTGTTTTGTCTAACATACCAATTCCGCTACACTACATGAGCTTTTATTTCGGTTTGAAAGCGTTATACCCAAATAGCTTTAATAGAGTCCGTATAACCATGAACGCGTGGTTATCCGTGATTGCTCATGAGGTTATTTTGGTATAGATATGGAGGTGATATGCATTGTCCTTTTTGTTCCGAGAACGATACCAAAGTTATTGATTCCCGCTTAGTGGCTGATGGCCATCAAGTTCGACGTCGCCGTCAGTGCTTGGCGTGTAGCGAGCGTTTCACTACGTTTGAAAGCGCAGAGTTAGTGATGCCTAAAGTGATCAAATCGAATGGCAACCGTGAACCATTTGATGAAGATAAAATGGTTGGCGGTATTCAACGCGCTTTAGAGAAACGCCCAGTGAGTGCCGATTCTATAGAGTTAGCGATCAGTATGATCAAATCACAACTGCGTGCGACGGGTGAGCGAGAGGTTCCGAGTGAAATGATTGGTAATTTAGTCATGGACCAGCTCAAAGAGCTCGATAAGGTGGCTTACATTCGTTTCGCTTCCGTTTACCGAAGCTTTGAAGATATTCGCGAGTTTGGCGAAGAGATTGCCCGCCTAGAAGACTGAGTAGCTCATGACTCAACACACTCCTGAAAGAGCGTTTTCTGATTTAGATTTCGCCATGATGTCACGAGCTATTAAGTTAGCGAAACGTGGCATTTATACCACCGCCCCTAATCCAAATGTAGGGTGTGTCATCGTTCGTGATGAAGAAATTGTCGGTGAAGGCTATCACCATCGTGCTGGTGAGCCGCATGCCGAAGTGCACGCGATGCGCATGGCGGGTGAAAAAGCGGTTGGTGCAACCGCTTATGTGACGCTAGAACCTTGCTCTCATTACGGCCGTACACCGCCATGTGCCGAAGGGCTGATTAAAGCCAAAGTGGCACGTGTGGTTTGCGCCATGGTAGACCCAAACCCGAAAGTTGCAGGTCGCGGCATCCAGATGTTGCGTGATGCCGGAGTTGAAGTACAAATCGGCTTGTTAGAGCAAGATGCCCTTGCCCTTAACCCTGGTTTTATAAAGTACATGCGCACAGGCATGCCGTTTGTTCAATTAAAAATGGCAGCCAGTTTGGATGGGCAAAGCGCACTCAATAATGGTCAGAGCCAATGGATCACCTCCCCAGCGGCCCGCCAAGATGTGCAGCGTTATCGAGCAATGAGTGGTGGCATTCTTTCTACTAGCAAAACGGTGATTGATGATAATGCATCACTCAATGTGCGCTGGGATGACTTACCTAATAGTGTTCAAGCGCAGTATTTACAAGAAGAGCTTCGTCAACCAGTACGTGTAATCTTAGACCGTCAGAACCATTTAACTGATGCGCTCAAGCTGTTCCATACCGATGGAGAACGAGTTATTGTTCGCTCTGATGGAGACTGTATCCCTCTATTGGACAGCGCTGACCAAATTGACTTATCAACGACATTAAAACGTATCTCTGATGAGCACCATATCAATCACTTATGGGTTGAAGCTGGAGCTACGCTAGCGAGTGCGATGATAAAGGCTAATCTTGTAGATGAGCTCATTGTTTACCTTGCGCCAAAACTCATGGGCAGCGATGGTCGGGGGCTTATCGGTGCTTTAGGGTTAAGCGCTATGGCTGACGTCATAGATTTAAACATTACAGACGTTCGTATGGTTGGGGTAGACATTCGCATCACCGCCACCATAAAACGTAATGAAATTAGATAAGAAATAGTATGTTTACAGGAATAGTAGAAGCAGTGGGCAAGTTAGCTGCGATTACGCCGAAGGGCGAAGACATCACCGTCACGGTTGAAACGGGTACGCTTGATATGTCAGACGTTAAGTTAGGCGATAGCATTGCGACCAATGGTGTTTGCTTAACGGTAGTTGACTTCGGAAGCCACTATTACAGTGCTGATCTGTCATTAGAAACCTTGAAGAAAACTGGGTTTGCTGATTACCAAGTAGGCGATAAGGTGAATCTAGAAAAAGCCATGTTGCCAACAACGCGATTGGGTGGACATATCGTTTCTGGCCATGTCGATGGGGTTGGTGAAATTGTCGAACGCAATTCAGTTGGCCGTGCGATAGAGTTTTGGGTTGCAATGCCTGCGGAAATTAGCAAGTACGTTGCAGAGAAAGGCTCGATTACTGTTGATGGTATTAGCCTAACCGTCAACGACTTACGTAAAAATGCTTTTAAGCTGACGATCGTTCCTCATACGAGTGAAGAAACTACGATTGACCAGTTTCAAGTGGGGCGCAAAGTCAACTTAGAAGTTGATGTACTTGCGCGTTATATGGAGCGTTTACTGCAAGGACAACAAGAAGATAAGGCCGAGTCTCGTATCACGATGGACTTTTTACAGCAAAACGGTTTTGCATAAGTCTTGGGAGTGGCTGCGTGAGGCATGCGATAAAGAGCAGACTCACAGAACACCGCGAGATTCATTGACTTGCTTAATGCAAAGCTCAAACTATTGACCTAACTAGCATTCACTGCAACGTAATTTTTCATTGCTGTCGCAATAACAAATTTAGAATAACGGGATAACAGACTATGCCAATCAGTACGCCACAAGAAATTATTGATGATATTCGCGCAGGCAAAATGGTCATCCTAATGGATGATGAAGACCGCGAGAATGAAGGTGACTTGATCATGGCTGCCGAGCATATTACGCCGGAAGCCATCAACTTTATGGCAACCTATGGCCGTGGCCTGATTTGTTTAACCATGACCAAAGATCGTTGCGAAAGTCTAGGTCTGCCACCAATGGTGCAAGACAATAATGCGCAATACACCACCAACTTTACTGTTTCGATTGAGGCAGCAGAAGGGGTAACGACTGGTATTTCAGCCGCAGATCGCGCACGTACCGTTCAAGCAGCAGTCGCGCCAAACGCTAAAGCTGCGGATTTGGTGCAGCCTGGTCACATCTTCCCTCTCGCAGCTCAAGACGGCGGTGTACTGACTCGCGCAGGTCACACTGAAGCTGGCTGTGATTTGGCTCGTCTTGCTGGTTTAGAGCCAGCATCGGTGATTGTTGAGATCTTAAATGACGACGGCACCATGGCTCGTCGCCCAGATCTAGAGATCTTTGCAGAGAAGCACGGTATTAAATTGGGCACTATTGCCGACCTAATTGAGTACCGCAATAACACTGAGACAACGATTGAACGTGTGGCAGAGTGCAAGCTACCGACAGAGTTTGGCGAGTTCACGTTAGTCACGTACAAAGACACCATTGATAACCAAGTGCACTACGCAATGTGCAAGGGCGATTTGAAAGAAAAAGCGCCACTGGTTCGCGTTCATCTTCAAGACGTTTTTACCGACTTACTACGTAGCGATCGTAATGCAGAGCGCAGCTGGACACTAGATAAGGCAATGAAACGCATTGGTGAAGAGGGCGGTGTACTGGTTGTTCTTGGCCATGAAGAATCGACCGATCTACTTATTCATCGCGTGAAGATGTTCGAAGCGCAAGACAAAGGTGAAGCACCAACGCTTGCTAAAAAACAAGGCACGTCTCGCCGTGTTGGCGTTGGTTCACAGATTCTTGCGGATCTCGGTGTACATGATATGCGTCTTCTGTCATCGACCAACAAAAAGTACCACGCGTTAGGTGGTTTTGGTCTGAACGTTGTTGAGTACGTCTGCGAGTAACAACCGAACAATAAGTTCCTAGTCTTTGACGTGCTTAACTCGTCAATGGCTAGGAACCAGTGATTTGCCTCCAATTTCCATTAGATATTGCTCACAAATTTGTGCTAGAATCCGGCGATTCTCACTTGATGAACATATTTCACTTATAAATAGAGTTAAAGGAAAGCTTATGAAAGTGATCGAGGGTGGCTTCCCAGCGCCAAATGCAAAAATTGCTATCGTTATTTCTCGTTTCAACAGTTTTATTAACGAAAGCCTACTTTCTGGTGCGATCGATACACTAAAGCGTCACGGACAAGTAAGCGAAGACAACATCACGGTTGTGCGTTGTCCAGGTGCCGTAGAACTACCTCTAGTAGCTCAGCGTGTTGCTAAAACTGGCAAATTCGACGCTATTGTTTCTCTAGGGTCTGTTATTCGCGGTGGAACGCCTCACTTTGACTATGTTTGTAGTGAAATGAACAAAGGTCTAGCACAAGTGTCTATGGAATTCAGCATTCCAGTAGCATTTGGTGTTTTGACTGTTGATACGATCGATCAAGCGATTGAACGCGCAGGAACCAAGGCTGGTAATAAAGGTGCAGAGGCTGCACTAAGCGCACTTGAAATGATTAATGTACTATCTGAAATTGATTCCTAATGGGGGCCAGTGTGAAACCAGCCGCACGTCGTAACGCACGTCAATTCGCTCTACAGGCGATCTACTCATGGCAAATTACTAAAGAGAATGTTGCCAAGATTGAAGAACAGTTTTTGTCTGGCGACAAATACGATGAAGAAGAACTTCATGCATCTGAGCCAGCGCTTGCTGCTCCAGAGACAGACGTAGCTTACTTCCGTGAACTATTAAGCGGTGTTGTACTTAGCCACGCTGAGCTAGATAGCAAAATTCGTCCATACATCTCTCGTCCTATGCAGGATTTAGATATGATGGAACTTGCTCTTCTTCGCCTTGCTATGTACGAGATGACTCGTCGCGAAGATGTTCCTTACAAAGTTGTTATCAATGAAGCGATTGAACTTGCAAAAGTTTTCGCAGCAGAAGATAGCCACAAGTTTGTGAATGGTGTACTTGATAAAGCAGCACCTCACATTCGTAAGAAATAACGATTTCTTCAATGAAAAGGTCAGCACATGCTGACCTTTTTTGTATCAAAAGCTTTTACATCAAAAAGTAAGTGAATTATGTCTGGTGAATTTAATCTGATAGACAAGTACTTCGTCGGTCGTCAGAGCCAACGTAAAGATGTCCATCTAGCCGCTGGTGATGATTGTGCTTTGGTCAAAGCGCCAGCTAATGTTCAGATTGCGATTAGCACGGATACATTGGTAGCTGGAACGCATTTCTTAGCCGACGCGAACCCAGCATGGGTCGCACACAAAGCATTGGCTTCTAACATCAGTGATTTGGCGGCGATGGGCGCAACGCCTGCGTGGGTGAGCTTTGCATTAACGATGCCTGAGCCAGATGAAGAATGGCTTGCTCCTTTCTGTGATGCATTTTTCGAACTGGCTGATTACTATGGTATTCAGTTAATAGGCGGTGATACCACCAAAGGGCCATTGTGTCTGACACTCACGGTGCAAGGTTTTGTACCTGAAGACAAAGCGCTCACGCGATCCGGCGCAAAGCCTGGGGATTGGGTATATGTAACGGGAAACCTTGGCGATGCAAAAGCTGGCTTGGATGTGATTCTAGATGACTCTCTGCGCAGCAGAGCCGGCGCGGAAGCACTAGAGCGAGCTCATTACCTTAGTTCTCCGCGTGTGCTTGCTGGACAAGCTCTTGTTGGCTTAGCCTCGTCGGCGATAGATATTTCAGATGGTTTAATCTCTGATATTAAGCACATTTTACAGCGATCTCAGGTTGGGGTTAGTATTGATGTCTCTCAGCTACCGATCTCTTCAGAATTAGTTCAGTTTTTAGATGATAAGATCAGCGCGCAGCAGTATGCTTTAGCAAGTGGCGAAGAATACGAGTTGTGTTTTACCGTGCCGGAGCAAAATCGAGGCTCGTTACAAAGCGCTTTATCTCATACTGGCTGTAAGGTCACATGTATTGGTCAAATCCGACCAAATGGAACCTTCGAGCTGCATGATAACAATCAACCACTTGATTGGGACTTAAGTGGCTTCGACCACTTTAAATGATCTAAGCTAAGCTCTAGCCAAGAGCCTGTTATTATTGAGCAACTCACAGGCATGACGATTGAAACCAAACTAGCAGTATAGGTTTAAGGATATGACCAACCCTCTTTCTCTGATTTCATTAAAGAACCCGTGGCATCTATTGGCGACGGGTTTTGGCAGTGGATTATCCCCGTTTATCCCTGGAACAATGGGCACACTGGCGGCCGTGCCTTTCTTTTTGTTGTTGGCACAATTACCATTTACGGCGTATGTCATTGTTGTTCTGATTTCGTGTGTGATCGGCATTCAAATATGCCAAGTGACCTCTGCAGACATGAAGGTACATGATCATGGTTCAATCGTATGGGATGAGTTTGCAGGCTTTTGGATTACGATGAGCATTGTACCTGCACTGAATATTCCACTCACTGAATGGAAGTGGTTGATCACTGGCTTCATCTTATTTCGTTTTTTCGATATGGTAAAACCTTGGCCAATTGGGTGGCTAGATAAGCGAGTTCACGGTGGGCTGGGTATTATGGTTGATGATATCGTGGCGGGAGTTATGGCCGGTGTTGCCCTGTTTCTAGTCGCAAAATATGCGGGCTGGATGAATTAAACGTTGACCGTAAAAAAAGGGATGCTATGAGCATCCCTTTTTTTACATTCTATTTTGCTAAATAATCCAAGATGGATTTTTCAATTCCTTTTGCATCGAGACCAAGCTCTTCATGCAGTTCATCTTGTGTTCCCTGATGAATAAACTCATCTGGTAAACCTAGGTTCAACACAGGTTTAATGATTTTATCTTTCATCATGAACTCAACGACACCAGCACCAGCACCACCCGCGATAACATTTTCTTCTAACGTCACGAGCACGTCATGATCTGTGGCTAATTGACGAATTAATGCTTCATCGAGCGGCTTCACAAAGCGCATATCAGCAACAGTGGCGTTAAGGTATTCTGCCGCTTCTAGCGCGTTACCCAAGAAAGTACCAAAGTTCAGAATAGCAACTTTTTCACCTTGGCGAACCATGCGCCCTTTACCGATTTCTAACGCCGTAAACTCAGTTTCGATTTCTACGCCCATGCCGCTACCACGAGGGTATCGAACCGCACTCGGGCCAGAATGCTTATGGCCAGTGTAAAGCATTTGTCGGCACTCGTTTTCGTCGCTTGGCGCCATGATCACCATGTTCGGAATACAGCGCATAAAGCTTAGATCGAACGCACCTTGGTGAGTTTGACCATCTGCGCCAACGAGACCTGCGCGGTCGATAGCGAACATTACTGGTAAGTCCATGATCGCGATGTCGTGGATCAATTGGTCATAACCACGTTGCAAGAAAGTCGAATAGATAGCAACGATTGGATGATCGCCCGCAATTGCCATGCCTGTTGCCAGTGTTACAGCGTGCTGCTCAGCAATCGCCACATCAAAGTATTGGTCTGGGTACTCTTTTGAGAAACGCACCATACCCGAGCCTTCGCGCATCGCTGGCGTAATTGCCATTAGCTTAGGATCTTGGGCCGCCATGTCACATAAAAAGTCACCGAAGATCTTTGAGTAAGTTGGCTTACCGCCACTGCTCTTCGGCAGACAATTATGCGTTGGATCGAATTTAGGAACACCATGGTAGCCGATAGGATCTTTCTCGGCAGGCTCATAACCTTTGCCTTTCTTGGTCATGATGTGTAGGAACTGAGGACCTTTGAGCTCACGCATATTTTTCAGCGTTTTGACGAGTTCATTGACGTCGTGCCCATCAATCGGGCCAATGTAATTAAAGCCGAACTCTTCGAACAGAGTACCAGGCACTACCATGCCTTTCAGGTGCTCTTCCGTACGGCGAACCAACTCTTTAATAGGTGGAACACCAGACAGCACTTTTTTACCGCCTTCACGGATAGAAGTGTACAAGCTACCAGAAAGTACCTTCGCAAGGTGGTTATTCAGGGCGCCGACGTTTTCTGAAATCGACATTTCGTTGTCGTTCAAAATCACCAACATATCAGGATGAACGTCGCCAGCGTGGTTCATGGCTTCGAATGCCATGCCTGCTGTAATTGCGCCATCGCCAATCACACTGATGACTTTGCGACCTTTACCTTCTTTTTGTGCGCTGATGGCCATGCCAAGACCTGCACTAATCGATGTCGAAGAGTGGCCGACAGATAAGGTGTCATATTCACTTTCTTCACGCCAAGGGAAAGGGTGTAGACCATCCTTTTGGCGAATTGTTGGCATTTTATCGCGACGTCCGGTGAGGATTTTATGCGGGTAAGCCTGATGACCAACATCCCAGATCAATTTGTCGATAGGGGTGTTGTAAACATAATGCAGAGCGACAGTTAGCTCTACGGTGCCTAAGCCAGACGCTAAGTGTCCGCTAGATTGGCTCACTGAATTTAGCAGATACGTTCGCAGTTCATCACACAGATTTGGTAATGTTTCTTTCGGAAGAAGACGTAATTCTTCCGGTGTATTTGCTAACGCCAGTGTTGGGTACTTTGAAATATCAAGAGTCATATAAATGCGCGCTTATAGTGTTAATTTTTGCGCTCGATGACATATCGGGCGAACTCTTCGAGTAACTGAGTATTGTATGGGATAGCTTCCAATGCTTGAAGTGCTTCCTGTAACAGAGTGTGAGCTTTCTCTATGGCTCCCTCTAAACCCAGCAGGGAAGGATAAGTGCTCTTATTCAGACCTTGGTCGGAACCTTGAGGCTTACCCAGTGTTTCTGTGTCACTGATGATATCAAGAATATCGTCTTGAACCTGAAACGCCAAACCAATTGCTTTTGAGTAGCGCTCCAAGTGAGGTAGAACCTCGATACCTTTCTCACCAGCAGCTAATGCACCTAATTTTACCGCACAATCAATCAGAGCTCCGGTTTTTTTACGGTGTATCTCTTCCATTTCTTCAAGAGAAACTTGGCGATTTTCCGCGCCTAAATCTAAGGCTTGCCCTACACACATGCCGCTGGCACCAGAGGAATGCGCTAATGCTTTGATCATGTTGATGCGTTGAGCTTCTGCCGCCGGGCTTAATTGACCATCAGCAATAATAGTGAAGGCAAGAGTTTGTAGTGCGTCACCTGTCAGTATTGCGGTTGCTTCATCAAACTTAATATGACAAGTTGGTTGACCTCGACGCAGTTCATCATCGTCCATGGCTGGCAGATCATCATGAATGAGTGAGTAGGCATGTATACATTCGATAGCAGCGGCGGGGGTGTCTAAGTCTTCAGGTTTACAGCCGAGCATTTGACCTGTGATGTAAACAAGAAAAGGGCGAACGCGTTTTCCACCTAGCAAAAGGCCGTATTTCATTGCTTGAATCAATGGCTGCTCTTGATATGGAAGCTGATCGAGCCACAAATTCAATTGCTGATTGTTTCTTTGTTGAAAAGACGTCAATGTCTGTTGCATCACATTGCTCACTACTGATTGTTATTCTGAATCTGGTTTGAAGTCACTCAGTGGTGCTTCATCATCTTCACTAAGAAGAATACTCACGCGCTGTTCGGCGTCGCTTAATTTAGTTTGGCCTGCACGAGCTAAGGCAATGCCTCGTTCAAACTTACGCAGGGCATCATCTAGAGCAAGATCGCCATTTTCTAATTGATCAACCAAGCTATCAAGCTCTTCAATGGTTGCTTCAAAGGTCATGTTTTCTGGTTTCTTGACCGCCATCTTTTTTCTGCCTTAATCAAGCCTCGGGTAAGATGCACGAAAGTTACCTTAGCCTAGTAACTTGGTCAAATTTAACCTTATATAATTGTCACAAAATTAGCGTTCAACGAGTCTAAGCGGTGAAACCCCATATTTTGGTTGAGGTTGTTAGGTGTAATTTGTGATCCATTAGCTAAGATTTTTCTAAAAATTCTGCGCGAGTTGTCGATACAGGTAATAATCCGCCCAATGGCAGTATTTGAGTATAGCGTGAGGAGTGCTTTGTGGATTTAGCAACCCTATTAGGTTTGATTGGTGGTTTTGCATTCGTCATTATGGCGATGGTGCTTGGTGGCAGCATCGGCATGTTTGTCGATGTCACGTCGATCCTTATTGTCGTTGGTGGCTCAATATTCGTCGTGTTGATGAAGTTCACAATGGGACAGTTTTTTGGTGCGACAAAGATTGCTGGCAAAGCCTTCATGTTTAAAGCGGATGAACCCGAAGACCTGATCGCAAAAATTGTGGAAATGGCCGACGCGGCGCGTAAAGGTGGTTTTCTTGCTCTTGAAGAGATGGAAATAAACAACACATTCATGCAGAAAGGCATTGATCTACTGGTTGATGGCCATGATGCCGACGTTGTGAGAGCGGCACTCAAAAAAGACATCGCGCTTACGGATGAACGACATACGCAAGGAACTGGTGTATTTCGCGCCTTTGGCGACGTTGCTCCTGCAATGGGAATGATTGGCACCTTGGTTGGTCTTGTTGCGATGCTTTCAAACATGGATGACCCTAAAGCGATTGGACCAGCAATGGCCGTTGCACTCTTGACCACATTGTATGGCGCGATCCTGTCCAATATGGTGTTTTTCCCTATTGCGGATAAGCTTTCTCTTCGCCGTGACCAAGAAACGCTAAATCGCCGTTTGATCATGGATGGCGTATTAGCGATTCAAGATGGCCAAAACCCGCGAGTGATCGATAGTTACTTGAAGAACTACCTCAATGAAGGTAAACGTGCCCTTGAGATTGACGAGTAACTTGGAGAGTCGTGATGGATGATGAAGATAACAAATGCGATTGTCCGCCACCTGGCCTCCCGTTATGGATGGGGACATTCGCAGATTTGATGTCGCTGCTGATGTGTTTCTTTGTTCTTCTGCTCTCGTTTTCTGAGATGGATGTACTGAAGTTCAAACAAATTGCAGGATCAATGAAATTTGCCTTCGGTGTGCAAAATCAGCTTGAAGTGAAAGACATTCCCAAAGGCACTAGCATTATTGCCCAAGAGTTTCGACCGGGTAGGCCGGAACCTACTCCGATTGATGTTATCATGCAGCAAACCATGGACATCACTCAGCAGACGCTTGAATTCCATGAAGGAGAGTCTGATCGAGCTGGTGGCACAAAACGTGATGAAGGCAAGTTAACGGGTGGGCAATCGCCAGAAACGTCAACTCAAAACAATGAGTCTGCCGAAGCGGACATGCAACAACAGCAATCTAAAGAGATGTCGCAAGAGATGGAAACCTTGATGGAAAGCATCAAGAAAGCCTTAGAACGAGAGATTGAACAAGGCGCCATTGAAGTTGAAAACCTCGGTCAGCAGATTGTTATACGTATGCGTGAAAAAGGTGCATTCCCAGAAGGTTCGGCCTTCTTGCAGCCTAAGTTTCGCCCTTTAGTTCGTCAGATTGCAGAGCTAGTAAAAGATGTGCCAGGCATTGTTCGAGTATCTGGCCATACAGACAATCGACCGCTAGATTCGGAGCTTTATCGTTCTAACTGGGATCTCTCTTCTCAGCGCGCAGTATCAGTCGCGCAAGAGATGGAGAAAGTGAGAGGCTTCTCTCATCAACGTTTAAGAGTACGAGGCATGGCGGATACTGAGCCCTTGTTACCGAATGATTCTGATGACAATCGCGCACTTAACCGACGGGTTGAAATCAGCATTATGCAAGGCGAGCCTCTCTACAGCGAAGAAGTGCCGGTAATTCAATAACTAGGCTTTAGTTTTAAGTCAGTAAAGAGATAAGAAAGCGAGCAGATTGCTCGCTT
This sequence comes from Vibrio sp. Y176, assembly GCF_033438945.1. Classification (NCBI taxonomy): domain Bacteria; kingdom Pseudomonadati; phylum Pseudomonadota; class Gammaproteobacteria; order Vibrionales; family Vibrionaceae; genus Vibrio; species Vibrio sp. Y176. Next base: position 48,357 of record NZ_JAWOQS010000007.1, on the reverse strand, counting down.
TTTTTGTTTTTCCAATCCGCTTGGGTGTATAATCTTGCGCCTTAAAAGTGAGCTCAGACTACTTTTTGTGACTGAAACGCGGTTTTACTGCGTATGAAGTATTGAAGTTGAGTGTCACTCTTTGTTGATTGCGAAACTAACCTGCGAATTAGACTATGAAATTTATTGTAAAGCCCCATCCAGAAATTTTTGTAAAAAGTGAATCTGTGCGTAAGCGCTTCACAAAGATTTTAGAGTGCAACATTCGTAACATCATTAAGAGCCGCACGGAGTCTGTCGCGGTATTTAACCGTCGTGATCACATTGAAGTGACCTCTGAGAGTAACGAATTCCACGCTGAAGTTCTTGAGGTTTTGACTCATACACCAGGCATTCACCACGTACTGGAAGTGAAGCAAACTGAATTTAAAGACTTGCACGATATCTTCGAGCAAGTGCTAGAACTCAACCGTGCTGCACTCGAAAATAAAACCTTTGTTGTACGTGCAAAGCGTCGTGGCAAGCATGACTTTACCTCTATTGAACTAGAGCGTTATGTAGGCGGTGGTTTAAATCAAGCGATTGAAAGCGCTAGTGTTAAGCTACGAAACCCAGACGTGACGATCAAGGTAGAAGTCTCGAACGACAAGCTAAACCAAGTGTTGTCTCGTCATAAAGGCCTAGGTGGTTTCCCACTGGGTACGCAAGAAGACGTGTTAAGCCTGATCTCGGGTGGTTTCGACTCTGGTGTTTCAAGCTATCTTCATATCAAGCGTGGTTCAAAAGTACATTACTGCTTCTTTAACTTAGGTGGTCCAGCACACGAAATCGGCGTTAAGCAGGTTTCTCACTACCTATGGAACAAATACGGTTCTTCAGCAAAAGTACGTTTTATCTCAGTTGATTTCGAGCCTGTGGTTGCGGAAATCCTAGAGAAAGTCGATGACGGCCAAATGGGCGTGATCTTGAAGCGTATGTTCATGCGTGCAGCAGGCATGATCGCTCAGAAGATGAAGATCGAAGCATTGGTAACAGGTGAAGCGCTAGGTCAAGTATCGAGCCAAACGCTAACCAATCTACGCCACATCGACAACGTAACAGACACGCTGATTCTGCGTCCGCTTATCAACTGGGATAAAGAAGACATTATCAATCTAGCACGTGAAATCGGCACAGAAGATTTCGCGAAGACAATGCCAGAATACTGTGGTGTTATCTCTAAGAAGCCAACCGTGAAAGCGGTGAAAGGCAAGCTAGAAGCTGAAGAAGAGAAATTCGACTTTAGTATCCTTGAGCAAGTGGTTCAAGAAGCTCGCATGATGGACATTCGTGATATCGCGAAAGAGTCTGAGCAAGCCGCACCAGAAGTAGAGCAAGTTCAAGCGGTAGAAGAGCACGCGGTTGTGCTAGATATTCGTAGTCCTGAAGAGGAAGACGATAACCCACTTGAAATCGAAGGTGTGGATGTGAAACATATCCCTTTCTACAAGCTGGGTACACAGTTTGGTGACTTAGACCAGTCTAAGACATACTTACTTTACTGTGACCGCGGTGTGATGAGCCGTCTGCAAGCGCTTTACTTGCAAGAGCAAGGCTTCAGCAACGTAAAAGTTTACCGTCCATAGCTGACTGATAAAATACGTTAAAAGGCGCAAATTGAGACATCAATTTGCGCCTTTTTTGTTTTTGATCGCGTTACAGACAACCATTACTTAGCATAATGTTGAGGCTTATCGCAAAGCCATACACTTTGTGTTGATATAACGATAATTAATCCGAAAGAAGAGTAATAAAGTGATATTGCTGCCAGATATGCGGATGAGATTTTTGATAGATAAAAAAACACCGCCTAATTTAGGCGGTGTAACAAATTTGACAGACAGGTCAAAAATAAATACAGGAAGTATATGTTTTGTCACAGGGAGTGTGGACAAAACATTATGGTAGAAATCTACCTAACTCGAAATACGAGTTTGCAAACACAACATCGCAACAACGAAGCCAATTGATTTCCAAAGAAATCAAGCCGTTCAGGCCCGTGTTGCGGGGTGAAATATAGAATTTATCTGGCTGTTCGACAACGGACATTTTATAATGTTTCAGATTAAAAAAACTAATCCTATTAGAGGTCCCATATGTCTCGCAGATTGCCTCCATTAAATTCGCTTCGAGTCTTCGAAGCGGCTGCTCGTCATCTCAGTTTTACACGAGCAGCAGAAGAGTTATTTGTTACTCAAGCCGCGGTCAGTCACCAGATTAAAGCGCTTGAAGAGTTCTTATCATTGAAGCTCTTCCGTCGACGTAATCGTTCTTTGTTGTTAACAGAAGAAGGCCAAAGTTACTTTCTCGATATCAAAGATATTTTCACCTCGATTGCGGAAGCGACAGATAAGGTGTTGGAACGTAGCGAAAAAGGGGCATTGACGATTAGCCTACCGCCGAGTTTTGCTATCCAATGGCTTGTACCTCGTTTGGCCGATTTTAATGCTCAAGAGCCCGATATCGATGTACGTATTAAAGCCGTAGATATGGATGAAGGCTCACTGACTGATGATGTTGATGTGGCGATCTACTATGGCCGTGGGAACTGGCCAGGTTTGCGAGCAGATAAATTGTACCAAGAGTTTTTGATCCCACTTTGTTCACCTTCATTACTTTTGGGTAACAAACCATTAGAATCTTTAAGTGACCTCAAATTACATACTTTGTTACACGATACTTCGCGTAAAGACTGGAAGCAGTTTGCTCGTCATTACAACATTGAAGGCATCAACGTAAACCACGGTCCTATTTTTAGTCACTCAACGATGGTGCTACAGGCTGCTGCGCACGGTCAGGGGGTCGCGCTCGGTAACAACGTACTCGCCAAACCTGAAATGGAAGCCGGGCGACTCATTGCACCATTCGACGAGGTGTTGATATCTAAGAATGCATTCTATGTGGTGTGTCATGAACAGCAGGCAGATATGGGCCGAATCGCAACGTTTAGAGATTGGATGTTAGCAACCGCGAGAAAAGAACAAGAGGAAGTATTGGATGAATCACTGGATAGCTGAGGGACCTGAAAACGGACCGCTGTTTATTTTTGCTCACGGCGCAGGTGCGGGGATGGAGCATGACTTCATGACAGCGGTCGCCAAAGGATTAGTGGAGCAAGGTATTCGTGTAGTGCGTTTTAATTTCCCTTACATGGTGAAACGTTCGGAAGATGGCAAAAAGCGTCCGCCCGATCGCGCGCCAAAGTTGCTCGAAGCATACAGCGAAGTGATCGCTCACTTTACTTCTTCTCCCGTGGTTATTGGTGGTAAGTCAATGGGCGGTCGTATGTCGAGCTTGTTGGCTGAAAATGAGCTGGTGGCGGGCATTGCCTGTTTAGGGTTTCCATTTCACCCGCCGGGAAAGCCAGAGAAATACAAAGGCGAGCACTTAGCAACCATTGAGAAACCTACGCTGATTCTGCAAGGGGAACGAGACACCTTTGGTAAGCGTGAGGAATTCGATGATTTCGTCCTTTCGTCACAAGTAACGGTGAGCTTTTTACCTGATGGTGACCACAGCTTCAAACCGCGCAAGATCTCAGGTCATACTGAAGTGGGTAACATTGCACTCGTGATAGAGCAGTTAGCGGCGTTTATAAAAGAGGTGTACAGTGAAAAGTAAGTGGTTACTCTCATTCTCTGGTTTTTCTGGGCTGCTTTCGGTCGCTCTTGGAGCATTTGCTGCTCATGGGCTAAAAGCGACACTGGCCCCTTATTTGCTCGGTGTATTTGAGACCGGAGTTCTGTATCAATTTATTCACACGTTGGCGATTGTGTTTTGTGCCATTCTGCTTCTGCTCAATTTGGGACAAAAAGCACAAAAATATTTTTTCATTGCGGCGATTTGCTTTATTATCGGCATCTTTTGTTTTAGCGGCAGTCTTTACGCGCTGGCGCTGACGGGCATTAAGTGGTTTGGGCCAATTACTCCTGTGGGAGGATTACTGTTCATGATTGGTTGGTGTCTGTTCTTTTTTGCTGCGTTCAATATCAAAGAGGTCTCCAAGTGAAACAACTAATGCTCTATTGCCGTTCTGGCTTTGAGAAAGAGTGTGCTGGTGAAATTCAGGACAAAGCGACACAGTTGGAAGTGTATGGCTTCCCTCGTGTGAAGAGAAACTCAGGTTATGTTGTCTTCGAGTGTTACCAAGATGGAGATGCCGACAAACTTGCGAGAGGTTTAGACTTTAAGTCTTTAATTTTTGCTCGACAAATGTTTGCGGTAGCAGCTGAGTTTCAATCGTTGCCAAGTGATGACCGCATTAGTCCAATTTTGAATGAACTAGCAGACATTGAAGCATTCCCTCGTTGTGGTGATTTGAGAATTGAAACGCCAGATACAAATGAAGCGAAAGAGCTACTGAAATTCTGCCGTAAGTTTACCGTCCCAATGCGTCAAGCGTTGCGCGGCAAAGGCTTAATGCTGAACAAAGATAACGCGAAAAAACCAGTACTGCACATTTGCTTTGTTGAGCCTGGCCACTGTTACGTTGGTTACTCTTACACTGACAACAACTCACAGTTCTTCATGGGTATCCCTCGCCTTAAATTCCCAGCAGACGCTCCAAGTCGTTCAACACTTAAACTGGAAGAAGCATTTCATGTCTTTATTCCACGTGAAGAGTGGGATGAGCGTTTAGCACCAGGTATGTGGGGTGTGGATTTAGGTGCATGTCCAGGCGGTTGGACGTACCAATTAGTGAAGCGCTCAATGTTCGTTCACTGCGTTGATAACGGCATGATGGCAGACAGTTTGATGGAAACTGGCCAGATCAAACACCATATGGTGGATGGCTTTAAGTTCGAACCAGACCGCAAGAACGTAACATGGATTGTTTGTGACATGGTGGAAAAGCCAGCTCGTGTTGCTCACCTGATGGGACAGTGGCTGTTAAAAGGTTGGGCAAAAGAGGCTATCTTTAACCTTAAGCTGCCAATGAAAGGGCGTTATGACGAAGTGCTGCAAGACCTTGAAAATCTGAAGCAGTTCCTCATTGATAATAAGGTAAAGTTCAAGCTACAAGCTAAACATTTGTATCATGATCGTGAAGAAATCACGATTCATATCCAATGTCTGTCGAATATTTCACCTTACTAACTTTATTCCCTGAGTCTTTTGGGGATAGTGATTAGAATAGAAAAAGCGCCTTCAAATGGCGCTTTTTTAATATCTGAGGGTTTCATGGTGTGAAACTACCATCGGGCACTACTCCGCTTTGTTTGGCCCTAAAAAGCGAATATCTTGCAAGTTAAAGCCTAGTTCTATATCGCACTTTAAAGCGGCGACGCGTTTACATAAACGAGCAGACTCAATGTGCTCATCCAATTTTTTACGGTATTTCGGTACGAGATCTTCACTAGCGTAGGCAGCTTCAATACTCTCAAACTGAGTGAGAATCTCTTTCGCTGCTTTCGGGCCAATTCCAGGTACGCCCGGAACCTGGCTAGAGCTTATCCCTGTCAATCCCCAGTAATCCGCTAGTTGACTTGGTTTTACGCCGAACTCTTTTTCGATAAATGGTTCATCTAACCAACGATGTTGGAAATAATCACGGATTTGTAGGGTAGGGGAAAGTAGCTGGCAGTAACCTTTGTCAGTCGAAACGATGGTGACTTTTTCACCATGGCTGGCCACTTTCGTTGCGAGTGTAGCAACCAAATCATCTGCTTCATCGCCTTCAGACAGCAATGAATCAATACCTTGCTCCCACCACGCTTGTTGAATCGCATCTAACCCTTGCAGTAGTGGCAGAGGCATTGGTTTTCGGTTTTGCTTATAGTCAGGGAGAATTTCAGCGCGCCAACCTCTGTCTTGTTCGTGGTGATCAAAAACTGCGATGATGTGTGTCGGGTTGGCCTCTGACAGAATGCGAGTGAGGGTTCTTTGCGTTGTGGTTATGGTTCTTGCTATGTCGGTTGGATCTGGTTGTGCTGAGTGCACTCGGCGGATCAGGTTTAGGGCATCAATGATAACAAGATGAATAGACATAATGACTTAGCAATAAAAAAAGGGGCGTAATGCCCCTAGTGTAACGAATGCTAGCCTGACTATCGACCACCAATTTCCGGGTGAGCGATTCGATAACACGGTTCGTAGTCTGAACCGCCAGGTAATTTCATTCGGTGCTGTTCGACAAAGTCTTTTAGCAACTTATCGAGTTTTTTCATGAGGACTGCGTCTCCATGAATGGTGAAAGGCCCTCTACGTTCTATTTCTCGAATACCTTCAGCCTTTACGTTACCTGCCACTATGCCAGAGAAGGCTTGACGCAAGTTGGCCGCTAAAACTTGCGGTTCTTGAGCTAGGCTTAAATCCAATTGTTCCATCGACTCATGAGTAGGTTCAAATGGCAGTTGGAAGTTGGGCTCAATTTTCAATGACCAGTTAAAGCTGTACGCATCGCCTTTCTCTTTTCGGTGAAGGCGTACCGAGTCCATGGAGCGTTTCATAATACGAGCGACTTCTGCCGGGTCGTCAATGATGATCTCGTAGTGCTTTTGCCCTTCCTCACCAAGTGTGTCGCGAATGAACTCATCAATAGAGCGGAAGTACTCTTCACTTTCTTTTGGTCCTGTTAATACGATAGGCATTGGCTGATCGGCGTTATCCGGGTGCATCATGATGCCAAGAATGTACAGTAGCTCTTCCGCTGTGCCCGGGCCACCTGGGAAAATAACGATACCATGAGCCATACGGACGAAAGCTTCCAAGCGCTTTTCGATGTCGGGCATGATGACCAGCTCATTTACTATTGGGTTTGGTGGCTCGGCCGCAATAATCGAGGGTTCGGTTAAACCAAGATAACGTTGCTGAGTATAACGTTGCTTTGCGTGCCCAATTGCTGCACCTTTCATCGGCCCTTCCATTGCACCAGGGCCGCAACCTGTGCAGATGTTAAGTTCACGCAGGCCCAGTTCGTTACCCACTTCACGTGTGTACTGATACTCCACTCCATTGATAGAGTGACCACCCCAACATACGACAAGATTCGGTGCGATACCTGGAGTTAATGCTCTGGCATTACGAAGAATGCCGAACACGAGGTTCGTAATGTGAATTGGGTTAGTAAGGTTGAGCCGCTGGGCGTCTGCCAAATGCATGTTTACGTAAACGATATCACGCAATACGGAGAACAGATGCTCTTGGATACCTTTAATTATTTCGCCGTCAACAAAAGCGTGCTCTGGCGGATTAGTCAGCTCAAGCTTAATACCACGCTCACGACGCACGACGTTGACATCAAACGATTGGTATTTATCGAGCAGTTCTTTCGAGTTGTCGGTATGGCTACCGGAGTTCAACACCGCTAATGTGCAATTACGGTACAGCTGATAAAGTTCACTCGAGGCTGTGTTCTTTAAGCGCTCTACTTCTAGTTGAGATAGCAAGTCCATGCTACCAGCGGGGCTTATATGGGTAATCATAACGCCTCCTTGTGTTGCATTAATTTGAGGGAAAGTACCAACTTACCTTTTTGGTGTTATACGTATGGTTTGATGAAAGGTAGTTGGCCGATTTGGTTTTATGGTTATCAACTCCCAAGCAACCTCAAGATGATACATTTGCCTTTTATAAATACATCATCTTGAAGTGACTTGGGTTTTTACAGCTTAGCAGACTAAAAGGGAAGAAATGTGATAACTCGTTGAAAATGGGTGGTTATAAAGCGAAGATTGCACCAAACTTGGTTTGTTTGCTCGCTTTTTGTACGAATCTTAGCTCCAGTTAAGCTGGTTTGTTCCACGTTTTTTAGCGTCCGCAAGCATCTTGCCAAGACGATCGAGCACATACTCTGGCGTATCGGACTCTTTGAAAGACGTCGATACAGCAGCTAAGGTAATCATGATATTTTGCTCACGGAACTTAAAGGGTAATTGGCTAATATCACGCTGGATATGCTTAATAAGATCCAGTGTGTATTCTTCAGATTGTTCCGGGACGAGTAGAATGAACTCCTCGCCACCAAAGCGAGCCACTGTTTCCGTTTCTGATACGCGCTTGTTAATAGTACGAGCGATGATCTTCAGCGCTTTATCGCCAGCCGTATAACCATAGCTATCATTCACCGCTTTGAAATTGTCTACATCAAACAGCACAACACGAAGGTTTTGCTGAGAGCGAATCCAACGGCGATACTCTAGCTCTAGTCGATCGTTAAATGCAGTGCGGTTATAAACTTTAGTCAGCGGGTCGAGCAACATACGCTGAGCTTGGTCATCTAAGCGTCGACGATAATCTTGCGTAGTTTCAAATACCGCTTCGAGTTGGTTCTTACTGTAACTTAACCGCTCTTGCAGCGCTTGCTCTCGCTCTTCCGTCATTTTCAGTCGCTCTGTCAGCGACGCCATTTTTTCGAGAAGAGGCGTGATTTCTTTTTTCACAACCGCGATATCTTGAGCTTGATTAAGTGACTTTTGGCTCAATTCAACCAAGCTGTTCATTTCTGTGTTGAGCTCTTGGCGGTGTTCAAAGTAGGTATGATGCTGGTCGACGTTTTGATGAACGGTTTTTAGGTTACTTGCGAGAGAAGTGTTCAGCTGATCAAGGAATTGGCTAGACGCCTCGCGCTCGAACTTTGTTGCTTCGACAACCAGTTTCAGCGTTGAGAGCGTAAGCTCAATGAGAGACTCGGCACTCACGCCAAGGAGCAACTTAGCGCGAATATCCAGCAATCTATCGCCTGATTCTCCCTCGAAATCCAGCTCTGTAATAGTATGTTGAAGGTCGCTGGCCAAGCATTCAAGTTGAGATCTGTCAGGATTGTTTTCAAATTCACTAAGATGTAGACGTGAATTAGACGTGATGATTTTCAGAGCGCGTTCGTAAATACTCAGTAGCTTAGTGGCTTGATCAGCTTTATTGCTGGCGTGAACTTCAGAGAAACTCATCAGGTTCCGTAGTTCACGTTTTAACTGCGCAGGTAAGCCCGTGACACGTTGCAGTGTTTCACCACTGTGCTTGATTTGTTCGTCAAGGTAACCGTTCTGTTTATCCATCGTCTTCGACTGCTGTTTGAGCATCCTCTCTAATACCGCTAAACGCGGGATAAGAGTGCTGATATCTTTTTGATGTTGCAGCTCTTGTTGGATTTCAAATAGGTAGTTGGATACCTGAGTATTCGAACCCTGGCAAGCTGAAGACAATGATGCCACAACGCGTTTAAGAACTTGTTGTTCACGTTTGAATTTGAGTGAAGTATCACGATGAGTCAGTCTGAGTTGGTCAAGTTGACAACTCAGCTGATGCAGCTGCGACTGAATATCGGATTCCAAGATTCCCATGAAGTGACTACGGTTAAGTCCATGTACTACTGACAATTATCTGATAATAACAAAAAACTTTATAGCGTCATTAGTTATTACGTTCAACAGGCGTTTAATTATCCATTTTTTAATATTTTCTTGATGTCGTCCTCATTCTTGTAGGACGAATGGATCTTGATCAGGCCTTGGCTAATGGCATGTTGACAGGCAGTTCTTATGTTACCTGTTGCAAAGCTAGCAGCAGGCGCATTATCGATGGCTTTTAAGAACACCCAGTGGCTTTGCTTATCCTTCAAGCTGACTTCTCGTGCGATGTGAGTCGCAAGCAACAACAGATCGAGTAATTCCTCATCGTTAATTGCAGTGTAGGCTCGGGGTAAGAACGGATAATCGCTGATGCCCATACGAATAATACGATTGACGTTGTGCTGCTGAGCGAACTCATCCACCCAAGTCTGGAATTTTTCGAACATGACTTCGGCAGAAGCATCACGGTCAGCGTTCGGTTCTATGTAGAGTAAGTTCGCATCTGAGAAATGGTAAAGACGCGACGGTTTTTCTATTTTTTCCGCAAGGAAGTCGCCAAATGCACGTTCTAGTTCTAGACCTGCCTTATAGCCGTTATGGACGTACATGCTTCGTAAGAATGGCAAATCGATCATAACAAAGCGTAGGCGATCATTAAGTGGTTCGTGGATCAATTCACCCATTTGCCATTGCTCGAAAGTTTCGCTCGACTTTTTCAATGAGCGAGAAAGCTTAACATTCAGCATACGCAAGTTACGTAAACGAGAGCGAGAGTGGGTGAAGAGGTCGTTACGCAGTTTTTCGATTTCACTTGCTTGGCGCTGCATAATGACACCACGGCGCATAATGAACAAAAACATGACCAATACAGTAATAAACAATGCAAATGAGATTTTCTGGAATTTACGATGCTCTCTTTCCACTTGCTCTAAGCGTTCTGATTGACCGATGTAATGGATGGTTTGTTCGGCAAATTCTTTTTGCTGACGGAACGCATCCTCACTGATTTGGTTAAGCTGCTTTTGTTCTAGACGAACGAGGTTTGTGTATTTTTTATAAGCTTGCAGAGAAAGTTTGTATTCGCCTGCCTGCTCGTAACCCAACCCAAGTAAACGGTATGACTGCTGCTTAATGAAGTTGTTATTTTCAGGTGACTTTTCAGCAAGCGCTAACGCCAGCTTTGCGTTAGTAATGACGTCTTTACTGTCATTTTGATGATAAGCCAGACCTGACTGAAGCAGGGCAGCCTTTGCTTCAAGCTTAGGAATATTGGTGTATTCTAAAAGCTCTTTAGAGCGGTCTAAGTACTGCTCTGCTAGCGCGTAGTTATAGAGTTGTAGGTAGGTAGCCGCCAAGCTTAAGCGAATTTTAATGATTCTATTGATGTTCTTACTGGTACTTTCATGGTCAAGCACGTTGAAGTAATGCACTAACGCAAGGTTAAACTTACCCTGATAAAAGTAGATGTCGCCCATTTGCTCTAGGACGTCCGCTAGGATCGGAGAGCTAGGGTAAGAGTCATAAAAATCTGCGGCTTGAGATAAGTATTCGATCGCTTTGTCGTACACTCGTCGCTCCTGGAAGAGCCTAGCCAAAAGGCGATTCACTTTTGCTAACCTTGCACCACTGTTACTTTCAATAGATTGCCAATAACCGTATAGCAGTTCTGACAAAGCCAAATTGTATTTCTTGCTATTGAGGTAAAACTCGCCGACGGCTGTGTAGTAGTCGATCAAGGCTAACTCAGAGCGGCTATCGTCAAGCATGGTCTTTGCTTCAGAGTACAAGTTTTCCGCTTTAATGATATCGCCACTATGTGAAGCGAGGAGTGCTCTTTGCATCACTAGTCGGTAGCGAACACTGTCGGTGCGTTGTAATACGGCATCGGCTTCATCGAGCTGTTGTTCAATTTGGTTAAGCGTGTCTTCCGCTTTTGAGTAGTTTTCGTCGTACATCCAAATCATTTGGTTGCGCATCAGCTGGAGATCTAAGTCCATGTACGGCAATTGATATTCTTGCGCTAAGCGTTCCGCTTTATTTAGGTGCTCGATAGCCGAACGAACATTACCCATGGCGTAATCTGCCTGAGCGATAATCTTGTGCGCTTCGATGGTGCTGCTTGGTGTGCGAACGCTACGATCTGTTTCGTCGCGAGACATGGCTGAAGGGCTGTCACTTTCTTTGCGTTCTGTTAGTTCACGCTGTGACAAATAGTTGGTTGCCGCTTGTTTTGCTTGTGATGGCTCTATTTCCGCCAATTGTTGTGCTTCGTTGAGTAACGCGGACGATAAAATGGTTGCATGAAGTGGCTGTACAAACAGCAAGCAAAGAAAGCCAATCAATTTGAATAGACGCGAACTGTCCCAAAACATCCTTTCGTTCCCTCGAACTGTTTTTAGATATGGCGATAACGGTGAAAAGCCTCAATTAGCCGTTTAAATACGGGTTGAAGCCATTTGATATAGTAACATGCTTGGACAATAAAAACGTCCGGCAACCCTTTAGATTGCCGAACTTATTTCTGTTGCCTATGCGCTTACTGACGAGCCATACGGTGATTGTGAGCTGGCTTATCTTGTTCCGTTGAGCGGTAAGGGTTGATATCCAAGCCTCCACGGCGCGTATAGCGGGCAAATACGGTCAGTTTGCTTGGTTGGCAGTATTTCATTAGATCCGTAAAAATACGTTCTACACACTGTTCGTGGAACTCATTGTGCTCGCGGAAAGACACTAAGTAACGTAACAGCTTCTCACGATCTATTTTTGCGCCTTGGTAGCGAATTTCTACACTGCCCCAGTCGGGTTGGTTAGTGATCAAACAGTTTGATTTCAATAGGTGGCTATGTAGCACCTCTTCAACTTGTATTTCACCTGCCGCACCTTCAAGCAAATCGGCATCAAAATCGTAACTGGTGATGTCAATGTCTTGGTTATCTATACATTCACCGTCCATTGTCACGATAGGTTGATTGGTATAGTGGGTCACTGGATTCACCTCAACCAGCACCTTTTCACCTGCGCATTCAGAAAGGTCTTGTGTTAAACGCTCAGTCACTTCTTCCCAGCTTGCAAAGCGGGTTTGGTTATAGCTGTTTAAGTACAGTTTGAAAGACTTCGATTCAATCAAGTTTGCGCTGGTGGCTGGAATGTATACTTCGCCAACGGCCACTTGTGGTAAACCTTTACTATTTAACCAAGACAGTTCGTACAGCGTCCAAATGTCGTGCCCCATGAAAGGCAGAGTATCGCCTAACTGGAGGTCATCTCGGTTCAGGCTGCGAGGGACTGGTTGCAGCAAGCTTGGGTCATACTGGTTCGCATACTCGGTCGTTTTACCTAGTGTTAAGCCAGCAAGCTCTTTAGCGTCAGAATATTTGCTCATACTTTGTGGTCGTTTTCGATTAGAATGGCGAGAATTTTACTGAATCCGCTGGTCAATTGCCATCCGGCAAGTACGGCTATCTGATAAATAAGGAATGAGGAGACCTTCATGACCCAAAACGTTACTCAGGCGCTACAAGAGTTCAGCCTGCGCTACCAACAAGCTTGGCAAGCTAAGCACAATGAGTTGCCAAGCAGTGAAGAGCTTGCAGAGCTTGTTTCTCCTTGTGTCGAAGAGAAGCGTGATGGAAAGGTGCTTTGGAAAGCGGTCGCACGTGATGAAATTGCCGATTTCACCAATGTGGAAAATGCGATTGAGTTGTCACTGCAAGATGATGTTAAAGCCTTTTATGGTTCTCAATACTGCGCCGATATGGAGGCAACTTGGCAAGGTAATTCGTTGACGCTGCTGCAAGTCTGGAGCGATGACGATTTCGTGCGTCTACAAGAAAATATTCTTGGTCATTTGGTGACGCAGCGCCGCTTGAAACTTAAACCAACAGTATTTATCGCAGCGACAGATGAGGAAATGGATGTGATTTCTATTTGTAACCTCACTGGCAATGTGATTCTAGAGCGTTTGGGTACCTCTAAACGTGATGTATTGGCAGATTCATTGGTTGAGTTCTTGAATAAGTTAGAGGCTGCCGTCTAAGTATGTATGTTGTTGAGTTGCAGTTTGAGTGTTTTGATAACACCACCGTCAGCGCGGTAGACAAAGCCATTAATGGCTTGATGGATGCTCTGCGTTACAACGGCCAAGTATTAGGTCGTGAATTTCCGATAGTGATGGGAGAAGGTGAATTTTTCGTTCGTGTTGTTTGCCCAGAACAAGACAGCTTGCATCCACGTTATCACTCAGATTTCGTCAAAGTGTGCATGAACCGTTTGTCGGATGCGTCTTTGCTTGCTCCGAAAATGCGTATGCTGGGGCGTGATTTGAATTCAGAACAAGCAGCCGAAAAAGAGACACCTAGCTGGCAAGTGTTGTACACGACTTATGTTCATACGTGTTCGCCTTTGCGAAGTGGTGAAACCCTGTTGCCAATTCCTTTGTATCGTAATGAGCCAACACTTAATGGAGACCATAAAGCCGTCATTAAGTGGCAGACTGAGTGGCAAGCGTGTGATGAAATCCAAATGGCAGGGGGTTGCCGAGCGGAACATGCGGCGCTGCACGAAATTTGCGATGTGGATAGTGTGCTGTTTCGCCGAGGTTGGGACTTACGTGGCCGTATCGAATACATCACGAAGATCCCTACGTACTATTACCAGTATCGTGTCGGTGGTCAGTCGCTGGAGAGCGAGAAAGCGCGCAAGTGTCCAAAATGCGATGGCGAGTGGCTACTCGATGAGCCACTACATGACATATTTCATTTTAAGTGTGATGACTGCCGAATCGTTTCCAACATCTCTTGGGACCATCTTAAGTAGCGAATTGAAGCTACTTAAATGGGTAGATAGACAAATAGAAAGGGCTGATGTTTTCACATCAGCCCTTTTGTGTTTAGAACGTTTATGTTTAGAACGTTGTTTTCAGTCATGTTTTGAAAAGTGGGATTACCAACCTTTCACAACACCGCCTTTGAACAGCTCTTTTGCCGCTTCGTAAACTTCTTCCGTTTGGTAAGCTTTTACGAAGTTTTGTACGTTTTGCGCATTAACATTTTCTTCGCGAGCGACAATTAGGTTTACGTATGGTGAGTCTTTATCTTCAACGAACACGCCGTCACGCTCTGGCGATAGGTCGATAGAGCTTGCGTAAGTGGTGTTGATGATAGATAGCGTTACGTCATCCAGTGAACGCGGAAGCTGTGGGGCTTCTAGTTCAATGATTTCGATATTTTTAGGGTTGCCTACGATGTCACGTACTGTAGCGAGTAGACCAACGCCATCACGTAGCGTAATCAAACCTTGTTGCTCAAGAAGCAGTAGTGAGCGACCTAGGTTAGTTGGGTCGTTTGGTACTGCGATGCGTGCGCCATCTTGAATTTCATCAATTGATTTTACTTGCTTTGAGTAACCAGCAATAGGGTAAACGAATGAGTTACCCGCGATAGCCAGTTTGTAGCCGCGGTCTTTCACTTGTTGGTCTAGGTATGGTTTGTGCTGGAACGCATTCGCGTCTACTGAGCCATCATCCAGAGCGGCGTTTGGTGTTACGTAATCGGTAAATGTTACTAGCTCAACGTCTAGGTTGTATTTCTCTTTTGCTACTTTAGCGGCAACTTCGGCTACTTGTGCTTCAGCACCAGCAATAACGCCAACTTTTACTTTGTTTACGTCTACTTCTTTGTCGCCGCAACCCGCTAGAGCAAGAGCAGAGGCGGCCGTTGCTACAGTCAAAAGACCTTTAAGGCTAAATTTCATCTTTATCTCCTTATAATTTGTATTTTTGATGCTTATCTGTGGTCTACACGGCGCACCACTGCGTCACCGATAGACTGAATAATCTGTACTAGAACAATCAACATCACGACAGTCACGGCCATGATAGTTACATCGTAGCGGTGGAAACCGTAACGGATGGCTACGTCGCCTAGGCCGCCGCCGCCTACCGTACCCGCCATAGCTGAGTAGCTAACGAGAGTGACCAAGGTAATCGTTACTGAGTTAACAATAGTCGGCATTGCTTCAGGTAGTAGAACTTTTGTGATGATCTGTGTTGGAGTCGCCCCCATTGACTGCGCGGCTTCCACCAAGCCTGTCGGTACTTCTAATAAAGCACCTTCAATAAGACGAGCGACAAAAGGAATGGCGCCAATAGTCAGTGGGACGATTGCTGCGGTTGTACCGATAAAGGTTCCAACTAGCATTTTTGTCACTGGAATAATCGCAACCATCAGTACGAGGAATGGCACAGAACGACCAATGTTAACGATAGCGCCTAAGCCGCTATTTAGTTTGGTGTTTTCAAGTAGGCCGCCTTTCTTGGTAATATGGAGGATTACGCCTAATGGAATACCCACAGCAAAGCCGACTAATCCGGCAACCGCAACCATGTAAAGCGTTTCCCACGTTGCACCTAAAAGTAGTTTGCTGTTTAAGCTCAGCCATTCAGAAATCGTATTAAAGGACATAACCAAGTACCTCTACTTTTACGTTGTGCTTACGCAGGTATTCAAGAGCTGCGTTGTCATCTTCTTCATTACCAAATAGCTCTGCGACCATCATGCCGAATTTCACGCCACCAGCGTAATCAAGGTCGGAACTCAAAATACTCACATCAATATTGTATTTACGAGAAATTTGCGACATTAACGGTGCATCGACGGTTGCGCCAGTAAACTCTAAGCGAACCAACGGGTAGCTGCCATCAACACGCTCTGCTTGCAGACGTGCTTGGTAATCTTCAGGAATGGAAAGATCCAGCGTTGAGCGAATGAATTGGTGCGCTAGCTCTGTCTTAGGGTGCGCAAAAATATCGCCAACGGTGCCTTTTTCCACCAGCTCACCACCACCGATGATTGCTACTTCGTGACAGATACTTTTTACGACTTCCATTTCGTGAGTGATAAGTAAAATCGTGATGTTGAGTTTGCGGTTGATCTCTTTCAATAACTCAAGGATAGATTGAGTTGTTGCCGGGTCTAGTGCACTAGTGGCCTCATCACAAAGCAGCACGCTAGGATCGGATGCCAATGCACGAGCAATTGCCACACGCTGTTTTTGTCCGCCACTTAAGTTAGATGGGTAGCTCTCGTGTTTGTCGGCTAAGCCTACAAGCTTTAGCAACTCAGTTACTTTTGTTGTGATTTGCGATTTGTCTTTACCTGCCAGTTCTAGGGGTAATGCCACATTATCAAACACAGTACGAGACGAAAGCAGGTTAAAGTGCTGGAAGATCATGCCAATGTTACGGCGTGTTTCGACTAGTTGTTTTTTACTGAGTTTGGTTAGATCTACACCATCAACGATGATGGAACCAGAGGTCGGTGCTTCTAGCATGTTGACACAGCGAATCAGCGTACTTTTACCAGCACCTGATGAACCGATAACACCAAAGATGGTGCCTTTGTCGATGTGTAGGTTAATGTCTTTCAGGGCAAGGATTTCCTTACTGCCTTGGTAGAACACTTTATTGACGTTTTTTATTTCTATCATGTTTCAACCTGCCCAAAGATACGGGGAACTTCGCTGTCAAAAACGGCCTTTGACAGAACTTAATGTTGAGCTTTATCTCAATTTTCAGTTGATGCTATGGGTTAAGCAGAATGAAGTCAATAGATATTTTTACGTCTAGACGTCTAAATGTATGGATGTTCTGTTTTGAAACGAAGATGTATAGATAACAAGCAGGAGGTAGACGGCGGGGCACCCTCAGATTTACCGATTCTTGCCCAACAAATCAACCGTTTTGTCGAGGCCTAGAATGAATTAGATAGTGTTGAAGTTTATAAGGTATGTAATAATCTGATTAAACCGAGTTAATAGAGAAATACGTTTTGGCAAAACCTGCTGTTTTTATCGATCGTGATGGCGTGATAAACGTTGACCACGGCTACGTTCATGACGAACATGATTTTGAGTACATTGATGGTGTATTTGAAGCGACGAAAGCGCTAAAAGATAAAGGCTACCTTCTAGTGTTAGTGACGAATCAATCGGGCATCGCACGCGGTAAATTCAGTGAAGACCGTTTCTTGTCTCTGACTCAATGGATGGATTGGAACTTTGCTGATAATGGTGTTGAGTTCGATGGTATCTATTACTGTCCACATCATCCAGAACATGGCATTGGCGAGTACAAGCAAGATTGTGAGTGCCGTAAGCCAAAACCAGGCATGTTCATTTCTGCGCGTGACTTCTTGAAGATCGACATGGAGAAATCTGTGATGATCGGCGATAAAGCTGAAGACATGATGGCAGCAGAAGCGGCAGGCGTTGGCACTAAGATTTTGGTTCGCACTGGTAAGCCAGTAACGGAACAGGGCGAAGCCATTGCAACGGTAGTATTAGATAGCATTGCAGATGTGCCTGCGTACTTAAACAAGTAATCTTAATTACTGACTGAGATAAGGGAAGCCACTGCTTCCCTTTTGTTTGATTCCTTCTTTTAATCTGAACACTTATGAGCAAAAAACTCACCATTCTTGATATCGCAAAATTGGCAGGCGTGGGCAAATCGACAGTAAGCCGTGTGCTTACTAACGATCCAAAAGTGAAACCCCAAACGCGAGAGAAGGTTGAGCAAATCATTCGTGAATCTGGTTATGTGCCGTCCAAATCTGCGCAATCAATGCGTGGCGGCAGCCAAAAAGTTATTGGGGTTATCATCTCCCGTTTAGATTCACCATCAGAAAATCGCGCCGTTGGTACCATGCTCAATGCTTTGTATTCCGCTGGTTATGATGCGGTGATCATGGAGAGCCAATTCGATCGCGATAAAACCAATGAACATTTGGATGTGCTTAAACGTCGCAACGTCGATGGGGTGATCGTGTTTGGCTTTACTGGATGTGATGAGCGAGCATTGACGGAGTGGGGGAACCGTATCGTCGTGATCGCGATGGACACGCAAATGGTTTCCTCGATCAACTACGATAACCAAGGTGTGATAGACATGGCTTTGTCTCACCTTGAGCAGCAATCTTTATCTCGCATTGCTTATATTGGTGTTGATCCTGAAGACAAAACCACTGGCTTAGCTCGTCTAAATGCTTATAAAGCTTGGTGTCAACGCAAGCAAATTGCACCTTGTTTCCAAACGGGTAAGTTGAGCCATGAAAGTGCTTATCAGTTGGTAGACAAAGTCCTTCAATCTGATACTCAGGCCATCGTGTGCGCCAGTGACACTATCGCGTTGGGCGTGATTAAGCGTCTTCAAGAGTTAGGCCGTGAAGACGTGGTTGTGACAGGTGTTGGTGGTAATGAATTGCTCTCTTTCCTTTTCCCTAAAGTATTTAGTGTCGACCCAGGTTATACCCTTGCAGGTGAGAAGTCCGCTAACATGCTGATCAATCAATTAAATGGTGATGAGGAAGTGGTTCACTTTACTCAACAGCCTATCGTTTGTTAATCCACACTAAAACGATCTGCTCTAAAATTATACTGTGATCATTCTCAATTAATGGGACTGTTCCCATTTTGTTTTTTGTCTTCGAATGGCAATATTAAAATTAAGAAATGGGAATGTTCCCATTTATAAAAACAAAATGATGAATCGAATGTATCCAATACAGGGTGGACAAAGTTATGAGTAAGATTGCGCGTAAAGACGTGGAGCGTCTTATTGAGCTGGTCGGGGGGCCGGACAATATTGCCAGTGTAAGTCACTGTTTAACTCGCTTGCGTTTTGTTCTAAATGATACGGACAAAGCAGATACGAAACAGTTAGAAGCATTACCGATGGTGAAGGGCTGTTTTACCAACGCAGGCCAGTTCCAAGTGGTTATCGGTACTGAAGTGGATGAAGTTTACAAGGTACTGATCGGACTGACGGGTAAAAGTGAAGCCAGCAAAGACGAAGCGAAGAACGCTGCTCGTCAAAACATGAATATCGTTGAGCGTGGTATTTCCCACCTTGCAGAAATCTTTGTACCACTGCTACCTGCGATCATTACCGGTGGTCTTATTCTTGGCTTCCGTAACGTGATTGGCGACATCAAGATGTTTGATGGTCAAACGCTAACGGAAATCAGCCAGTTTTGGGCAACGGTACACTCTTTCTTATGGCTGATTGGTGAGGCGATCTTCTTCTTCCTACCGGTTGGCGTGTGTTGGTCGACAGTGAAAAAGCTCGGCGGTACTCCGATTCTGGGTATCACGCTTGGTGTGACATTGGTTTCGCCGCAGTTGATGAACGCCTACCTGATTGGTAAGCAAGTACCTGAAGTGTGGGACTTTGGCTTATTCGCCATCGAGAAAGTGGGCTATCAGGCGCAAGTGATTCCAGCAATGCTTGCTGGTATGGCTCTGGCGTTTATTGAAACCAACTTAAAACGCATCATTCCGTCTTACCTTTACCTAGTGGTCGTGCCGTTTGTCTCAATCATTGTGTCTGTGATTCTTGCGCACTCTATCATTGGTCCATTCGGTCGTATGTTGGGTGACGGCGTTGCTTTCGCAGCAAAAGCAGCCATGACGGGTGACTTCGCAATGATTGGCTCAACCATCTTCGGCTTCCTATACGCGCCATTGGTCATTACTGGTATTCACCACACTACCAACGCGGTAGACCTTCAACTGATGCAAGAGCTAGGCGGTACGCCAATTTGGCCTCTGATTGCACTTTCAAACATTGCTCAAGCGTCTGCGGTCGTCGGCATCATTATCATCAGTAAAAAACACGGCGAGCGTGATATCTCAGTGCCTGCGGCTATCTCTGCTTACCTTGGCGTGACTGAACCGGCGATGTACGGCATCAACTTGAAATACAAGTTCCCAATGCTGAGCGCGATGATCGGTAGTGCGTGTGCTGCTGCTATTTGTGGTAGTGCGGGCGTAATGGCGAACGGTATCGGTGTGGGCGGTTTGCCGGGCATCTTGTCTATCCAACCGCAGTTCTGGGGCATTTTTGCTTTGGCTATGTTAGTCGCAATGCTGGTACCTGCTGCATTAACGTTAATTCTTTATAAGCGTGCACAAGCCAAAGGTGAGCTTGAGCCTGCAAACGCGTAATTCTATTTGAGGCAGTGACTTGGCTGCCTCCTCCTATTTTTCTTTTCAAATTTTAAGTTTCCGATTACTGGTAAGTGAGTGTTAGAAATGGCTATGACCAAGCATGATGAGAGCTGGTGGAAAACCGCAACCATCTATCAAATTTACCCAAAAAGCTTTTGTGACAGTGGCAGTAAAGGCACGGGCGACATCAAAGGGATCATTTCTAAGCTGGATTATCTTAAGCATCTTGGTGTGGATGCGATTTGGCTGACGCCGGTTTACCAATCGCCAATGATCGACAACGGTTATGACATCTCCGATTACTACTCGATCAATCCACAGTTCGGCACTATGGAAGATTTCGATACTTTGCTAGCAGAAGCGCATCAGTTGGGCATTCGTATCATCATGGACATTGTAGTGAACCACACGTCGACAGAACACAAGTGGTTCCAATCCGCACTGGGTGATAAAAACAGCCCATACCGTGATTACTACATCTGGAAAGATCCGGTAGATGGTGCTGAACCAAACAACTGGCAATCAAAGTTTGGTGGCAACGCTTGGGCGCTGGATGAAAAAACAGGCCAGTACTATTTGCACCTTTTTGCTAAAGAGCAAGCGGACTTAAACTGGGAAAACCCAGTAGTGCGTGAAGAAGTGAAAGAAGTCATCAGCTTCTGGGCAGAAAAAGGAGTGGATGGTTTCCGTCTCGACGTTATCAACCTGATTTCCAAGCAGCAAGATTTTCCAAGTGACGATATTGGTGATGGTCGTCGTTTCTACACGGATGGTCCACGTGTGCACGAATACCTTCAAGAGATTAGCGAATCTGTGTTTCAAAAATACGGCAGCGTGACGGTGGGTGAAATGTCTTCCACTACGCTAGAGCACTGCCAGCAATATTCTTCGCTAGACGGCAAAGAGCTATCCATGGTGTTCAACTTCCATCATCTGAAAGTCGATTATCCAAATGGTGAAAAATGGACCAAAGCGCCGTTTGATTTCATTCAGTTAAAACAGATCTTCAATCATTGGCAAACGGGCTTAAATGGCAAAGGGTGGGGGGCGCTGTTCTGGTGTAACCACGACCAGCCACGCGTTGTGAGCCGATTAGGTAACGACGAGCAATACCGTGTTGAATCTGCCAAGATGCTTGCGGCATCAGTGCACATGATGCAAGGCACACCTTATGTTTACCAGGGGGAAGAGATCGGCATGACCAACCCGGATTATACCGAAATCAGCCAATATCGTGATGTTGAAAGTACTAACATGTACGACATCATGGTCAACCGTGATGGTGTATCTCATGACGATATGATGGCGATCTTGGCACAGAAGTCGCGTGATAACTCACGTACACCAATGCAATGGAACAGTGCAAAACACGCGGGCTTTACTGAGGGCACGCCTTGGCTTGAAGTGGCGAAGAATTACACTGAAATCAATGCTGAAGCTGCGGTTGCCGATTTAAACTCGGTGTTCTACTTTTACAAGCGTCTGATTGAACTGCGTAAACAGGTTCCAGTCATCACCGATGGCCGTTATGAAGATTTACTGCCAGAGCACAAACGTATTTTCGCTTACGCTCGTCAGAACGATAAGCAAACGCTGCTGTGTATCAATAACTACTACGCTGAAGAGGTGGAATGCGTTCTGCCAGAACGTTTTGATATGAGTAAAGCGAAAAACTTGTTATCTAACTATCAAAACTCAGCGAGCGCAGTCGCGTCAAACCATCAAGTGTTACGACCTTACGAAACTCGTATTTTGTTGATAGAAGAATAAACTCGGGTGTCATCACCCCTAGGATTGATATTCGAGATGAAGGCTTTGGTGTGCTCCCCAAAGCCTTCTTTTATTGAGATATCTCTAGCTTATTTTGTTTCAATCGCTGTTAGCTGCACTTTCTCTTCGTTGATTTGTACTTGTTGTACTTTCTGCAGTTCAATTTGTTCTATCAGACCTAAGCTCGGATTAAACCAACGTTCTGCCGAAGTGGCGAACTCCATTGAGTCCATGTCATCACAGTTTAGGTTGTAGATGTTCTCTTCCATCAGGTATGCCGCTTCAATTTTCTTGCCTGAGATCGAGAACGATTTACGCACGCCAGTTTCTCGGATTTGCTGTTGCCAAACCACTTGGCAAGATGCTGTCATAGGAAGGTTTTGTACCCACTCATGCTCTTCAAAACGGTCTAGAAGGTTGTGAACTGCGTAGCCTGTAAGAGTGGTTTGCAGAGACATAGTTTCTTCACCGATGTCAATATTCGGGCTTTTCTCTTTTACGTCGTCACCGTTTAGGCGGAAAATCGGACCGCTGTGCATAAGCATGGCAATAAACTGATGACCAATGAAATAAGCGTCAGTAATTTCATGGAGTGCACCATCTGATCCTGCAAAGTAAAGCGTATTGCTCTCGTCGTCGTTGTACTGCTCGTCTGAATAGTAGAACTGTTCGGCGCCGTAGTTCACCAAGTCATTAACCAACTGGACCATTGCCTCGCTGTTTGGGATTTGTGCCAATGCTGCCAATATTTGCTCGCTATCCATCGCTTGGAAGCTCAGTTTCATGTCGCCCTCTGGTTGGCCATCCAAGCTAAACGAATAGCTCAATTGTGTGTTTGGTACAGGAGCGAAAATGGAGTTGTGAATCGAGACGTCGAAACTTTCTTGAGGCACTTTGTTTGGATTCGCACTGCCAGAAGACGAACCTCCGCCACAGCCGTAAAGAGCCAGAGTTGCTGCTGCGATAAGCGTCATTTTGTTTAGCATGGTTTACATTCCTGATTGATAAGGCCGCTTCATGTTGGGCCGTTGCTTGAATGCGAGCATGCTAAGTTCAGTGAGAGAAAAAGGGCAAAAAACAAAAGATAACAGGGGTTAATGAAAGCTTAATTTTATATTTAGGTCTTTGTTTTATTTGGAGTTATTTCGTTGGCCACATTAGTGCAATACTCGTTAATGAGAGCTTTCCATCGGCTTATGATTTCTTGATCGGTCACACTAACATGCAACGTTTTCCACGGTTGGAGGCAAGTCTCTTTTGATTCAGATTGAGAAAGACGCTCAAACAAGGTTTCGGAAGGTAAAACGCGCAGCAGCGCCACCAGTGATTCCATGTAGTTGAGACGGAACTGTTCAAGTTTGTTCTGCTTATAAGCAATGTGAGACACAAAGGTATAAATCAGTGCGTTTTGGATACGTGAGTCGCCATCTGGTGTCGTTAACAGAGCTTTTGCCCTGTCTAAGTTACCTAATTTGAAATGCAATAGACCTAACCAGAGGCTCAGCTCATCTGGCAAAACATCAAACGACGATTGTACTTGAGTTAAATACGCTTCCAGCTTTTGATGTTCGTGCTCGTATAAGGCGAGATGTCTTGCCGTTGTTATAGCCGCAAACTCATCAGATTGTCGGAGAGGTTGGCTAGAAAAGGCATTCTCGAATAACATTTTTTTGTGAATATCCGAAAGCTGCCACGTACTTGCCGAAGGTGCAGGCAGATTGAAGTATTGCGCGACATCCGAGTGCATTTGGAAAATATCCGATTGTAGGTCAGATAAACGCAGTGTGTACTCATTGCGAAACGCCAGCTTGCCCGTCGCAGGATAAATAAGGTTCATCTGCGCTTTCAAGATGCCCTGTTTTGCGCCGTCTTTTAACTCGATATTGAGCTCGTAGTCGCTGGTCTGCATGTTTCGTGCGCCAGGGAAATATGGCGTATGACCGATAGGATCAAGAAAGTAACTGGGAGCATCTTGGTTGGCGATGTCGGTGTATGGATATTCGACCTGTTGTTGCAGCAAGATGGCTTTGACCAGTATGCGGTACTTTCGCGCCTGAGAGCCGATTGAATCGACACGTTTGAGTAGTAGCTCGACTTTGGGAATCAGTAGTTGATGACGTGTTTGTTGTGTTGAGATTTCTTGGCGTTGCCATAACAAGCTTGCGAGCGTCACGCTACAAACTGCAAGTATGGCACACAAGCTATAAGCAAAAATTAGCTTGAAGTTCTTACGGTTCGCAACTTGAGCTGTAATAGCACGTCGATGGTTTTTCTCTGGTGGCACTAAACGGATATTCGCTGGGTTTAGAAAGTAACCTTTGCGAGGATAAGTGACCAAGAGCTTAGTCGCATCGTACTCGGGGAGATGCTGTTGTAGCAGCGCACGTAAGGTGCTAATGCGGTTAGTGAGTACATTCTTAGAGATGAATTTGCTCTGCCAAATGGTTTCGATAATGGTATCGGCAGAGAGCGGATGTCCCACGCTTGTTAGCAGCAGTTCTAATAATTCAATGGTGCGAGGTTCAAGATCAATCGCGATAGCATCTTGATGAAGGGTCTGTGTCTTCGGGTTATAGATCAGCTCTCCAATCGCAATACAACTGTGAGTCTGTTTAGCTTGTTGCAGAAAGTCGCGCATACCGTACCGATCTATTTGGAAATCGCGAAGTATTATATAGCGATTGGAGCGCGAAATCTTATAAATCGCGCTTCAATCATTATCAAAAATTTATGAACCGTAGGTCACGGAATAGCGGTGCGGTTTGTGGTTCATCGCTAACACGAGATTGAGTGCAAACGCCCCCAAAATTGAAAGGCCAATCACTTCTGGTGTGACAAAGAAGAATGAAGCAAACAGGATACATGCATCGATTGCCATTTGGCTTTTGCCAACTGAAATGCCAAATTTGTCTTGGATAAACAAACACAGCACGTTAAAGCCACCCAAGCTGGAGCGATGTCGGAATAGGATCAGCATACCGAGCCCCATTAAAAGCCCGCCTGCGACGGCGCAATAAACTTCATTTACCGATTCGAGCGAGATTAGCAAATAAAGATGATCGGCAAAGATAGAAACCAACGCGCCAGAAATGGCACTATTAATGGCGAAATGACGGCCGAAGCGTTTCCATGCTAGTAAGTAAAAAGGACTGTTTGCTAAAAAGTACAGCACACCAAAGGTAAAAGGTGTAAATTGGCTAATAAGCAGAGCCAATCCAGTCGTGCCTCCCGTTAGAAGGTTAGCGGATTGGAGAAAGAAAACGCCTTGAGCTACTAAAAAGGTACCCGTGAGAATCGCTATCCAGTCTTCTTTTAATGAGTGTTTTTCCATCAATGTTGCAGTCATTAGTGATAAATAAGGCGTGCATAGTAGTAAAAAGATGATCTTTTCGGTAGCTAGAGGGTAAAATTTACGGTAAACCTATGTAATTGCTGTTTTACAGGGTGTAAAGCACAAATTTGACAGGCAATAGATTGTCGTTATGCGATTGCAATGTTGGCATGGTAAACATTGCTTGTCATCATGAAAAAACTGCATGAGAAAAATTGTAAATTTCTCTTTATGACCTAAATCAAATTATGTAGAATGCGCGCCATTAGGGTGACGAAAACGTTTGCGTCGGGTCATTCAACAGTTTTTTTGCAACTTTCAGTACTAATCTGAGTCAGGAGATACAGATGCTTAAGCGTGATATGAACATCGCAGATTACGATGCGGAACTGTTCGCAGCTATCCAGGAAGAAACTCTTCGCCAGGAAGAACACATTGAACTTATCGCTTCTGAAAACTACACAAGCCCACGTGTAATGGAAGCGCAAGGTTCTCAGCTAACGAACAAATACGCTGAAGGCTACCCAGGTAAGCGTTACTACGGCGGTTGTGAGTACGTAGATAAAGCTGAAGCACTAGCAATTGAGCGTGCATGCCAACTATTTGGTTGTGAGTACGCTAACGTACAGCCTCACTCAGGTTCTCAAGCAAACAGCGCAGTTTACATGGCGCTTCTTAACCCTGGCGATACAGTTTTAGGCATGAGCCTAGCACACGGTGGTCACCTAACTCACGGTTCACCAGTAAACTTCTCGGGTAAGCACTACAACGTTATCCCTTACGGTATCGATGAAGCTGGTCAAATCAACTACGACGAGATGGAACAGCTAGCACTTGAACACAAACCTAAGATGATCATCGGTGGTTTCTCTGCTTACTCGCAAATCGTTGATTGGAAACGCATGCGTGAAATCGCTGACAAAGCAGGTGCTTACTTATTTGTTGATATGGCGCACGTAGCTGGTCTTATCGCCGCCGGTGAATACCCAACACCAGTACCGCATGCTCACGTGGTAACAACAACGACGCACAAAACACTAGCAGGTCCTCGCGGTGGTCTTATCTTGTCAAATGCTGGCGAAGATATGTACAAGAAATTGAACTCAGCAGTGTTCCCTGGTGGTCAAGGTGGCCCTCTAATGCACGTTATCGCTGGTAAAGCAGTAGCGTTCAAAGAAGCGATGGAGCCAGAGTTCAAAGCTTATCAAGCTCGCGTAGTGAAAAACGCAAAAGCAATGGTTGGTCAGTTCCAAGAGCGTGGCTACAAAATCGTATCTAACGGTACAGAAAACCACTTGTTCCTTGTTGACCTAATCGACAAAGATATCACTGGTAAAGACGCAGACGCGGCACTAGGTGCAGCAAACATCACTGTAAACAAGAACTCAGTACCAAATGACCCACGCAGCCCATTCGTAACGTCTGGTATCCGTGTAGGTACGCCAGCGATCACTCGCCGTGGCTTCACTGAAGAAGATGCAAAAGAGCTAGCAAACTGGATGTGTGACGTTCTAGATAACATCGGCAACGAAGAAGTTATCGAAGCGACTAAACAGAAAGTGCTCGAAATTTGTAAGCGTCTACCGGTTTACGCCTAACTATTCTTCATAGAATGAGTCAATTTCGGTGTCGAACATACTCACTTGCTCGCGCAAACTCCGTGTGTTCTCCTAGAACTCGACTCATCTATTTTGAACATTGATATACTAAAGGTCCTCAATTGAGGGCCTTTTTGTTTGTCTGGCGTTTGGAATGAGATATAGCGAAGAGTGTGTGATAAGGAGATGGCTACCAACACTGTCCCTTTCAATATATCCAAACCGCGTCATTCCGACGAGCCTAGGCGAGAGCAGGAATCTTGTTGAGGCACACTCTTTTACTCAGCGTTTCCCAAAAAATCATCAGTACGTTGGAAACTGATTCTCAATCACGCTCGTTCCTCGCTGTTCAGAATGACGGTGGTAGAATGGCTTTTTATCATCATTTGACAGATACAAAAAAGGTTGGCACTGAGCCAACCTTTTCTCTTCAAAACAAGCTTTTCAAAACAAGCGAGAGCTTATTTAATCTCGATACCTTGAGCTTGCATATCGGCATGGTAAGAAGAGCGAACAAATGGACCACACGCTGCGTGCGTGAAGCCAAGCTCTAGTGCAACTTCTTTTAGCTCGTCAAACTCTGATGGCGGAACGTAACGTTCTACTGGCAAGTGGTGACGGCTTGGCGCTAAGTACTGACCTAGAGTCAGCATCGTTACGCCGTGTGCGCGTAGATCTTTCAGTACTTCGATGATTTCTTCTTTGGTTTCACCAAGACCCATCATCAAACCAGATTTGGTCGGTACATTTGGATGCTGCTCTTTGAACTTCTTAAGAAGCTCCAGCGACCACTTGTAGTTTGCACCTGGGCGAGCTTTACGGTAAAGACGTGGCGCTGTTTCTAGGTTGTGGTTGAAGACATCTGGCGGGTTATCTTTCATTAGATCAAGCGCTACGTCCATACGACCACGGAAGTCAGGAACCAGAGTTTCAATCTTAATATGCGGGTTTAACGCACGGATCTCGCGGTTACAATCGGCAAAGTGTTGTGCACCGCCGTCACGCAGATCGTCACGGTCGACAGAAGTGATTACTACGTATTTCAGCTTCATATCGGCGATGGTTTTCGCCAGTTTTTGAGGCTCTTCTGCTTCCGGTGGTAATGGGCGGCCATGAGCAACGTCACAGAAAGGACAACGACGAGTACAAATAGCACCTAAGATCATGAAGGTTGCTGTACCGTGGTTAAAACATTCCGCTAGGTTCGGGCAAGATGCTTCTTCACATACGGAGTGAAGTTTATTCTTACGCATCGCCGCTTTGATGTCTTGAATTCGTTGGCTGTCGGCTGGTAGCTTGATCTTCATCCAATCAGGCTTACGTAGCACTTCTTTCTGCTCTGTAGGCATGTTCTTTACGGGAATCAATGCCATTTTATCGGCGTCACGATATTTAACGCCTTTTTCCATCTGGATTGGTTTGCTCATGCTTTATTACCTTGAGAAGGTGCTTCTGTGCTGAATTCTACTTGCTCATAATCGAGCAAAGTAACGAGTTCTTCTATTAATTGTTTTTCTACGGCTTCTACATTGTCTGGGCCGCCAAATTGGCTGACCTGAACCATTTCCATACCTTCATAACCACAAGGGTTAATACGCAGAAACGGTGTTAAATCCATATTTACGTTCAAGGCTAAGCCATGAAACGAGCATCCTTTACGAATGCGTAAACCGAGAGAGCATATTTTCTTACCGGCAACGTAGACACCTGGTGCGTCAGGTCGCGCGGCTGAGTCAATATTGTATGCTTTTAGCGTATTGATCACGAGGTTCTCGATTGTGGTAACGAGATCTCGTACACCTAATTTTTTACGGCGTAGGTTGATCAAGAAGTAGGCGACCAACTGACCAGGGCCATGATACGTAACCTGGCCTCCGCGATCACTTTGTACAACAGGAATATCGCCAGTGTTAATCAAGTGCTCAGCTTTACCTGCCTGTCCTTGCGTAAATACTGGGTTATGTTCTACCAACCAGACTTCATCACGGGTTTCTTCTGTGCGTTGGTCGGTGAACTCATGCATCGCCTTCCATACAGGCTCATAGTCTTGGCGGCCAAGTCGTTTTACAACAAGTTGGTGTTGCATGGGAATTCCTGTTGCTAATATATAAAGTTTTTGGATTATAAACCGGATAACCCTGATGCTCTACCGCTGCGTAACAGATTTTTAACTGAAAGCGATGTAAAGCCTCGTTATCTCTTTGATAAATAAAAAGAAAGCAGCCAAGGCTGCTTTCAAAAAAAATTTAATATATCAAAAAATTATAGAACCATGCGTACGATGTCAATTTCACCTAACTCTTTGTACAGTGTCTCAACCTGCTCGATAGAGGTTGCAGTAATGTTGATTGACACAGAGTGGTAGTTGCCCTTAGCACTTGGTTTAACGGTCGGGCTGTAGTCACCTGGAGCATGGCGCTGAATAACTTCAAGAACAAGCTCTGGAAGTTCAGGCTTTGCATGACCCATTACCTTGTAAGTAAATGAACAAGGGAACTCAAGCAGGTCTTTTAATTTTGCATCAGAGTTGATGGTTAGCATATCGATAACTCCAGTAGATATTCGTTGCGGTGCGAAATAGTACAGTCAAATTAGGGGGAACTCAAGACGAGGAGCTCAAACTTAAAAAGCCGCCCATTCAGGCGGCTTTGCGAATAAGTTTGCTACTCTAACGTTCTTTTTAGAAGAAGCTCTTGAATAACAATACGATGTAATCCCACATGCGGCTAAATAGACTACCTTGCTCTACGGTTTCTAGTGCCATTAGTGGGTACTCGGCAATATCTTCACCATCGATCTGATAGTATAGCTTACCAACTACATCACCTTTATTAATTGGGGCTTCTAGCTCTTTTTCAAGGACGAAGCTTGCTTTTAAGTTTTTCGCTTCACCACGCGGTAGTGTTACGTAAGTATCTTGGTCAAGACCCAGTGCTACGGTGTCTTTGTTACCCATCCACACTTTTTCTTCTACGAACGTTTCACCTGCTTTGTGCGGTGCCACTGTTTCGAAGAAACGGAAGCCGTAGCTTAGCAGCTTTTTGCTTTCTGACTTACGAGCATTGGCATCTTTAGTACCCATAACGACCGCAACCAAGCGCATTTGACCTTCAGTTGCTGAACTTACTAGGCTGTAACCCGCATTACTTGTGTGACCCGTTTTGATGCCGTCAACGTTCATGCTCTTATCCCAAAGTAGACCGTTACGGTTGTATTGGGTGATGCCGTTGTAAGTAAATTTCTTCTCTGAGTATACTCGGTACTCATTTGGTACGTCACGGATAAGTGCTTTACCTAGCAGTGCCATGTCGTATGGTGTTGAGTACAATTCTGCGTTATCTAAGCCATGAACGTTGGCAAAGTGCGAGTTAGTCATACCCAATGTGTTGGCCCAAGCGTTCATTAGGTCAACAAACGCATCTTCTGAACCTGCAATATGTTCTGCCATCGCAACACAGGCATCGTTACCTGACTGGACGATGATACCTCGGTTCAGGTCACGTACTTTAACTGTTGTGCCTACTTCAATGAACATCTTTGATGAATCAGGGAAGTTTTTCGCCCACGCATTTTTACTGATGGTGACATCATCATCTTCTGAGATATTACCACGCGCTAGCTCTTGGCCGATTACATAGCTGGTCATCATCTTAGTCAGACTAGCTGGAGACAATTTTGTGTTCATCTCTTTCTCTGCCAGTACTTTACCTGAATGGTAATCCATCAGCACGTAGCCCTTCGCCGCGATTTGAGGGGCATCTGGAACAACGATAGGTGATGCAAGAGCAGATTGAGCGAAAGTTGCAGAAAGGGCAACCGAAGAAACGAGAATAGATTTCACAAACTTATTTTTATTCATGGTAATTCAAATTTTTGGGTTAACTGCAGACATCTTATCAGAATCCCTAGTTATGTAAGAGGGGGATCAAAGAGAAATTCATGACACGAGGTCATTTGGCAGTGTTGTGTTTTTTAATAAATGCAGACGAATAGCCGAGCAACTTTACTTTATCTAATGTGGCTTGCGTCAGGGAATAGTCAGTAAATGGCCCTAACAACAAGCGATAAGACTCTTTCGCACTCTCTAGGAAAGTTTCTGTATCCAATTTTTGACCAAGCTCGGTACCTAAAGTTCGCGCGCGTTCTTCATTTTTTGATGATGCCACTTGAATAACGTACCTAGGGTGCGCTTCTAATGACTTTTTATCCGTGGGCTGATTGATACTGATCACTTCAATTTCCACGTTCGCGGTGCCTGTTTTTATGACATCTAACTTGTGCGCGGCGGCATAGCTTAAATCAATGATACGGCCATCGTGAAAAGGACCTCGGTCATTAACTCGTACTATGGTGGTTTTGCCGTTGTCAGTATTGGTAACTTTTACGTAACTTGGTAACGGTAGCGTTTTATGCGCTGCCGTCATTGAGTACATGTCATAGATTTCGCCATTAGAAGTCAAATGACCTTGGAATTTTTTCCCATACCAAGATGCTCGGCCTTTTTCTTTAAAGCCTTTCGCATTGCGAACTATTTTGTAGTCTTTGCCACGTAAGTGGTAATCTTTGTTCCCACCTAGGCTGTACGGTTCATATTTAGGATGCGCATCCTCGATGTGTTCGACTGAAAGCGGTGTATCCGGTGCAACATCGGATTCGAGTTCGTAACGGCCTTCTTGTTCTTTTTGGCTAGTTGATGAACAGCCTGCCAAAATAAGAGCAGAGAAAACCAAGGAATATAAAGCGCGTTTTTGCATGTCTAGGTCGCCTTAGAGAATGCTTTTCGGTGCGTATGAATCGACATCAGAATACCAAAACCAGCCATCAAGGTTACCATTGATGTGCCGCCATAACTGATGAGTGGCAACGGTACACCTACTACAGGTAGGATGCCACTTACCATGCCAATATTTACAAAAATATACACGAAGAAGCTGAGTACAATACTGCCTGCCATCATTCGTCCAAATGCGGTTTGCGCTTGGCTGGCGAGATATAAACCTCGTCCAATAATAAATAGATAGATGGCTAAAAGGCAAAGGAAGCCAATCATACCCCATTCTTCAGCAATTACTGCAAAGATAAAGTCAGTGTGTCGTTCAGGAAGAAATTCTAGTTGTGACTGCGTACCTTGCAACCAACCTTTGCCGGAAATACCGCCGGAGCCAATCGCAATTTTACTCTGAATAATGTGGTAACCCGCTCCTAGCGGATCAGACTCCGGGTTAAATAGAGTACGAACTCGCACTTTTTGATACTCTCGCATCAAGAAAAACC
This sequence comes from Vibrio sp. Y176, assembly GCF_033438945.1. Classification (NCBI taxonomy): domain Bacteria; kingdom Pseudomonadati; phylum Pseudomonadota; class Gammaproteobacteria; order Vibrionales; family Vibrionaceae; genus Vibrio; species Vibrio sp. Y176. Next base: position 16,072 of record NZ_JAWOQS010000007.1, on the reverse strand, counting down.
ACAGAATTGGAATGAAACCACCTAATGCAATCGCAGCACCAGCAATTATTTTCCAGCTAATGCCGGCGAGGAAGATAACAAAAATACCGGAAGCCGCGATCAGGATCGAGGTACCTAAGTCAGGCTGTTTTGCAATGAGAATGGTTGGTAAGCAGACCATAATCAGTGCAATAATGAGTGTTTTTAGCGTTGGTGGAAGGGGCTGTCTACCGACATAGCGAGCCACCATTAATGGCACTGCGAGCTTCAATAGCTCTGACGGTTGAAAGCGCACAAAACCGAGGTTAAGCCAACGCTGCGCGCCTTTCGATGCTTCACCGAAAAACAGCACGCCGAAAAGCAGTATAACGCCACCAACGAACATCAAAGGTGCCAAGCTTTCGTAAGTTCGTGGAGAAAGCTGCGCAAGGACGAGCATCACAACGAGTGAAAGCACCATTCGCATGGCTTGGCGATCCATCATCAGTAAACTTTGGCCACTGGCGCTGTACATGATCACCAGGCCAAACCCCATCAGGGCCAGTATGCCAAGTAGGAGTGGTAAGTCGATATGGAAGCGTTCAAACAGGGCGCGATTTTTACCTGTAGAGGGATCCATCTTCATTACTGTTTTACCTCTTTCTTCGCATTGTTTTCAGGCTCAATTTCTTCTGGACCAAGAACGACTCGGTCAAAAATTTTCCTTACTACTGGGGCACCGTTACTAGAACCACCACCGGCATTTTCTAGTACTACAGTGACGACCACTTTAGGATCATCAAATGGTGCAAAGCCAGTAAATAACGCATGGTCACGTAAGTGCTCGGCGATCTCATCGGCGTTGTATTCTTCGTTTTCACCCAGACCGAAGACCTGTGCTGTACCTGATTTACCCGCTGTTTCATAATTCATTTTGTAGAATGAGCGGCGAGCTGTTCCGCGCGTGCCATGGTTTACCCGACGCATGCCTTCTTTCGCCATATCCCAGTACTTTTTAGGCACATTCTTGATTGGTGGGTAAGTCACGTATTCTGTCGTTTGCTGCTCTTCGAAGTCGTTACCATTTTCTATCGTCGCTTTGAGCAAGTGAGGTGCGATCACTTCTCCCTCGTTTACTAATACCGAGGTTGCTTTGGCGATTTGCATTGGTGTTGCTGTCCAATATCCTTGGCCGATACCCACAGGGATCGTATCACCTTTATACCATGGGGTTTTATGGCGAGACATTTTCCAGTCACGAGTCGGCATGTTTGCCTTACTTTCTTCGTAGATATCAATGCCAGTGTAATCACCAAAACCGAACATCATCATCCAATTCGAAATACGGTCAATACCCATGTCATAAGCGATTTGATAGTAGAAGGTATCAACAGACTCTTCGATCGACTTAATGATATCGACGCGTCCGTGTCCCCAACGCAACCAGTCCCGAAACGGACGTGTGTTAGAGTTTGGTATGCGCCAATAACCAGGATCATTTCGCGTGGTGTTAGGTGTGACGACACCTTCTTGCAGCGCGGCTACCGCCATAAATGGTTTGATGGTAGACGCAGGTGGGTAAATGCCAAGTGTGGTACGGTTGACCAAAGGACGGTTTTTATCGTTCAAAAGGGCGCGATAGTCTTTACCCGAGATTCCGTGCACGAACGAGTTAGGGTCGTAGCTAGGGCTTGAAACCATAGCCAGTACGCCGTTGTCTCTAGGATCGATCACTACAGCACTGCCTCGGCGGCCGTCCAATAATTGGTGTACGTACAACTGCAAGTTGATATCAAGGTTTAAAACGATGTCTTTTCCGGGTACAGGTGGAACGTACTTTAAGGTACGAATTACTCGGCCGCGGCTGTTTACCTCGACTTCTTGATATCCGGCTGTACCGTGTAAGAGGTCTTCGTAGTATTTTTCAATACCCAGCTTACCAATGTCGCGAGTGGCTTGATAGTTTGCGTCTTTTTCTTCTCGGATCAGGCGCTGCATGTCGCGATCATTGATTCGAGAAACGTAACCAATCACGTGGGTTAAGACTTCGCTGAAAGGGTAGTAGCGCTTTAAGGTCGCACTTATTTCCACACCCGGAAAGCGGTACTGATTGACGGAGAATACCGCTACTTGTTTTTCGTTCAGTTGGGTCAGCAGTGGGACCGATTTAAATCGACGAGTCCGTTTACGCTCGTGGTGGAAACGTTCAATCTGGTCTGGTGTAATTTCCAGAATAGTTTGTAATTCTTGGATGGTTGCATCAATGTCTTTAATTTTTTCTGGGGTCAGTTCTAAGTTAAAGACGGGACGGTTCTCTGCCAGTAAAACACCATTTCGGTCATAAATTAGACCTCGGTTAGGCGCGATAGGCACTACTTTGATGCGGTTATCGTTCGAGCGGGTTTGATAGTCTTGAAACTGGTTCACCTGAATGTTGTACATGTTGGCAACCAGAGCTCCCATCAAGACAACAATGCCGATAAAAGCAACAATAGCGCGGCTGGCAAACAGACGCGCTTCGGCTTGATAATCTCGGATTTGACTGCGGCGTTTACGAATCATTAACGCTTGGCTCTAAAGTTAAACAACGATTATTCGCGATGATAAGGGTGGTTAGCGGTGATGCTCCACGCTCGGTATAAGCTTTCTGCCATTACGATACGCACTAGAGGGTGGGGTAGCGTTAAGGCAGATAATGACCAGCTTTGGTCTGCTGCAGCTTTGCATGCAGGAGCGAGTCCTTCGGGACCGCCGATTAATATTGATACATCACGGCCATCTAATTTCCAAGCTTCTAACTGCTCAGCGAGTTGAGGAGTGTCCCATTTTTTACCTGGGATATCTAACGTGACGATACGGTTGCCTTTTGGTACCGCCGCGAGCATCGCTTCTCCTTCTTTTTGCAGGATGCGAGCGATATCGGCATTTTTTCCGCGTTTGCCAGCAGAGATTTCAATCAACTCCAACGGCATATCATGCGGGAAACGGCGACGATATTCTTGAAAGCCTTCCTCAACCCATTTTGGCATTTTTGTACCAACAGCAATTAGTTGAATTTTCAAAAGATTAACCCCAGAGTTTTTCTAGCTGGTAGAGTTCGCGGTGCTCTTCTTGCATCACGTGAAGCATGGCGTCGCCCATATCAAGGACTACCCATTCACCTTCGTTTTCACCTTCCATTCCTAGTGGCTCAAGACCGGCTTTTTTCACCTCTGTTGCAACATGGTCAGCGATGGATGAAACGTGGCGTTTGGATGTACCAGTACAGATGATCATGTAATCTGTCACGCTTGATTTATCTTCCACATTTAGGACGATAATGTCTTCCGCTTTCATGTCGTCGGCTTTATCAGCTAAAAAGTCTTTCAGTTCTTCGCGAAGCACTCGGTTTTCCTCGGTTTGTCTCTTATCTCTACAGTGTTTTACATTCTTGCTTGCAAAACAGGTCGCGCACTATATCACGCTTTGATTTTTAAATTGCCAGCTTAATATCAGGAGAGCAGGTTTCTAAGCTCAACTGATGAATAGTTGGCCATACAGACTCGTCATACTGAGTTTTGGCTTTTATCTCGGCTTGAGCCAACAAGGAGAGCAATGCACAAATACGACTCGCTGATAAGCGGGTCAGTGCTGCGTTATAGAGTGGACGCTTGTTTTGCCAAACTCGATATTTCTCAAATACCTGGTTCATTCCCATTTGAGTTAAGTCTTGATGCATATTTAAAAGTTGGCTCAACTCTTTTTGTACACTTCGAATCAAGATCACGGTCTCAACCCCTTCCGCCTCAAGTTGGCGAAGAATACGTTGTGCACGGTTTGCTTTACCTGCCAGTAAGGCGTCGATCCAGTTAAAGGTAGTGAAGTGATTATGGCGACTTAGGGCTTCCTCTAAACGTATGATGGTCAGCTCACCATCTGGATAGAGTAGGGCCAATTTCTCTAAGCTTTGTGTCAATGCAAATAGGTTACCTTCATGCCATTGAGCCAACATTTGCAGTGATTGTTGATCGGGTTTTAGTCCCAACGTGCGGCAACGTGTCTGAATGAACATAGGTAGGCGTTGAAGGTCTGGCGACAAGCAGCTTACCCAATCGCCTTTTGAGCTTAATGCTTTGAACCATTTCGCATTTTCTTGGGCTTTGGTCAGTTTGCTACCAACAATGACGAGCATGATGTCATCATGAAGCATATCACACAGTGTTTGCAGCTCTTTGCTGACGGCGGTTGTCACGCCACTTTCAGGAATTTCAAGCTCAATCAATTGACGGTTTGAAAACAGGCTCATCGCTTGGAAACAGTCGTAAACTTGGTTCCAGTCGATGCTAGCATCCACCGCAAAACGGTGTTTTTCCTCAAAACCTTGCTGAAACGCTGCCTTTTGGATGGCTTGGCGGCTTTCTTGAATCAGTAACGGCTCATTACCAAAGATTAAGTAAACCTGTTTAACTTGTTTAGTTAAATGATCCGTTAGCTTATCGGCATAAATTCGCATAGTGACTAAGAGTTTTTGTTCGCTGGCTCAGAGATTTGTCCTGCTTCATATTCGGCACGAATACGGCCCAACTGGCGCATCATCTGTTTTGCAGCTTGCAAGCGCATCTCGTCTTCAATTACGTCACGCTCAACAGATTTTGCAAGTGCGGTCAACGGGTTGTCTAGGTAGTTGCGGTTTACTGTTGTCGTAAAGTTTTTAGAACCATAGCCAGGAATTGTCACACGGTATTTTACTACGTATGTCAGCTCTTTTTCTGCTGCACGGCTATTTTGATAAAGCGATAGTGTACGCTCATCGATTGTCGCTTCCGTCAAATGAAGGTTGGGTACCGTCGATGATGGTTGAACAAGTTCAACTTTGTTCAGTTCGAGTTGAGAGCGAACATAGCGAGTTAATTCACTGTATTCATCGTAGCTGGAGAAAGACATAGTGTGCAGCTCTTCCGGTACGGAATACTCGCCGCGAAGGTGAAAACCACAGGCAGAAAGAAGCCCCGCTAATACCAATACCACTGGTAGTTTAATCAAAGAGAAAAAGCGCATTGATTGTATTCATCCTAAATTGAAGGGGTTATTTACCTTAAACCACTCATGTGAATGGTTTGAGGTAAATAAACAGGGTAGAAAACTACCCTGTTTAATGACTCTTGGTTAACAAATAAGTTCGCTAAACAGAGACAAATTGACAGCTGCGATTAGTTTGCAACGATGTTCAGCAGTTTACCTGGAACGTAAATAACTTTACGAATAGTCAGGCCATCAGTGAACTTAACCACGTTTTCGTCGTTTAGACCAAGCTGTTCGATATCGTCTTTAGAGATATCAGCTGGGACTGTTAGCTTCGCACGTAGCTTACCGTTAACTTGAACAACGATAGTTTTTTCGTCTTCAACTAGCGCTTTTTCGTCAAACGTCGGCCATGCCGCGTTATCAATGTCTGTTTCACCTAGTGCTGCCCATAGCTCGTATGAGATATGCGGAGTGATAGGGTAAAGCATGACAACAATAGCTTTCAGTGCCTCGTCAAGGATTGCACGATCTTGCGCAGATTCTTGAGGCGCTTTCGCTAGTTTGTTCATCAGCTCCATGATCGCTGCGATCGCGGTGTTGAATGTTTGACGACGAGCGATATCGTCCGTCACTTTCGCGATAGTCTTGTGAACGTCACGGCGAAGTGCTTTTTGATCACCAGAAAGCGCTGCGGTATCTACTGCTTCTGCTGCGCCTTTCGCTGTGTGCTCTTTCACTAGTTTCCAAACACGTTTTAGGAAGCGGTTCGCACCTTCTACGCCAGACTCTTGCCATTCAAGTGTCATGTCCGCTGGAGACGCGAACATCATGAATAGACGTACTGTGTCAGCGCCGTACTTGTCTACCATTTCTTGAGGGTCGATACCGTTGTTCTTAGACTTAGACATCTTGATCATGCCTGAGTGCGTTACATCACGACCTTCAGTGTCTTTAGCAGAAGTAATGCGGCCTTTACCATCACGTTCAACGGCTACGTCTGTTGGAGCTACCCACTCTTTACCACCTTTCTCGTTCTCGAAGTAGAACGCATCAGCCAGTACCATGCCTTGACACAGTAGTTGCTTGAACGGTTCGTCAGAAGTTACGTAACCCGCATCGCGCAGTAGTTTGTGGAAGAAGCGTGAGTACAGTAGGTGCATACAAGCGTGCTCGATACCACCGATGTATTGATCTACTGGTAGCCAGTAGTTTGCTTTTTCTGGGTCTAGGATGTCGTCCGCTTGTGGTGAACAGTAACGCGCGTAGTACCAAGAAGATTCCATGAACGTATCGAACGTATCTGTCTCACGTAGAGCAGGTTCGCCGTTAAAGGTTGTCTTCGCCCACTCTTTGTCTGCTTTGATTGGGCTAGTGACGCCGTCCATTACCACGTCTTCTGGAAGAATCACTGGTAGTTGGTCAGCAGGTACTGGGTGAACTTCACCGTCTTCAGTCGTTACCATTGGGATTGGTGCGCCCCAGTAACGTTGACGAGATACACCCCAGTCGCGTAGACGGAAGTTTACAGTCTTAGTGCCTTTGCCCTCTGCTTCTAGCTTCGCTGCGATTGCGTCGAATGCCGCTTGGAATTCTAGGCCATCGAATTCACCTGAATCGAACAGTACACCTTTCTCAGTGTATGCTGCTTCAGAGATGTCTAGCTCGCTGCCATCAGCAGGCTTGATAACTGGCACGATGTCTAGACCGTACTTCGTTGCGAACTCGTAGTCACGTTGGTCGTGTGCAGGTACAGCCATTACCGCGCCTGTACCGTAGTCCATCAGAACGAAGTTTGCTACGTATACTGGTACTTCGCGGCCGTTCAATGGATGAATAGCAGTAAGGCCAGTAGCCATACCTTTCTTCTCCATTGTCGCTAGCTCAGCTTCTGCAACCTTGTTGTTCTTACATTCGTCGATAAACGCTGCAAGCTCTGGGTTGTTCTCTGCAGCAAGAGCTGCAAGAGGGTGGCCGGCTGCGATGCCCACGTAAGTCACACCCATTAGCGTATCTGGACGTGTTGTGTAAACTTCTAGGTCTTGTTGACCCTTAACTTCAAACTTCAGCTCAACGCCTTCAGAGCGGCCAATCCAGTTGCGCTGCATGGTTTTCACCATTTCAGGCCAACCTTCAAGCTTGTCTAGGTCGTCTAGTAGCTCTTGAGCGTATTCAGTGATTTTGATGAACCATTGAGGGATTTCTTTTTGCTCTACAGGCGTATCACAACGCCAGCAACAACCGTCTTCAACCTGCTCGTTTGCAAGAACAGTTTGGTCGTTAGGACACCAGTTAACAGAAGAAGTCTTTTTGTAAACTAAACCTTTCTCGTAAAGTTTAGTGAAGAACACTTGTTCCCAGCGGTAGTACTCCGGTGTACATGTTGCGAATTCACGGTTCCAATCGTAACCAAAGCCTAGAAGCTTAAGTTGGTTCTTCATGTATTCGATGTTTTCGTAAGTCCAAGGTGCTGGCGCAGTTTTGTTTTTTACTGCTGCGTTTTCTGCAGGTAGACCGAATGCGTCCCAACCGATTGGTTGCATCACGTTTTTGCCTTGTAGGCGTTGGAAACGAGATACTACATCACCGATAGTGTAGTTGCGCACGTGACCCATGTGCAGTCGACCACTTGGGTATGGGAACATGGACAGACAGTAGAATTTTTCTTTATTTGGGTCTTCACTTACAACAAAGGTTTTGTTGTCATCCCAGTGCTTTTGAACTTTTTGTTCAATATCTTGTGGGTTGTATTGTTCTTGCATCGATGGTATCCGTTATCTTGGAATTTGTGAGTTCGGTTAGAACAGACTTAAATAGATCGTCATAGAATACCTAAAGCTAGGGATCACAACAATAGCCAATCTGTACCCATGCGCCCTTAAGTGACGCAGGTAGGAGAAAGATGGAGGTCAGTTATGCCTAAACGTAAAACAGGTTATGAGGAAATGCTCGAGGATGTGATTGAAACCTTGAAGCACAGTCCGGAAGAAGTTAACAAAGCGATTGAGACGTCGGGCAAAGTGGTGGATGCTGCTAATGACTTGACCAAAGATGAATTGGCTTTAATCAAAGCGTACCTTAAAGCAGACTTAAAAGAGTTTTCAGAGAGTTACGAGGATAGCAAAAGCGGCCCGTTTTACTTAACGATTGCGGACTCGATATGGCAAGGGCTGTTAGAGATTACTGACCGAACTAAAGTTGAGTGGGTTGAGTTGTTCGATGACTTAGAGCATCAAGGGCTATATGAAGCAGGAGAGGTGATAGGCTTAGGCACTTTAGTCTGTGATGAGTGTGGTCACAAGACAACGTATAACCACCCAACTGTAATCATTCCGTGTATTAAATGTGGTCACAAAGGCTTTACTCGTCAGTCATTAAAGCCATAAATGGCGCGTAACGACAGTATAATGCTATGAATAAAAAAGAGGCTTAGTCGCCTCTTTTTTGTCTTTTCTACTTTCAAGCTGTTATCAGCTCTGTTTTCTTCTTAAGCCGAAAGCCAGAGCTAAACTTAACCCAACCCAAATATACAATGGCCAAGTACCAAGGACTCGATATGGCGTTTGTCCATTGGTTGGGGTGAGCTCTGCGCGCAGTACTGCAGTTTCAAACTGCGGTACTTGCTCAACGATTTTACCTTTGTGATCGGTTACCGCTGTTAATCCGTTGTTAGTCGAGCGGATGAGCGGTTTACCTAACTCTAAGGCACGCATACGGGCGATCTCCATATGCTGAAGAGGACCGATAGAGTGACCAAACCATGCATCATTTGAAAGCGTTAGAATGAAGTCTGTTTCGTCAGTCACATTTTGACGCACTTGCTCATTAAAGATGATCTCATAGCAAAGCGCTGGTGCCATGTGCATGCCATTCGCAACGATGTTTGGCTGCACAAAAGCCCCACGGCTAAACGACGACATCGGTAGGTTAAAGAATGGCGCTAATGGGCGCAAAATATCTTCAAATGGTACAAACTCACCAAATGGTAGTAGGTGATGCTTATGGTAACGTTCGCTTAAATCGAAGCTATAGTCACCGTATGGTGTGATGCCTAGGGACAGAATACTGTTGTAGAACTGTCGATCTTCAGCTTGGTTGACGACACCGGTGATGATTGCGCTGTTATTCATTTTTGCAGCGCTGTCGATATTGCTCAAAAATGAAGGCACTTCAATTTCAAAAGCGGGAATTGCTGCTTCTGGCCAAACGATAATGTCAGCGTCCCAGTTTTCACGAGTTAAGTCAGCGTACTTCATGATGGTTGGCCAGCGTTGACTTGGTAGCCACTTTAGGTTTTGGTCTACGTTACCTTGAATTAGTGCGAGCTTAGTCGTGTCTTCTGGTCGGGGTGTTACCCAATCGTAGTTGCGAATCCCAAAGCCAGTACTGAGTAGCACCGCAGGGATAATCACCATCAGCCACTGCTTATGAATCCAGGCATAGGCTAACGCCCCTGCGCTGATAAGGATAAATAGAGTAAGCAGTTCTACGCCGCCAATTGGTGCAAAGCTTGCGAGTGGAGCATCTATCTGGCTATAGCCTAGCCATAACCAAGGGAAGCCAGTCATCACCCAACCACGCAACCAATCACTGATCAGCCATAAAGCAGGTGCAGCGAGAAGTGCTTTTGTGAGCGTAAATTGAGGAAACAGCTTGTTGTTGAGCCAAGCAAATAAGCCTGAATAAACAGCCAAGTAGGCAACAAGCAAGCCCATTAAAAATAAATTGGCAATGAGCGGCATACCGCCAAAACCGGAGATACTTACGTAAACCCAGCTAACGCCAGTTGCAAATTGACCTAACCCCCAAGCATAACCAATCCATAGTGCGCGTTTCGGAGTTTGGTTAGCAAGAAGAATCAGTAGAATTGCAGGGCTAAGAATGGCAATAGGCCACAGCTGGTAAGGAGCGAAAGCGAGTGTAGTAGAGGCGCCAACAAAAGCGGCCACTAAGGGCCGCTTAAGGCGATGAAAGAGTTCATTCATCATTGTAATTTTCTGAGATTCCCAATGGGTATCGCGTTACTCTTGAGTGGCTTCAACCAGGGTTTCTTCGTCTGGGATCGTCACTTGGAGTTGAATGACACGACGGTTATCGGCAGCGGTGACTTTGAAGTTGTAGCCTTCAATTTCAACCAGTTCACCACGAGAAGGTAAGTGACCAAAGGCAGTCATGACCATACCACCAACGGTATCAACTTCCTCATCGCTGAAGTTGGTTCCGAATGTCTCATTAAACTCTTCGATGGTTGTCAGCGCTCTGACAGCAAACGTATGCTTGCTCAGCTTACGAATGTCCGTCTCTTCACTTTCATCGAATTCATCTTCAATATCCCCGACGATTTCCTCAAGGATATCTTCAATGGTCACAAGACCAGAAACACCACCGAATTCATCGACAACAATGGCCATATGATAACGTTCTTCACGGAATTCTTTCAGCAGTCGATCAACGCGTTTACTTTCCGGTACTACAACCGCTGGTCGAATGACTTCTTCGATATCAAATGGATTACTGCCTGAGCCTAAGTATTTAAGTAAGTCCTTCGCTAGAAGTATGCCTTCCACATGGTCTTTATCTTCGCTGATCACAGGGTAGCGAGAGTGTTGAGCATCGGTAATCAAAGCAACCAAGGTATCAAGGTCGTGAGTACGCTCAACTGTAACCATTTGCGAACGCGGGATCATAATGTCACGCACACGCATTTCGGAGATTTCCATAACACCTTCAAGCATATCGCGAGTGTCATGGTCAATCAGGTCGTTAACTTCAGAGTCGCGGATAACATCCACAAGCTCTTGGCGATCTTTTGGTTCGCCCTGAAATAGTTGACCTAGACGTTCAAAGAAGGACTTTCTACTCGGACCTTCTGCCTTTTCTTTCTTATCTTCGTTAGAAGAGGGAGAATTATCTTCGTTCATTGTTTCTCAATTAAGTAACGCTATCAGAAGTGTGATAGCACACATAGAGAGGCGAACACGAGAGTCATTTAGGTGGTTCGCCTTTCCCTGTCGAGTGGCCAATAGCTACTCTTTTTCAGCAATGTAAGGATCTTCATAACCCATACCTTGCATGATTTCGGTTTCGAGGGACTCCATCTCTTCGGCTTCGTCATCCTCTATATGATCATAACCTAGCAGATGCAAGCTGCCATGTACAACCATATGCGCCCAATGTGCTAGCAGAGGCTTGCTCTGTTCAACCGCCTCTTTTTCAACAACTTGGCGGCAAATAATCAAATCACCAAGTAAATCTATTTCCATACCAGGAGGTGCTTCAAATGGAAACGACAACACATTAGTTGGTTTATCTTTGCCGCGATACTCATGGTTGAGCGTATGACTTTCTTGTTCATCAACAATACGAATGGTGACTTCGGCTTGTGGCTGGAAGAGAGGGATTGTCTTATCTAGCCACAATTGGAAATCTTGCTGCGAAGGCAGACCTTCTTCATTTTCGACTGCCAGTTGCAGATCAAGTTCAATCGCCATGATTATTCCTTAGTTGAAGCAACTTGTGCATTCAGTTCGGCTTTTGCTGCTTCTAGTAACTTCGCATCGCGTTCTTCACGACGGCGTTTCTCGAACTCTTTACGCTCTTTCTGGTCTTGTGCTTCCCACTTCTCGTACGCGTTAACGATACGAGCAACCACAGGGTGACGTACAACGTCGTCGGCTAAGAAGAAGTTAAAGCTGATGTCGTCAACTTCGCTTAGTACTTCAATAGCATGACGAAGACCCGATTTCGCACCACGAGGTAAGTCAATCTGCGTGACATCACCAGTGATAACCGCGCGAGAGTTAAAACCAATACGCGTTAGGAACATCTTCATCTGCTCAACAGTGGTGTTCTGACTCTCATCAAGAATGATGAAGGCGTCGTTTAGAGTACGACCACGCATGTAAGCAAGAGGAGCAACCTCAATCACGTTACGTTCAATCAGCTTCTCTACGCGCTCAAAGCCCAGCATTTCAAATAGGGCGTCGTATAGCGGACGTAGGTATGGGTCGACTTTCTGGCTTAAATCACCAGGCAGGAAGCCCAATTTCTCACCAGCTTCAACCGCTGGACGAGTAAGTAGAATACGGCGGATCTCTTGGCGCTCTAGTGCGTCAACAGCTGCTGCTACAGCAAGGTAGGTTTTACCTGTACCAGCCGGGCCAATACCAAAAGAAATATCATGCGTGACCATGTTAACCAAGTACTGCGCTTGGTTTGGCGTACGTGGTTTGATCACACCTTTCTTGGTTTTGACGAAGACTTCTTTACCATGCTCGATGTTAGACTCAGTATTCTGCTCAAGAACACCAGACTCTTTGATCGCTAGATGGATTTGCTCAGGCTCAATATCTGGGATCTCACCTCGTACAGGTGCGGTATCAACATATAGAGTTTTCAGGATATCCAGCGCAGCTGATGCGGTATGAGGTTTACCGACAATCGTAAAGTGGTCACTACGGTGGTTAATTTCAACGCCTAGACGACGTTCTAAATGCTTGATGTTGTCATCGAATGGACCGCACAGGCTAGCTAGTCGGCGGTTGTCTGAAGGTTCTAGGTTAATTTCTAGAGTTACGATTTTATTGCTCAATGTTGCCTCTCATTTTTTGCCACTTAGTGAGAGCCTGATAACGACCAGGCTCTCTATGGCTATTTATACGAGCTTACGGCGTAAAAGTAGCTACACCCAGCTCATCTTCGCGACGTGTTTTCGCCATCATCTGCGTTGGGGAAATCACACTACGAAGATCCATGTCTTTTTCAGTACGTACTAGCTCACCACGCAGTGAGTTTGCAAATACGTCTACGATCTTCACATCAACGAACTGACCAATTAGGTCTGCACTACCTTCAAAGTTTACTACACGGTTGTTTTCTGTACGAGCGCGTAGTTCCATTAGGTTTTTCTTCGAAGGACCTTCAACTAGAACACGTTGTTCTGTGCCAAGCATTAAGCGAGAGTAACGCATCGCTTGAGCATTGATAGTTTGCTGTAGTTCGTAAAGGCGCTCTTTCTTCACTTGTTCTGACACATCACAAGGGTAATCCGCTGCTGGCGTACCTGGACGTGGAGAGAAAATAAAGCTGAAGCTCATGTCAAAGTCTACATCTTTGATTAGCTTCATGGTGTCTTGGAAGTCTTTGTCTGTCTCACCAGGGAAACCAACAATAAAGTCTGAACTGATTTGGATATCAGGACGAGCTTTACGCAGTTTACGGATGATCGATTTGTATTCGATAGCGGTGTGAGGGCGTTTCATCATCGTTAGGATACGGTCACTACCACTTTGCACAGGTAAGTGCAGGAAGCTCACAAGTTCTGGCGTATCTTCGTATACTGCGATGATGTCGTCTGTGAATTCTAACGGGTGGCTCGTCGTGAAACGAATACGGTCGATACCATCGATAGACGCAACCAAACGAAGCAGTTCTGCAAATGAACAGATCTCACCATCGTGCATAGGACCACGGTACGCGTTTACGTTTTGACCCAGAAGGTTTACTTCACGTACGCCTTGTTCAGCAAGTTGGGCGATTTCGAACAGTACGTCATCCATTGGACGGCTTACTTCTTCACCACGAGTGTACGGTACGACACAGTAAGTACAGTACTTAGAGCAGCCTTCCATAATAGAAACGAATGCTGTCGCACCTTCAGCGCGAGGTTCAGGTAGGCGGTCGAATTTTTCGATCTCTGGGAACGAAATGTCCATAACTGGTGCATCATCGGACTGAGATTGTTTGATCATCTCAGGTAGGCGGTGCAAAGTTTGTGGGCCAAAAATAACGTCAACGTATGGTGCACGTTCACGAATATGGTCACCTTCTTGCGTTGCTACACAACCACCTACACCGATAACTACGCCAGGTTTTTTATCTTTTAGTGTTTTCCAGCGGCCTAGCTGGTGGAAAACTTTCTCTTGCGCTTTTTCACGGATCGAACAGGTGTTAAGTAGAAGTACGTCTGCTTCCTCTGGCTCTTCCGTCAGCTCGTAGCCGTTTGCAGCATTAAGCAGGTCGGCCATTTTTGATGAATCGTATTCGTTCATCTGGCAGCCCCAGGTTTTAATTAGCAGTTTCTTACTCATCTCACTTTCGCTCGTTCAGTTGTACTTAAATCGGAGAGCTATTGCTCAAATTATAGCCGCCATCACGGCGGTAAGCGGCGTATTGTACTGCTTTAAAAAGCACCTGACTAGTGATCTAGCTAATTCTCTGCAAAGCCTGATTAAATCTAGTTTTTCGCCCTATGCTGAACAAGGTTTTTTGTTAAACAATTTTGTAAAAGTAGCCATGGAAAGTACAATAAAAAACGCCAATTAATCAGCACGATGAAGAGTGAAAAATGAACAAGTATGACATCGCCGTGATCGGTGGCGGTATGGTCGGGGCAGCCGTCGCTGTTGGATTTGCCAAGCAGGGCAGAAGCGTTGTCTTGGTCGAAGGTACAAAACCTAAAGTTTTTGATGCCGCTCAGGCGATGGATATTCGTGTATCTGCAATCTCGCACCAGTCGGTGGAGTTACTTGATTCACTCGGAGCATGGTCAGAGATCAAGAGCATGCGAGTTTGTCCTTATCGGCGCTTAGAAACTTGGGAGCACCCAGAGTGCCGTACTCGTTTTCACTCTGATGAATTGTCATTGGATCAGCTAGGTTACATCGTTGAAAACCGCCTAATCCAATTAGGTCTTTGGCAAGTCTTCTCTCAGTATGAAAATCTAACCGTGATGTGTCCTGAGCGATTAAAAGCCATTGAGTTTGCAGATGTAAATCTTGTGACACTAGAAAGTGGGGCGCAGTTTGAAGCTAACTGGGTGATTGGTGCTGATGGTGCAAACTCTAAAGTTCGTCAATTGGCTGGAATTGGTGTAACTGCGTGGGATTACCGACAACACTGCATGTTGATTAATGTGAAAACAGAATTGCCTCAGCAAGATATTACTTGGCAACAATTTACACCTTCAGGCCCACGTTCATTTTTACCTCTGTGCTCTTTGAGTAACGACGATGGTCAAGTAGTAGGCCAAGGTTCTTTGGTTTGGTATGACTCGCCTAAACGTATTAAACAACTGTGTGCGATGGGTAAACCTCAACTAAGAGAAGAAATTTTACGTCATTTCCCTGCTGAATTAGGCGATATTGAAGTTTTACAGTTTGGCTCATTCCCACTCACTCGTCGTCATGCGCAAAGCTACTCAAGCAAAAATTGCGTGTTAGTGGGTGACTCTGCCCATACGATCAACCCGCTTGCAGGGCAAGGGGTAAACTTAGGCTTCAAAGATGTAGACGTTCTCCTTTCGGTAACAGAACAACAAGAAAAGCTGGAAGATACCTTACTCGCGAAATACGAACGCGCACGTCGACCTGACAACTTACTCATGCAGACGGGCATGGACTTTTTCTATAAAGGTTTTAGCAATGATCTTGGGCCATTGAAGTTCGTACGTAATGCTGCATTGAAGCTTGCTGAAAACTCAGGGCCAATTAAGGCTCAAGTACTGAAATACGCGTTAGGTATGTAGTAAGCTACTCAAATCACAGATAGAAAAAAAGCGAGCCATGAGCTCGCTTTTTTAATTCGGCAAATCTAATGATTTCCCGAGTCCAGAACCAAAAAAAGAAAAAACCCAGCAAAGTCATGCTGGGTTTTCCGATAATGGTGCGGAAGGAGAGACTTGAACTCTCACACCTTGCGGCGCCAGAACCTAAATCTGGTGCGTCTACCAATTCCGCCACTTCCGCAACTTATTCTGTAGATATCAAGATAATTGGTAAAATCTCAATATCATTGTATATGGCAGGGCTACCTGGATTCGAACCAGGGAATGGCGGCATCAAAAGCCGCTGCCTTACCGCTTGGCGATAGCCCTACAGCGTAAATAGTCAAATACTACTTAACCTCTCTTATCGAGAGAAAGAATGGTGCGGAAGGAGAGACTTGAACTCTCACACCTTACGGCGCCAGAACCTAAATCTGGTGCGTCTACCAATTCCGCCACTTCCGCGTATTCTGATAGTGTAGATTAATTTAAGATGGTGCGGAAGGAGAGACTTGAACTCTCACACCTTGCGGCGCCAGAACCTAAATCTGGTGCGTCTACCAATTCCGC
>NZ_JAWOQS010000006.1:310828-396241 GCF_033438945.1 Vibrio sp. Y176 | reverse complement strand
GTGCCGACTACCGGAATCGAACTGGTGACCTACTGATTACAAGTCAGTTGCTCTACCTACTGAGCTAAGTCGGCACATTTTATTCTTTAACATTGTTCGTGCTAAGCACCAACAATTAATAAATTGTGGTGCCCGGAGGCGGAATCGAACCACCGACACGAGGATTTTCAATCCTCTGCTCTACCGACTGAGCTATCCGGGCGACGAGGTGTATTAAAAGGCTTTTCGGCTTTCAGGTCAACAATAAAATTAAAATAAAATATCGTTTGATGAATTTGTGCTCGGAGTGGGCTGTTTTTATGCGTTTTTAGCAGCAATGCGCCATGCTTTAAGCGATGTTTTAACATTGATAGTGTATTCACTTGCAAAATAAAGGCGATAAAAACAAAAAAGCACGTCTGAAAACGTGCTTTTTATTGAACAATTGACTTTAAACTAATGCTTTACTGAGAACTTGTTTACCCAACCTTCTAGCTCATTCGCTAGTGAAGCTAAACTTTGAGTACTTGATTGACTCTCGGTTACGACAGAGTTTAGTTGTCCTCCGCTTTCATCGATAAGGTTTATGCGTAGCGCAATATCATCGCTAACCTGCGTCTGCTCAGCGGCAGCAGTAGCGATCTGCTGGCTCATTGTGGTGATAGATTCTAACGCCGTTACAATTTGCTGTAGAGCTTCAGAGGCATTCTTAGACTCTGTAACAGTGCTTTCACTGGTTTCTGCACATATTTCCATTGTGTGAATGGCATTGCGAGAGCCTTCTTGCAGATTGGAGATCATATACTGAATCTCTTTTGTGCTGTCTTGTGTGCGTCCTGCTAGGTTGCGTACCTCATCAGCAACGACTGCGAAGCCTCGGCCTTGTTCTCCAGCACGTGCTGCTTCAATGGCTGCATTGAGTGCCAATAGGTTTGTTTGCTCTGCAATATCACCAATCACATCGAGCACTTTTACAATATTATTTACATCCTGATCTAGATCGGCGACCGCTTTACTCGCAGTATTTAATTGAGAAGCTAAACCTTGAATGTTTTCAACCGTGTTATGAATGAGTTTCTGAGTATGTTGGCTTTGTTTGTCAGCCTCGTCCGTATTGTTTGCGGTGTCGCTTGCTGAATTGGCAACATGGTTGGCTGAAGATGCCATTTCAGTCATCGCAGTGGCAATCATCGCCGTTGATTGCTGCTGAGATACGGTAAGATCGGCAATCGTATTTGATCGAGCTTCTACGGCAGACAACTCTGCGCGCAGTGCATGCATAGACTTCTCTAGGTTTGTCACCATGGTAGCTAGTGATTGACTCATATCTTGCACGGCACGATAGATACTTCCTCTCGGTGCCACAGTATCAAAACTGGTCTGAATGTCTCCTTGAGCGACAGCTTGAACTGCTTTACGCACGTCGTTAGGCTCTCCACCAAGTAGATGAAGCATTTTGCGAATCGAAATGATCAGGCCACTTAGAATACTTCCCGCGATAATCAGACACAGCACAAGCTGCCATTGTGCTGTCGACCAAAAACGTGCGTTAACTTCATTAAAGCCAATACCTGTACCGACAACCCAGCCCCAGTGTGGTGTTTTTTCTGCTATCGAGTGTTTTTCTTCAATGCTGCCATCAGCTTGTTTTTGGCTCCAGGTATATTCAACGATCTGACCTGTTTTGTGCCCCAATACATCTAGAATGAGTTGGCCTACGCTATTACCACTGCCATCTCTAAAGTCATGGAAGCTGGTTCCGTGCAGTTGAGGGTCTAGTGGTGCGGCGATGAACATCATATTTTCATCTGCGACATAAACGTATTCGTTGTCTTTGTAGATATTGTTACGAAGTAGGCGAGTGGCTAATGCTTTCGCTTCGTCTTCCGGCATTTTGCCTTCGATAGCCATCTTTTCTACTTCGGTAAGTATGCTGTACGCACTTTTAAATAGCTCAGTAACTCGAGCTTTGTTATCAAGGTTACTTGCGACGCGAAGTGTCCATAAGCCCGTTGCGGTCAGAGCTAGGAGAGCTAGCAATATGATCGCAGATAATAAATAGGCTTGAGTTTTTAGTTTCATATTTAGCTCACAAATAAAGTGTTATCACTATGCAAGGCATAGCTAAAAGAAGAAATGTAATAACTCGGGCATCTTAGTGAAGATGAATATGCTCGGATACTAATGCGTATTGAAATTACGATGAGGATTAAATTTTTAGCGTGAAATAAGTGTTTTTGAAGAAAGGATTTAATGTTCGCTGATGTTTAGAAATGAAGTGCAGATAAATGGGAAAGTGAGAAATGACGTATAAAGCAGATACAAAAAAGCCGCATCAAGTGATGCGGCTTTAAAAGTGGCTCCTCCTGCTGGGCTCGAACCAGCGACCTGCGGATTAACAGTCCGTCGCTCTACCAACTGAGCTAAGGAGGAATTATTCTTTTTTGTGTCTTGCTTATGAAGCAAGTGCACCAAATATGGTGCCTCGAGGCGGAATCGAACCACCGACACGAGGATTTTCAATCCTCTGCTCTACCGACTGAGCTATCGAGGCAAAAGAATGGTGCCGACTACCGGAATCGAACTGGTGACCTACTGATTACAAGTCAGTTGCTCTACCTACTGAGCTAAGTCGGCACACTGTATTCTTTCTAGAAGAGATTATCTCTTTAGTTTTTAAAATCTCACTTAAGTAAGATTCTAGAAATTGGCTCCTCCTGCTGGGCTCGAACCAGCGACCTGCGGATTAACAGTCCGTCGCTCTACCAACTGAGCTAAGGAGGAACTATTCTTTTTTGTGTCTTGCTTATGAAGCAAGTGCACCAAATATGGTGCCTCGAGGCGGAATCGAACCACCGACACGAGGATTTTCAATCCTCTGCTCTACCGACTGAGCTATCGAGGCAAAAGAATGGTGCCGACTACCGGAATCGAACTGGTGACCTACTGATTACAAGTCAGTTGCTCTACCTACTGAGCTAAGTCGGCACACTTTATTCTTTGTGCTTTTGTCCGTGTTATAACATTTCGTTAAGACACCAACAAATCAAATTGTGGTGCCCGGAGGCGGAATCGAACCACCGACACGAGGATTTTCAATCCTCTGCTCTACCGACTGAGCTATCCGGGCAACGGAGCGCTATTAAACGGATTTTCCCGCGTTGCGTCAACCACTTTTTTTAAATAATTTCAAAAAAGTGGTTGTTCGAACGCTTTTTATTCAACTGTCACTACAAAGTTTGCTTCGAGTTAAATTCCTTTTTGAAATTTGTAACTTTTTCTAGGTAGCGACGCGCTTCTGCGTTCGGGTGTTTCTTGGTTAACGCCCAATAAACTTGGTTGGGTTGCAATGAATTAAGATCTTGCATTGCGCGTTTGCGATCACTGCGATGAAATGTGTTTAAAACTCCTCCAGTACCGCCATTGTAAGCTGAAATCATGCTGTACTCGAGAGAGGTAGGGTGGCGGACTTCTCTTAAATAACGATTTTTTAAGATATAGAAATACGCAGTACCGGTATCTATGTTGTTTTCTGGATTAAACAAATATTCAGGGCTTGGTTGGCCCGAGCGCTTTTTCACGAGTTTGAACACATCTCGTCCCGCTGTTTTAGGTACAACTTGCATTAGGCCATACGCATTTGCCCAACTTACCGCGTATGGGTTGAAACTGCTCTCGGTTTTAATAATGGCGTATATCAAGTCTTCTGGAATGTCGTATTTCTTGGAAGCTCGACGCACGATATCGGCGTATTGGTAGCTGCGAGTTGAAAAGTGGTCTTCAACCATGGGAATTTCGACGTAATACGCTTTCTTGAAATCTACATTTTTGGTTTTTATTTTATTTGCGATGAGGTATTCCGCAAATCGGTTTGCCCGCCAAGACCATTGAATTGGCTTATTGTCTTGGTCGACAACTTGTTTATACAGGAATGGTTGCCCCTCTAACGTGATACCTTTAGAGGAGAATAAGTCGACGTGCGCGGGATCGTCTGGTGTTAATAAGGTGGTGACAATCGCGTCTTTTAGGTGTTTTTGGGGCTCGGTCGGTGATACGGTCTCTATCGTGATCACGCCTTTGCGAAAGTCGACCTCGGCGCGGCTAAGGTAGTTATCGATGTACTTAACGTAATTACTCTTGCCAGCGTACTTGATTTCTTTTTTACCCCAGCGCTTTTGAATATTGCCTGAAAAGCTATTGATTAAGGCATCTAGCGCCGCAGTATCTTTTTCAAATTGTCCTGGTAGCTCAGCTAAGTTATTGGCAAAACGGTTTGTTGGCTCGTAGTTGACGTCATAAATCTTTTCGACGAATTCACGGCTACAGCCTGCCATTAAAAGTGCGGCAGCAATAAAGACAATTTTTTTCATAAGTATCAGAGTTATTGAAGGTAATAGAAAAATGACACCACAAATGGTTGTGATGTCATTGTTTAACTCAAGCGACTTTATTCGCTCGGAGGTGTGTAACCTTCGATATGAACGTCTTTTCCTTCAAAGAGGAAATTTACCATTTCTGTTTCGATCAGTTTGCGGTGTTCTGGATCCATCATGTTGAGTTTCTTCTCGTTGATCAACATGGTTTGTTTGTGTTGCCACTGAGCCCACGCTTCTTTCGAGATGTTGTCGAAAATGCGTTTACCTAGTTCACCAGGGTAAAGTTGAAAGTCTAGACCTTCGCCTTCTTTCTTTAGTCGAGCACAAAATACAGTGCGGCTCATAATGACTCCTTGTATTCAATTAACGAAGTTCGTGGGGTAGCGTTTCCAGCAATAGTTTTACTGGCGCGGCTAAACCGACTTCTTCAGGTTTAGATAAGTTATACCAAAGACCTTTGTTGCCTTCCATTATCACGTCCGGTTGCTTTGATAAATCAATCAAAATTGGCGTGATATCTAGGTGGTAATGGCTGAATGTATGACGAAAGGTAATCAGTGTTTGCTTCTGTTTGATATTGCTGGCTTGAATGCCGCGTTGATCCAGTAGCAATTCAATGTCGCTTTCTGCATCCACATGTTCGGTTTGTGGGAAGCAGAATAAGCCACCCCAAATGCCTGTTTGTGGTCTTTGCTCCAACCACACCTCATGACCATTTTCGGTGTTGTGGTGAAGCATCACGAAACGAGTTTGCTTGATTGGTTTATCTTTCTTCGGTTTTTTGCCCGGGTAGTCGAGCACATTACCTTGTTGTTTTGCCACACACAGGTCAGCAACAGGGCAGAGGCTACATTTGGGTTTGCTGCGAGTGCAGACCATTGCGCCCATGTCCATCATTGCCTGGTTATACTTATCTACATCCGTTTGTGGGGTATGCGTTTCGGCAATTTCCCACAGCTGGTTTTCAACCTTTTTTTGTCCTGGCCATCCTGCAACTGCGAAACAGCGGGATAGGGTGCGCTTCACGTTACCATCAAGAATCGCGTGTGGTTGTTTATACACAGACGATAAAATGGCGGCAGCAGTAGAGCGACCAATCCCCGGTAGGGCGTTCATTTTCTCTATATCAAGAGGAAACTCACCATTGTATGTAGAGGCGACCTCTTGTGCTGCTTTGTGAAGGTTACGGGCTCGGGCGTAATACCCTAAGCCAGTCCAAAGGTGTAGGACTTCATCTTGCTCAGCATTGGCAAGATCGACCACGGTTGGAAAGCGCTCCAAGAAACGTTGGTAATACGGAATAACCGTAGTGACCTGAGTTTGCTGAAGCATAATTTCAGACAACCAGACACTGTATGCGGTCTTATTTTGTTGCCACGGAAGATCTTTTCTTCCATATGCGTCATACCATTCTAGGATGGCACTGGCGAAAGGTGTCACGACTTGCTCTGTATTCTATTATTGGTTAGGTGCAAAATTGCACCACATAATGGGCAAGAAGTACAACGGATAAACAGTAGGGATATAAAGAGGTGTGTCGTTGCTTTTGGGTTGCCATAGACCAAGAGCTCAACAAATACTTGCACCTAAGTAAATTCTTTGGATAATCCCCGCTTTGATTAATCAATGTGCAGGCAAAATCAATGAGTGAAGTAACCACTAACGAATACAACGAAGACGGAAAGCTGATCCGCAAAATCCGCAGCTTTGTACGCCGTGAAGGGCGTTTGACTAAAGGTCAAGAGAGCGCGATGAATGAATGCTGGCCTACGATGGGTATTGACTTCAAAGCTGAACTTCTCGATTGGAAAGAGGTGTTTGGCAACGATAACCCAGTAGTGCTTGAGATCGGTTTTGGTATGGGTGCTTCATTGGTTGAAATGGCAAAGAACGCGCCAGAGAAAAACTTCATCGGTATCGAAGTTCATAGCCCAGGCGTTGGTGCT
Organism: Vibrio sp. Y176; assembly: GCF_033438945.1. Classification (NCBI taxonomy): domain Bacteria; kingdom Pseudomonadati; phylum Pseudomonadota; class Gammaproteobacteria; order Vibrionales; family Vibrionaceae; genus Vibrio; species Vibrio sp. Y176. The sequence continues at coordinate 389,940 of NZ_JAWOQS010000006.1, read as the reverse complement.
TGTCTTGCCGATGCTCGCGAAGCGGGAATTACTAACCTGCGTGTAATGTGTCACGATGCGGTAGAAGTATTCGAACACATGATCCCAAATGGCAGCTTATCGACACTGCAATTGTTCTTCCCAGACCCTTGGCATAAGAAGCGTCACCACAAGCGTCGTATTGTTCAATTAGGTTTTGCGGAAATGGTGCGTGAGAAGCTTATCCCTAATGAAGGTATTTTCCACATGGCGACCGACTGGGAAAACTACGCAGAGCACATGATTGAAGTGATGAACCAAGCGCCAGGTTTCGAAAACATTGCTAAAGATGGTGATTTCGTTCCTCGTCCAGACGATCGCCCGCTAACGAAGTTTGAAGCTCGTGGTCACCGTCTTGGTCACGGTGTTTGGGATATCAAATATAAGCGTATTGCGTAACCAGAGGAGTTCATGGGATGTACCATTACGCGATATTAGCGAATCCGGGTCATAACCGAATTTACTTTGATAGCGCAATGACCATTGCCTGTTCTGAGCTAAAAGCAATTTTAGCTTCACAAGGCGTGGATGTGACAGAAATTGGTAGTAAAGACGTTCGCTTACCTGCTGCGTTGGTGTTTTCTTGTCAGGAAGCGCTAACCGATGAGCAGGCGCGAAGAATCGCAGCCTCTTCGATTTACTATGCGCTATTTGAAGTGCGCGAAGATGGTTTACTTCGACCAGTTCAAGCGCCCGTATTTAACACTTTCCCGGAAAGTATGAGCCAGATTTTGCGCTACACCGGGAAAACAAACGAGCAGTTTACCCGTTTGATGGTGAATATCGGCATTAGTGCGTCCAATACGGGAAGTGAACAACTGACCTTAATGGATCCAATGTGTGGTAAAGGTACAACCTTATTTGAAGGCTTGATCCACGGTTTGAACGTGGTAGGGGTTGAGATCAACGCCAAGTGGGTGCAAGAGATCCAGACCTTTATTGTTAAGTTCATGAAGAATGGCCGCTTTAAGCACAAAGTGAGCAAAGAAAAGCGCACTGCGGGTGGCAAGAAAGTGGCGGATGGTTTCGTGGTTGAAGCTGCAGCAAATAAAGAAGATTACAACCAAGGCAATCTTCAGTTTATGAAGCTGTATTCGGCTGATACTCGTATCGCTGATCAAGTCGTGAAAAAGAACTCAGTTGATGTGATGGTGTCTGATCTGCCTTATGGCGTGCAGCACGGCAGCAAAAATGCCAAGGACAGCAAACTGAACCGTAGTCCATTAGAGCTTTTAAAAGAGGCTCTGCCTGCATGGAAAGTGGTATTGAAAAAGCAAGGTTCAGTGGTGTTGTCTTTCAATGAATTCACATTGAAATGGAAAGATGTCGCGGCATTATTTGAAGAGCAAGGTTGGAAGGTACTTTCAGAAGAGCCTTACATCGGTTATCTTCACCGTGTTGATCAATCTATCAACCGCAATATTATTGTGGCAGTAAAACCATAATCGACTTGAGTCGAACGAACCCTATGGAAAAGCCAACGACACGTTGGCTTTTTTTACCTCTGAGCTCAACGAGTTCTCTTGTAAATAGAAGGTAGAGAATGAAACCGACAGTGGAAATTTTGACAGATATTTTGGCGGAAGTACGCCCTTTAATCGGCCAAGGTAAAGTGGCTGATTATATTCCTGCTCTGGCAAAAGTACCCAGCAACAAGTTAGGTATTGCGGTATACACCAACGAAGGTGAGGTTATTAAGGCGGGTGATGCCGATGAACCTTTCTCTATCCAATCTATTTCAAAAGCATTGAGCTTGACGTTAGCGATGTGCTTGTACAAGCAAGAAGAAATTTGGTCTCGAGTGGGAAAAGAGCCTTCGGGGCAGGCATTTAATTCGCTAATCCAGCTAGAAATGGAGCAAGGTATTCCTCGTAATCCATTTATAAATGCTGGAGCGATAGTAGTGGCGGATTTGTTACAAACTCGCTTATCTGCGCCTCGTCAGCGCCTGTTGGAGTTTGTGCGTCAGCTTTCTGGTGATACCCATATTGTGTATGACAAAGTCGTTGCGGCATCCGAAATGATGCATGGTGATCGTAATGCGGCGATTGCATATCTCATGCGTTCGTTTGGCAACTTCGAAAATGAAGTGATTCCAGTACTACAAAACTACTTCCACGCTTGTGCGCTGAAGATGAGTTGCGTCGATTTGGCTAAAACGTTTAGCTATTTAGCAAACAAGGGCACATCGGTACAAACGGGTAAGCCTGTAGTTTCTCCTGTGCAAACCAAACAACTTAATGCACTGTTAGCAACGTGTGGCTTGTATGATGGCGCGGGCGAGTTTGCTTATCGCGTTGGAATGCCTGGTAAGTCTGGTGTTGGTGGTGGCATTATCGCGGTAGTACCTGGTGAAATGACCATTTCAGTATGGTCTCCAGAGCTTGATCCTTCAGGTAACTCGCTTGCGGGTACTAAGGCGCTTGAGCTGCTCTCAGAGCGAATTGGCCGTTCAATTTTCTAATGTGGAAATGTGTCAACCTTATTTAGGACGGCACAGTTTCTAAATAAAAAGCCTCTCAATTGAGAGGCTTTTTTTGTTTTGGGGTTGCGTTAGTCTTCGCTTTCTTCGGCCATAAAGGCTTCGAGCAAATCATTAAGGAAGAGCTTCCCTTTTTCAGTAATTTGCCAGTGGGTAGGCGTTTCATTCAGGTAGCCCATTTCTATCGCCCAGTCGATGGTTTCTTGAATCGTACTGAGCGGTAAGCTCGTGGTGTCCACATAATCTTGCTTCGGACAGGCTTCGATTAAGCGGAATCGGTTCATAAAGAACTCGAATGGACGATCTTCATCCGCGACGACATGTTCTGTATGCAGATAAGGTTTGACCATATTTTGATAAGCCGCTAAATAGCCTCGCGGGTGTTTTACCTTTGTCGTTCGAATAATACGTCCGTCGGTAAAACTGAGTTTGCCATGAGAGCCACAACCGATACCAAGGTAATCACCAAAGCGCCAGTAGTTGAGGTTGTGCTGACACTGATAGCCCGGCTTGCTGTAACCGGAGATTTCATATTGCACATAACCCGCGGCTGCAAGTTTTTGGTGTCCGAGCTCGAAAATATCCCACAAGTCATCATCGTCAGGTAGCGTTGGTGGCTTGTAGTAGAACATGGTGTTTGGTTCGATGGTCAGCTGATACCAAGACAAGTGCGGCGGTGCCAACTCAATCGCTTTGTCCAAATCTGCCAAGGATTGTTCGATGCTTTGATCAGGTAAGCCGTGCATGAGATCGAGGTTAAAACTGTTCAAACCGATTTGGTGCGCCAGCTTAGCAGCATTGACGGCTTCGTCTTGGCCGTGAATGCGCCCCAAACGCTCAAGCTTTTGTTGCTCAAAGCTTTGCACGCCGATAGAGATACGCGTTACACCAGCTTTGCGGTAGCCAACAAAACGCTCTGCTTCGATGGTGCCTGGATTCGCTTCCATGGTGATTTCGATTTCAGGCTTGAACGGAATACGCGCTTCAATGCCCTTAAGTAGACGCTCGATGCCTTCTGCCGAAATCAAACTCGGCGTACCACCACCAATGAAGATTGAATGCAGTGGACGTGGCGCTTCGTTAAGTCGGTATTTCTCAATGTCGGTATCCAAATCTTCTAAAAGGGCACTGATGTACTCTTCTTCTGGAATCTCGGTTTTGAGCGCGTGAGAGTTAAAGTCGCAATACGGGCACTTTTGCACACACCACGGGATGTGTACATACAAGCTGAGTGCTGGGGGCGTTAACATGGTCTAATTCGCTCGTGATTACTGAGACACTTGCTCAGACAGTTGAGCAAACAACGACTTGAGCGCTTTACCGCGGTGAGACAGTTGTTTTTTACGTGCAGGTTCAAGTTCGGCTGACGCACAGTTATCTTCAGGAACAAAGAAGATTGGGTCGTAGCCAAAGCCATTTTCACCGTGTGCTTCAGTTAGAATTCGGCCTTCCCATTTACCGTGACAGACGATAGGCGTTGGGTCGTTCTCGTGACGCATGAGGACTAATACGCAGTGGAAACGTGCTGTACGCTCTGCTTCTGGTACGCCTTCCATTGCCGCTAGCAATTTTTCTAGATTCTCTTGATCAGATGCGCTCTCGCCTGCGTAACGTGCAGAGTAAATGCCCGGAGCGCCTTTTAAGAAATCGACTTCTAATCCAGAGTCGTCTGCAATGGCAGGAAGCCCTGTTTCTTGTGCGGCATGGCGAGCTTTAATGATTGCGTTTTCAATGAAAGTTGTACCCGTTTCAGCTACTTCCGATACATTGAATTCACTTTGCGCTAATACTTCAAAGCCGAAGTCAGACAATAAATCTGCCATTTCACGAACTTTGCCTTGGTTACCAGTTGCTAGCACAATTTTTTTCATGGGAATCTCTTTTAATAGTGATAGAGGAGAACAAATCGTTCTCCTCTAGATATTCTTTAACTAATAAGTGGTTTTTAGCCTGCTTAGATCCAAAAGCTTTTGGAACATCACAACCCAATTACTCTTCAACATAAAACTTCTGGGTGAATTTAAGCTTACCTGAGCCTTTGTTTCCAGCTTTTACGTCAATATCGAAAGTAAAAGTTTCTTCGTGGGTAATTGGTAGTTCGGCTAAATAGTATATCGCATTGCCTTCTTTGACTTCACGAAAGGTCAAGGTCTGAGTTTGGCCGATAAGGTTCTTCGCGCGTCCAGCAATTTTTGCTTCTAATGCTGGCTTACCCAATGAAGCTCTATCTAACACGCTAATATTAACCACAGCGAGGTATCCATTACGTTTGATATCGTAGCTACGTGCGACTTTGGGTGTTAGGAATGTTGAGTTAAACGCGACATAGTGTACTTCGATATCTTTCATATTTTTAAACTGATCGGCGAAGCTTGGTAACGACAACAGGCTAATCAGTAATGCGGTAATCCATTTGCTCATTGTTACTTCCTCAAAGCACTTGTTATAAAACAACCATAGCTGCAATTTTACCTTGGTCAGGGGGTAAAAAATGCGTACTCAGTCGTTGGTATTAGTAAGTGTGGTACAAAATCGTAAATAAAAAGCCATCATATGATGGCTTTAATTTCTGTCGGTATCTGGGTAGGCGATTCTATCCGAATTTGTTTGTGCCGTCCTAATTCACCTTTTTCTATGTGAACCAAGCCCTTAGCGATTTTAAACTGCTTGGCTAAGAACTTAGTTAGGTGTGCATTAGCTTTGCCATCGACAGGTGGAGCAGTAATGGCGATTTTTAGCTCTTCACCATGCAAGCCAACGATTTTATCGCGGCTAGCTTTAGGTTGAATATAGAGCTTCAGGATGATGTCCTCACCATCTTGCCAAACTGCAGCTGACATTATAGCTGGAACCAAATTGGACCAATGATATCGCCCATTAAGAAGTTCGCGAACTGCAAGCCGATAAATAACACCAGTACGCTTAAATCAAGACCACCAATAGCCGGAAGAATACGACGGATTGGAGCGCACATTGGCTCGGTCAGTTGATGGAATACGTACTCGATAGGGCTGCGGCCTTGGCTTACCCAGCTCAAAATTGCACGGATCAATAGTACCCAGAACAATAGGCCACCTGCGGCTTTGATTAATGATAATAAGCCCAAGAATAAGAAGTCAGCGCTGAAAGAGACGGAACCGTTCGAAGCTATTAGGATAAGCACGACAAATTTAAGCACACACAACACGTAGGCAAACAACACGGTTGCTAGGTCAATATTCCCCACGGAAGGGATAACGCGGCGCAATGGACCAATGACCGGCTGAGTCGCTTTTACTATGAATTGCGAGAATGGGTTGTAGAAGTCTGCGCGCGCAGCTTGTAACCAAATTCGCAAAATTACGACCATGATGTACAGGTCAAATAGGGTTGAGATGAGAAAACTCATTGAATTCATAAGGTACCCTTAACAAGTGATGGATGATACTAAACGGAGTTCATCCAAATAATTAAAACAGTTTTTCCATTTCTTCCGCGCGAGCCACAGCAGCTTGCATGGCTTTAGCGACAATATCTGAAAGTTGATGTTCGTTGAATGTACGCAGTGCTTCTGCCGTTGTCCCACCTTTCGAAGTTACGTTCTCACGCAGGGTTGATAGCTCAGTTTCTGGGTTGCTAACTACCATACTGGCCGCGCCCAGTGCCGCTTGCTGAACCAATAGTCGAGCGGTCTCTTTATCAAAGCCTTGCGCAATCGCTTCTGCTTGCATCGCTTCCATAAACAGGAAGAAGTATGCTGGAGCACTGCCCGCAGCCGCAATCACATTATTGATGCCAGACTCTTGCTCAACCCAGCATACTTTACCGACCGCTTCCATTAACTCTGCGGCAAAAGCTTTGTCGTGCTCGGTTACATGAATTGGTGCGAATAACCCACTCATACCCAACCCAAGTTGTGATGGCGTATTTGGCATAACACGAACCAAGTTCAATTTGGTGGCTAGCATATCATCCAATCGAGAACAGTTGATGCCTGCGGCAATAGAAATCACCAGTTTATTAGTGAAATCGATCGATTGCAGTGGTTTACAGACATCAGCCATCATTTGCGGTTTCACAGACAATACCACCACATCCGCCTCGGTCGCAGCTTGGATGTTATCGCTGGTGGTACGGATGCCAAAATCTTGTTCTAGCAGAAGGCGGCGAGCCTCTGAAGGAGCCGTCGCGGTAATGTTTTGCGCTGGGTATCCGTTAGCAACCAAGCCTGAAACAATGGCTCTCACCATGTTGCCAGCACCAATGAAGGCGATTTTTTTATGTTCCATTTGTCTGATTTCCATCATGATATTTAGAATTTGTTGTGCGCTCAGGTGTATAATGGCGCCGCTGTTACTTACTGCTCCTATTGGCGAGTAAGATGATTGCGCATTTACGCTCTAACGATTGACGACATAACTTATGTCGCGAGTGAGCGTTTTGTTGATTTAGCTGTAGTCTCGTGCGCCGAAAATAGCGGTTCCAATACGAACCATTGTACTACCAGCTTCGATTGCAGCGGTCATATCACCACTCATTCCCATTGATAATGTATCGATTTCTGGGAACTGTGCTTCGAGTGTTTGCTTCAACGTAGCCAACTTCTGAAATTCACGGAGTTGTGATTCGTAGTCAGACACGTTGGCAGGAATCGACATCAACCCTCTTAAAGTGAGGTTAGGTAGGCGAGAAATCAACTCCGCCAGCTCGAATACTTCCGCTTCAGTGACACCAGACTTAGATGCCTCACCACTGGTGTTAACCTGAATCAGAACTTGTAGCGGTTTAAGTTCGCTTGGCCGCTGATCATTCAGGCGTTGAGCTATCTTGGTTCGATCGATGGTGTGAACCCAATCGAAATGTTCAGCAACAAGTCGCGATTTATTGGATTGAATCGGGCCAATGAAGTGCCATTCGATTCGATTATCTGGATAATGCTCGGCAAAGTGCTGAACTTTACTGACGCCCTCTTGAACGTAGTTTTCACCAAAGGCGGTTTGTCCCGCTTGGTAGGCTTCGAGAATTGCCTCGACAGGTTTAGTTTTGCTTACCGCTAGAAGTTGCACTGACTCTGGAGTTCGACCACATTTTTGCTCGTCATATCGAATTTGAGAGGTGATATGTTCAATATTTTGTTGAATACTACTCATAGCTGTACTTTAGACTTAAGGATTTTAAATGGATATCACTGAGTTACTGGATTTTAGTGTAAAACATAATGCCTCGGATCTACATCTTTCTGCAGGTGTCCCACCAATGGTTCGTATTGATGGGGATGTGAGAAAACTAGGCATTCCAGCGTTTACACACCAAGAAGTGCATCGTTTGGTTTTCGAAATCATGAACGATGCCCAACGCAGTGAGTTCGAAGAAAAACTCGAAGTCGATTTCTCTTTTGAGTTGCATAACGTTGGCCGTTTCCGTGTCAACGCTTTCAACCAATCTCGCGGTTGTGCGGCAGTATTTCGTACCATTCCAAGTAGCATTCCAACTCTGGAAGAGCTAGAAGCGCCAGAGATCTTCAAAAAAATTGCGAACGCTGAAAAAGGCTTAGTTCTGGTCACTGGCCCAACAGGTTCAGGTAAATCGACGACCTTAGCAGCCATTGTTGACTACATTAACCGTAATCACAACAAGCACGTACTCACAATTGAAGATCCGATTGAATTTGTTCACAACAACAATAAATGTTTGATCAACCAGCGTGAAGTTCACCGTGACACCCATAGTTTCCAAAACGCACTGCGCAGCGCATTGCGCGAAGACCCAGACGTTATTCTGGTTGGTGAGATGCGTGACAAAGAAACCATCAGCCTTGCCTTAACGGCGGCAGAAACGGGTCACTTAGTTTTCGGGACGTTGCACACCAGCTCGGCGGCAAAAACCATTGACCGTATTATCGATGTGTTTCCTGGTAGTGATAAAGATATGGTTCGCTCGATGCTATCTGAGTCCCTTCGTTCGGTTATCGCGCAAAAGCTTCTGAAGCGTAATGGTGGTGGCCGTATTGCATGCCATGAAATTATGATGGCAACGCCTGCGATTCGTAACTTGATCCGCGAAGACAAAGTCGCGCAGATGTATTCGATCATTCAAACAGGTGCGGCTCACGGCATGCAAACCATGGAGCAAAATGCTCGTCAGTTAATGGCGCAAGGCATGGTTGCTCGTGAAGAGGTCGATAGTAAGATCGGATTAGAAGTGCAGCAATTCTCGTAACGTTCATACAGATAATGGTGAATACGGAAGATGGATCTAGATAAATTTCTCGAAGGCATGCTGGCGCTGAAAGCGTCGGATCTTTACATCACGGTTGGAGCGCCAATTCTATTTCGTGTGGATGGCGAATTGCGTCCGCAAGGGGAAAAACTCACCGAGAGTGATGTGGCTGCATTACTCGATAGCGCTATGGAACCAGATCGGCGTCAGGAATTTCGTAAAAGTCGCGAGTCGAATTTTGCCATTGTGAGAGATTGTGGTCGCTTCCGTGTGAGTGCCTTTTTTCAACGCGAGTTACCAGGCGCAGTGATTCGTCGTATTGAAACTAATATTCCTACTTTTGAGCAGTTAAAGTTACCGTTAGTGTTGCAAGATTTGGCGATAGCTAAGCGTGGTTTGGTGCTGGTGGTCGGTGCTACTGGATCGGGTAAATCGACCACCATGGCGGCGATGACAGGCTATCGAAACAGCAATAAAACCGGGCACATTTTGACGGTCGAAGATCCGATCGAATTCGTGCATGAACACAAGCGCTGTATCGTGACTCAACGCGAAGTTGGGTTAGATACGGAAAGCTATGAAGTTGCGCTTAAAAACTCGCTGCGCCAAGCACCAGATATGATTTTGATTGGTGAGATCCGTAGCCGTGAAACAATGGAATACGCGATGACCTTCGCCGAAACGGGTCACCTGTGTATGGCAACGTTGCACGCCAATAATGCCAACCAAGCTTTAGAGCGCATTCTTCACTTGGTACCGAAAGATCAAAAAGAACAATTCTTGTTCGATTTGTCGATGAACCTAAAAGGCGTGGTTGGTCAGCAGTTGATCCGAGATAAAAATGGGCAGGGACGTCATGGTGTATTTGAGATCTTGCTAAATAGCCCACGTGTGTCGGATTTGATTCGTCGCGGAGATTTACATGAGTTGAAGTCAACCATGGCTCGCTCAAATGAGTTTGGTATGCTGACGTTCGATCAATCTCTCTATAAGTTAGTGATGCAAGGTAAGATCAGCGAAGAGGATGCACTACATAGTGCCGACTCGGCAAATGATCTGCGCTTGATGTTGAAAACGCAGCGTGGTGAAGCATTCTCTACGGGCAGTTTAGCGAACGTTAAGATCGATATGGATTAATCCAATCCAGAAACAAAAAAGGTTGGCAGGAGCCAACCTTTTTTCATTGTGCTTGAAGTGTTTACTCATCCCAAAGGGCTTCAAACCAGCTTTCTAGAATCACCACTGCTGACTGGCAGTCAACATTACCTTTCGATAGGGCTTTATAGCCGCCCATGCTGAACAACTCCGCACGAGCTTCTGCAGTAGATAAACGCTCATCATGCAGTTCAACAGGCAATCCGTATCGGCCTTGCAGACGCTTAGCAAATTTTCGTGCACGAGGGGTTATGGCCTCAAGGTCTTTACCATGCAGATCGGTCGGTAAACCGACCACTAGCAAATCTGGTTGCCACTCTTTGATTTGCTTTTCGATATCGTCCCAGTTTGGAATACCGTCATTGGCTTTAAAGGCTTTTAATGGGGAAGCTGTACCAGTAATTTCTTGGCCAATAGCGCTACCAATGCTTTTGGTTCCAAAGTCAAAAGCCATAATTGTGCGTGACATAAGGTGTCTCTATCTAATGTAACTGTATATTTGGACTAAGCATGTCCAGAGTCTGCTGAAAGGTGACTTGGGTCGATGCCCAGCTTTTCGACCGCTTTCTTCCAACGCTCGTTGATTGGTGTATTAAAGATAATTTCAGGCGTCGCTTCAATGGTGAGCCAAGAGTTTTCGACCAGCTCACTTTCTAATTGGCCTGCACTCCAACCGGAGTAGCCAAGTGCCACTAAGTAATCACTTGGTTCTGCTTCTGTTCCTAACACCGACAGAATATCACGCGAAGTGGTTACCGCGAGGTCATCGGTCATTTGGACGCTGGACTCGTAGTAATCTTTGGGTTTATGCAAAATAAAGCCACGATCTTCCGAGATTGGGCCGCCATTGTAAACTGGTCTATCTAGACTGGCTTCAAATAGGCGCGGGTGTACTGGCTGAACTTCCACCTGCTTGAGCATGTTGCCGACGGTGATATCAACAGGAGCATTGATCATCAGCCCCATAGCGCCGTCTTCGTTGTGCTCACAAACGTAGATCACGCTGTTTTGAAAGTACGGATCTTTCATCCCAGGCATGGCAACCAAAAAGTGATTTGTGAGATTCATACTCATATTGACCCTTAACTCTCGTAAATGCCCTTAAGCTAACATCATACAATTTACATCTAGGTATGTGCATGAGTTTGCTTAAGTTAATGTACTACGCTCTCTATTAACTGTAATACAGTTTGAGTTATTCGCCTTTTACTCGACGCTCAATCGCATCCATCAGCTTGCCTGTGATTGAGATATCAAAAGCTGCTTCAATTTCGCGAATACAGGTTGGGCTGGTGACGTTGATTTCTGTTAGCTTGTCGCCAATTACGTCAAGGCCAACAAAGATAAGGCCTTTTTCTTTCAGTGTCGGAGCAACGGTTTGCGCAATTTTGAGGTCGGTTTCGCTTAGCGGACGAGCTTCACCAGTACCACCAGCGGCTAGGTTGCCGCGCGTTTCGCCTTTAGCAGGAATGCGTGCTAGACAGTAAGGCATAGGTTCGCCATCTACCACTAGGATACGTTTGTCACCGTTGCTGATGTCTGGCACGAAGGTTTGTGCCATTGCGTAGTTTTGACCGTGGTTAGTCAATGTCTCGATGATCACAGAGACGTTTGGATCGTTTTCTTTCACACGGAAGATGGACGCGCCACCCATACCATCAAGCGGTTTCAGGATGACATCACCATGTTTTTCACGAAATTCTTTAATTTTTTCTGCTTTTCGCGTCACGATCGTTGTAGGTGTCAGCTCTGGGAACCATGCTGTAAACAGCTTTTCGTTACAATCACGTAAGCTTTGAGGCTTGTTAACGATCAGTGCACCTTGTTCTTCTGCACGCTCAAGGATGTAAGTCGCGTAGATGTATTCAGTATCAAACGGAGGATCTTTACGCATTAGCACAGCGTCTAGCTCAGACAGTTCAATAGTTTGCTCTGATTTGAACTCGTACCAACCGTTTGGATCTTCTTTTAGTTCCACCACTTTAGTATCTGCAATGGCAACGCCTTGATCGAGATGCAGATCATTCATTTCCATGTAGTGGATTTCATAGCCGCGTCGTTGCGCTTCAAGCATCATGGCAAAGCTAGAGTCTTTTTTGATGTTAATGGACGAGATTGGGTCCATTACGATACCGAGTTTGATCATTATTTTTCTCCGTTTAACCAAGATCGCCGAAACGAACTTGTAAGGCTGTAATTGCTGTCAGAGCCGCTGTTTCGGTACGCAGAACGCGAGGGCCGAGTAGCGTTTCTTCAAATTGGTATTCTCGAGTCATCTCGATTTCTTCAGACGATAAACCGCCTTCAGGACCGATCAGTAGGCGCACTTTTTCAACCGGGGTTGGCAAAGTGTTGATTGAGTATTTAGCACGAGGGTGAAGGTTAAGCTTTAAACCATCGTACTCTTCTTTACACCACTCTTCCAAGCTCATAATTGGACGAATTTCGGGCACGACATTACGCCCACATTGCTCACAGGCACTGATGGCGATTTTCTGCCATTGCGCGAGTTTTTTCTCAAAACGCTTTTGGTCAAGCTTGACGCCACAACGTTCAGAAATCAGAGGAGTGATGGTATTGACGCCAAGTTCAACAGACTTTTGGATGGTGAACTCCATCTTATCGCCACGTGAAATGACTTGACCAAGGTGCAGATCTAAAGGGGATTCAATACTGTTTTCTACGCGCTCGGTGATGTTAACCAAAACTGATTTCTTGCTGACTTCACTGATAACCGCTGGGAACTCTGCGCCACTGCCGTCAAAAAGGAGAACGTCTTGGCCTTCTTTCATGCGCAAAACACGACCGATATGGCCTGCTGCGTCGTCACTTAAAGCAAGTGAGCCAAGTTGATGAATGGTTTCTGGATGATAAATTCGAGGGGTACGCATGAGATTTCCAGCAAGAGAATAAACTTAAACCCTAACATGGATGCTTTGCACCGAAAAAACAAGGGGCAGAAGCGTTTCAATATCAGTAATTGAAACGCTTCGAGGTCGGAGGTTACAGTGCGCGGCAGGCTTCTTGAACAAATGGGTTGTTATTGCCCTGTACTTTTGCAATGCGCTCGTCACGCTCACATTCCCATTTATCGACAGGATAGGTTTTGTTCCAAGCACTCATTAATTGCGTTTGCTGCTTCGACAGTTTGAAACCGTACTCTTTGCTCATGTATAGATAGGTACGAGCAATTGAGCCACGCGCACGGTCTGGTGGCATGACTTTACGCTGCTTAAAGTTCACTTGCATCTCACAGCGACCATAACTCACGTCATCCATACCGTTCCATTGGCTGAAGTTGTAGTTCGAACGGTCACCGTTTACTTCACCAATAGCAGGAGTTAGGTTGTGCAAGTCTGCTTCCATCAAACGAAAAGTTTTGTCTTTTTTCTTACAGTTTTTACGTCCGCCATCTTGCCAGCATTGACGCTGGTGGCCAAATTGCCACGCAGGAACCACATGCTCCCATTCGATTCGTGCAGCCCGTTTTTCTTGTTTACGGACTTGGTAACCGCAAGAGGCTAAATCGGGTAAGCCTTTCTTGCCTTGCCATTGAATGTTACAGCCACAGTAGAAGCTTGTTGGGTGGTCTTGATAAATTTTGACCGCCTCACGTTTGGCTGCAGAGAATGAGCTCGGTGGCGCGGCAATCGCAGTGCTAGAAAGCGCGATAAGCAACAGAGAGAGTAAGTATTTCATGATAAAAGTCTTTATAAAGTATGACTTTATTCATGATAACACGCATAAAATAGCTTTAGTGATGAGTAAGTTAACAATAATTGGCGAAGGGAAGGTTTTGATCAACTCGATCTTTATTTTGGGAACGCAAGTAACACTATGAGGTAAGGGCTACGATAATTGAATGCCGGTGAAGTTAAGTGGTTGGCGGCATTTTTGACAAGAGTACGTCGCCTCTTTGCGCAGCACTTTATTATGACGGCGAATCGATAGAGGGTAGGTCATACAACCACAACGATACTCAAAGGTTTTACCTTGAACGGATTTTACTTCAAAGCTGTGAGTGGTTTTGGCTGGTACGTTAAACACGGCTTCCATGACGCCTTTCCATTCTTTACCGTGAGGCCTAACTCGCCCGTAAACCTGATAAGTAATCAGGTGTGCTACTTCATGAGGAATGACTTCATCTAAGAATGCTTGGGTGTTTTCGCGAAATAAAACAGGGTTTAGGCGTACTTGATTTAATTGAAGGTAGGCTTTTCCTGCCGCTTTCCCACGGACGTCGAAGGTGATTGTTGGAATCGGGAAAGAACGTTTGAAAGCTTGTTCTGCCATCGCGATACAGCCCGCCATCACTTGCTTGGCTTTATAGCTGAGTTCTATATCCACAATTCACCTCGATAAATCAAATAAAAAAGCCCCCGCATTTGCGAGGGCCTGATCATAGCATCAGTTAATTATGGTGTGTGTTTTTTCTTGATGGTGGCATGGTAAGCGTGCCATGTACCGTAGCCTAGAATTGGCATGGTAAACAACATTCCGATCCCGTAGGTCGCAAAGCCGATAAGAATACCGCCACAGATGATCGCTGCCCAAACAATCATTGCTGGAATGTTGGATTTCACGGCATTAAAGCTGGTAAATACAGCGGTCATCATGTCTACGCGACGCTCCATCATGAGCGGAATAGAAAAGGCTGAAATGCTAAACACCACACAAGCCAAAACAAAGCCAACTAAAGAGCCGATGACAAGGAAGGGTAGGAACTCACTTAAAGGTGCCCCTTGAACAGAAGGGTAGAGCGCATGAAGTAGAGCGGCAATGCGCATCCAAAATATCATACACACTGCGAGTAACACGGCGAACGCCCATTGAGATGTTGAGTTACGACCGATCGCTTTCATTGAATGGAACAAGCTTGCTTTGTGTCCGCGCTCTCTCTCCCAACTGGCATCATACAAGCCGAGCGCGAGAAACGGACCGATTAACATGTAAACAATCAAACTGGGCATGACGACCAAGTGTGTGCCTTGCCACTGTACGAGCAAAACAATGCCTATGGCTGCTGCCATAAAACAGATGCCATAGAAAGCACTAATAAGCGGCATTCGCACGAAATCATGCAGACCTAATGCGAGCCAATGAAAAGGTGCAGAAAGATTGACCGTATTGCACGGTATGGTTCTGGCGTATTCGTTGTCTGGCACTTCCTTTCGCTTGTTGTGGAAGTCCGATGGATTAACAGTTCGAGGCATAACTCCTCCTTGATTTATTCCCACATTATCCGCTTATACCAACTGACAGCGGTTTTTGTTCAGTCAAACTTGAAGCGACTTTTTCAAGTTTACATCTGAGCATTGGCTTAGTTTGGTATCGGCCATAAAGATGCCTGACTCATGTCTTTACTTAAGTGTGCTTCCACAGTCGCCAGCATCCGACGTCTCTATTTAAATTGGAGTTAACAATATTTTAACTATTGGCGGAGATGGGATAATTTACAAATAATTGCTTAAAATTTATTCGGTATAAAAAATGAGGGAGAAACAGGACTGCTTTGTGGGTCAGGGCGGTATGAGCCGAAATGGCTGGATAAAAGTTGCTGAAAATAAAAAGCCCCCGCCATAGGCGAGGGCTTGATTGATTCTTGCTTGGCTTGATTATTTGATGCCAGCGAAATCGCGTAGAAGTGCAGCTTTGTCTGTCGCTTCCCACGGGAATTCTTCACGACCGAAGTGACCGTATGCCGCTGTCTTCTTGTAGATAGGTTGAAGAAGGTTAAGCATTTCTTGTAGACCGTATGGACGTAGGTCGAAGAATTGACGAACCGCTTCAATGATGATGTCGTGAGGTACTTTCTCAGTACCGAACGTTTCCACCATGATAGACGTTGGATCAGCAACACCGATTGCGTAAGAAAGTTGGATCTCACAACGGTCAGCCATGCCTGCCGCTACGATGTTTTTCGCTACGTAGCGTGCTGCGTATGCTGCACTACGGTCAACTTTTGATGGATCTTTACCAGAAAACGCACCGCCACCGTGACGAGCTGCGCCGCCGTAGGTATCTACGATGATCTTACGACCAGTTAGACCACAGTCACCCATAGGACCACCGATTACGAAGCGACCGGTTGGATTAATGAAGAAGTTTGTTTCTTTGTTGATCCACTCAGAAGGTAGCACTGGCTTAATGATCTCTTCCATTACCGCTTCACGCAGGTCTGAAGTTGAGATTGAATCACAGTGTTGAGTTGAAAGAACAACCGCGTCGATACCAACGATGTTACCTTGATCGTATTGGAATGTTACCTGAGATTTTGCATCAGGACGCAACCAAGGTAGTGTGCCGTTTTTACGAACTTCTGCTTGCTTTTGAACAAGACGGTGAGAGTAAGTAATTGGCGCTGGCATTAGTACTTCAGTTTCGTTACAAGCGTAACCAAACATGATGCCTTGGTCGCCTGCACCTTGTTCTTTAGGGTCAGCTTTATCAACACCTTGGTTGATATCTGGCGACTGTTTACCGATTGTGTTTAGTACCGCACAAGAATCTGCGTCAAAGCCCATATCTGAATGTACGTAGCCGATTTCACGAACGGTTTCACGAGTTAACTCTTCGATGTCTACCCATGCTGAAGTCGTGATTTCACCACCCACCATTACCATACCGGTTTTAACGTAAGTCTCACATGCAACACGAGCCTTTGGATCTTGCTCTAGAATCGCGTCAAGAACCGCATCAGAAATCTGGTCTGCAATTTTATCTGGATGACCTTCTGATACTGACTCAGAAGTAAACAGGTGCTTAGCCATGTTAGCTCCACTATATCTGGTTTAAAACTGGGGAATGATAAACTCTCCAGCGCAAATTAATACTAATTTTTGTAGGTGTATCTACATCTAGACGTCTATTCTAAATTTGATTGCTCGAATTACAAGCTCTTTTTTGGTTTTTGTTATAACCAAACGTTTGCCTGATTTATTGATAATTTTAAGAACTTCGAACGATTTGGCGCGAAAGGTGCAATATTTGTGAGGTTTTGGACTGGAAAACGTTTGCACACCCAACAGGGCTTTGAGAGAATTATGACCTACTTTTCGTTTCGCTTAATGTACTCAGGAGCAGACATGTCGTCTCGTAAACATCTTGCCAATGCAATTCGTGCTCTAAGCATGGATGGTGTTCAACAAGCTAACTCAGGCCACCCAGGCGCACCAATGGGTATGGCTGATATCGCTGAAGTTCTTTGGCGCTCTCACCTAAACCATAACCCTTCAAACCCAGAGTGGGCCGACCGCGATCGCTTTGTGCTGTCAAACGGTCATGGGTCAATGCTTATTTACTCTCTACTGCACTTAAGCGGTTACGAGCTATCTATTGACGATCTGAAAAACTTCCGTCAATTGCACTCAAAAACCCCAGGTCACCCAGAGTACGGCTACGCGCCTGGTATCGAGACAACAACGGGTCCTCTAGGTCAAGGCATCACTAACGCTGTTGGTATGGCGATCGCAGAGAAAGCACTAGCGGCACAGTTCAACAAAGAAGGTCACGATATCGTTGACCACTTTACGTATGTGTTCATGGGTGACGGCTGTCTAATGGAAGGCATCTCGCATGAAGCATGCTCTCTTGCTGGGACGTTAGGTCTAGGCAAACTGATCGCGTTCTGGGATGACAACGGCATTTCTATCGACGGTCATGTTGAAGGCTGGTTCTCTGACGATACACCTAAGCGTTTTGAAGCGTACGGCTGGCATGTAATCCCAGCAGTCGATGGTCACGACTCAGACGCGATCAACGCAGCAATTGAAGCAGCAAAAGCGGACCCACGTCCTACGCTTATCTGTACCAAAACAATTATCGGTTTCGGTTCTCCTAACAAGTCTGGCTCACACGACTGTCACGGTGCACCACTAGGTCACGATGAAATCCAAGCGGCTCGCGAATACCTAGGTTGGGAGTACGGCCCATTTGAGATCCCGGCAGATGTTTACGCTGAGTGGGATGCAAAAGAAGCGGGCGCCGCGAAAGAAGCAGCTTGGAATGAAAAATTCGAAGCATACGCTGCAGCTTACCCTGCTGAAGCGGCAGAGCTTAAACGTCGTCTAAACGGCGAACTTCCTGCACAGTGGGAAGAAAAAGCGAACCAAATCATTGCTGATCTTCAAGCAAACCCAGCGAACATTGCATCACGTAAAGCATCGCAAAATGCACTAGAAGCGTTTGGTCAAATGCTTCCTGAGTTTATGGGTGGTTCTGCTGACCTAGCGCCTTCTAACCTGACCATGTGGTCTGGTTCTAAGTCTCTAGAAACGGAGGACTTCTCTGGCAACTACATCCACTACGGTGTACGCGAATTCGGTATGACTGCTATCATCAACGGTATCGCATTGCACGGTGGTTTCGTTCCTTACGGCGCAACATTCCTAATGTTCATGGAATACGCTCGTAACGCAATGCGTATGGCTGCGCTGATGAAAATTCAGAACATCCAAGTTTACACGCATGATTCGATCGGTCTTGGCGAAGATGGCCCAACTCACCAACCTGTTGAGCAAATGGCGTCTCTACGTGTGACTCCAAACATGAGCACATGGCGCCCATGTGACCAAGTTGAGTCTGCAGTTGCATGGAAACTAGCGATTGAACGTAAAGACGCACCAACTGCACTTATCTTCTCTCGTCAAAACCTAGCGCAACAAGAGCGTACTGCTGAACAAGTCGCAGACATCGCGAAAGGTGCTTACATCCTGAAAGATAGCGAAGGTAAGCCTGAGCTAATCCTTATCGCGACAGGTTCTGAGGTTGAGCTTGCAGTGAAAGCCGCTGAGCAACTAACTTCAGAAGGCAAGAAAGTACGCGTTGTTTCAATGCCATCTACAGACGCATTCGACAAACAAGACGCCGCTTACCGTGAATCTGTACTGCCATCAGACGTAACGGCACGTATCGCTATCGAAGCGGGCATTGCTGATTTCTGGTACAAGTACGTTGGCTTTGACGGTCGCATCATCGGTATGACAACATTCGGTGAATCTGCACCTGCTGGTCAGCTATTCGAGATGTTTGGCTTCACGACTGAAAACGTAGTGAACACAGCAAAAGAATTGCTAGCGTAATTGCAGGACCGTCTAAACAGTCGAACGTAAACGACGATTGTTAAACGCTAAAGTTAGAAAGGCCATCATTATGATGGCCTTTTTATTTTTGTCAGGTTTTCCAACCTTGTGGAATGCTTTGGTGAATGCAGTCTAAAAGTACGGATAAGCGCAGTGGTGGTCGTCCTGCTGGTGTATAGCAGTTAATGGAAATAGGCTCAGAAAGCCAACCTTCTAAGCAAGGTGTGATTCGCCCTGGGTGATGTTTCTCATAGCCGCATGCTGTCCAAGTCGGCAGCAGTCCAATACCATGACCATTCGCGATACTGTCTATTTGCATTGCTATGTTGTCGCTGTATAAGCGACTAACAAAGGGCTCTAAAAAGAACTCACCGTGTTGAGGGTGTGCTAGCATCAATCCATTTTCTTGCACTGAACCAAAATCGATCCATGGATGTGCTTCAAGTTCTTTGGGGTGCGGTATAGGCCCATGTTGTTTTAGATAATTTGGAGAGGCAAAAGGCGTATAGCGAAATACCCCCAGCACTTCTTTTCGCCAGTCTAGCTCTTTACGTTCACCGAGCCAGATGAACAAATCTGGGTCATGGTGCGCTTCAGAAAAGTCACTGGTAAGCTGAACTCTAACATCGGGATTATCAGCAAGAAAACGATTGAGTACGCCGCCGAGCCAGCTTCTAACTAAGGCGGTGTGACAAACAATATGCAGTGGCCCTGAAACTTGGTTCGTTAAACCTTGGAGTGCATCATAACTCTCTTCACTTAACTCAAGAATCTGGCGGCTGTAGTGGGCAAAGATTTCTCCAGCTCTTGTCAGAACTAATCGATTACCTTGTCTGGCGGTTAGAGCCTGACCGAAGTCTTCTTCTAATTGTGCCAAGCGACGACTTAGCGTTGATTTTGGCTGATTAAGGGCTTTAGCAGCGGCTGTCAAACTTTTATGCTGATTGAGCGCATCAAAGGCTCTAATTGATGCTAAGTCGTGCATATTTCTTTTACTCCTTACTGCGTTATGTACGAGTTCCATAAATGGAAAGAACCGTTCCATAACTCTCACTATGCATCTCATTCTATTTGTGAATAATTCACTTTCGAAAATAATAATCATTATCAATTATGGAGATGTAGATGTCTACTCTTAGACTGCCAGTTATTACCGCAACTGGTATTTTAGCCTTCGTCAGTGTCCCTCATGTTTTTGCCAATGATGCAGTTTCTAAAATGGAAACAGTGGTTGTAACTGCATCAAGCTACGAGCAATCTCAAGCGGACGCGCCTGCAAGTATTAGTGTGATTTCACGTGAGGAGTTGGACTCCCGTTATTACCGCGATGTGACTGATGCACTAAAAAGTGTGCCAGGTGTTGTCGTGACAGGTGGTGGTGATACTACCGACATTAGTATCCGTGGTATGGGTTCTAAATACACTTTGATACTGGTCGATGGTAAACGTCAAAGCACGCGTGAAACTCGTCCAAATAGTGACGGCCCAGGTATCGAACAAGGTTGGTTACCTCCTCTTCAAGCGATTGAGCGAATCGAAGTTATTCGCGGCCCAATGTCGACGCTTTACGGTTCTGATGCGATTGGTGGTGTGATTAACGTCATCACACGAAAAGATGCGTTAGAGTGGACGGGTAATGTTCAACTGGGCACGGTACTACAAGAGAATAGCCGCTCAGGTGGAGAGCAGAGCGCGAACTTTTTCGTTAATGGTCCGTTGGCTGAAAATTTATCTCTCCAAGTATATGGTCAGTACACAACCAGAGAAGAAGATGACATCGAATACGGTTATGAAGATAAAGATATGCAGAGTATCTCTTCAAAACTGACTTACCAGATTAATGAGCGCCACTCGGTACAATTAGAAGGTGGCACGTCGGCACAAAGTCGTCGTGGCAATGTGGGCCTTTCAGTGCCGACCACTGGGTGTCGTGGAGGGTGTGAAGATTCACTGAATGAATATCGTCGTAATTACGTAACGGTAAGCCACAACGGTGATTGGGATTCGATTGGCATTTCAGATACTTACTTACAGCGAGAAGAGAGCGAGAACAAATCTCGTGAGATGACGATCACCAACACCACGTTCAAATCGAGCTTGGTGACTGGTATCGGAAACCATACGTTGACGACGGGTGTGGACGCCACTCATGCAGAGCTTGAGGATTTCACCTCCAACAAAGCGTCATCGAAGACTGAAACATCGAATACGCAGTGGGCTGTTTTCATTGAAGATGAATGGAGAATAGCTGATCCGTTTAGCGTTACGCTTGGCGGCCGTCTAGATCATGACGAAAACTATGGCGCGCATTTTAGTCCGCGTGTTTACGGTGTATGGCGAGTTGATCCGTCTTGGACGGTGAAAGGCGGTGTGGCAACAGGTTTCCGTTCTCCACAATTACGTGAAATTACTCCTGGCTGGGCGCAAGTCAGTGGTGGCGGTAATATCTACGGTAACCCAGATCTTGACCCTGAAACGTCGCTAAACAAAGAAATCAGCGTCTTGTATCAAGGTGATTCTGGCTTAGATGTCTCTTTGACAGCGTTCCATAACGAATTCAAAGACAAGATCACACGTGTTGTTTGTCCAGACACTATCTGTACTGATGGTCCAAACCAATGGGGCGCAGATCCAACGTACCGTATTAACGTGGATGAAGCCGTCACACAAGGTATTGAAGCGACCTTAGCATCGCCGTTAACGGAAACCATTTACCTTAGCTCGAGCTACACATTTACCGACTCAGAGCAAAAAACAGGTGAATACAAAGGCATGCCGCTGCAGCAGTTACCAAAGCATCTGTTTAATGTGGATGTGACTTGGCAAACGACAACAGATCTAGAGAGCTGGGCGAAAGTCACGTACCGAGGTAAAGAAATGGATCCGGTTACTGGCCCATCAAGAAACAGTATTGTAGAACCAGCTTATACCTTTGTGGACGCCGGTGTGACATACCAGTTAACCGACAATACTCGTATTAAAGGCGCTATCTATAACTTGCTAGACGAGGAAATCAGTTACGAAGAATACGGATATATTGAAGATGGTCGTCGCTACTGGTTAGGTTTAGACGTCGCATTTTAATTATCTATCGTTGTAATAAGGTCGAGCATAGTCTCGACCTTTTTTAATCCTGCTTTACTGTGATTCAACAGGTGCGTTTGTCAGCCTGATCAGGTAGTATCTGTGACACGAAATTTTTGGTAGGGCGAAGGATAAATGCTAAAGGTTGCGATCAATGGATTTGGACGTATAGGTCGTAATGTTCTGCGAGCGGTGTATGAAAGTGGAAAACACCAGCAGATCAAGGTTGTGGCGGTTAACGAACTAGCACAGCCAGAGGCGATGGCACACCTACTGCAATATGACACCAGTCATGGTCGCTTTGGTAAAAAAATTTCCCATGACCAAGAACATTTGCATGTTCATCATGACAGCGGTGAATATGATTCAATTCGCATTCTCCACCTCTCCGAAATCGAATTACTTCCTTGGCGTGATTTAGAAGTTGATATCGTCTTGGATTGCACTGGTGTATTTGGTTCGCAAGCGGATGGGCAAGCGCATATAGAAGCTGGCGCTAAGAAAGTACTGTTTTCGCACCCGGGCGCAAACGACCTAGATAATACGATTATCTATGGCGTGAACCACGAAACTCTGAAAGACGAGCACCGTGTTGTCTCCAATGGCTCTTGCACCACCAACTGTATCGTTCCCATCATTAAAGTATTAGACGAAGCCTTCGGCATAGAGTCTGGCACCATTACCACAATTCATTCGTCCATGAACGATCAACAAGTAATTGATGCGTATCATAACGACTTACGCCGTACCCGCGCTGCAAGCCAATCTATTATTCCGGTGGACACTAAGTTGCATAAGGGGATTGAAAGAATCTTCCCGAAATTTTCCAACAAATTCGAAGCAATTTCTGTTCGTGTTCCAACGGTTAACGTCACTGCAATGGATTTAAGTGTCACAATTAGTACAAATGTGAAAGTTAATGACGTAAATCAAACCATTGTTAACGCATCTCAGTGTACATTACGTAACATTGTTGACTATACTGAATCGCCACTCGTTTCCATCGACTTTAACCACGACCCCCATAGTGCGATTGTGGATGGAAGCCAGACTAGAGTGAGTAACGGGCAACTCGTAAAAATGCTCGTTTGGTGCGACAACGAATGGGGCTTTGCTAACCGGATGCTGGATACTGCCTTAGCAATGCAAGCTTCTTCGCAAGTGGAACAGTAATGACGAAGAAGTGATGGAGAATTTTTATTTCAAGCCTTGAAATAAATCCATAATATCTCCATATCTATAACCAGTTTGAAGAATTAACAGGCTTGGCAGGGTTGCCGAGTTTTCAAAAACTTTAATTATTAAATATTTGAGAGGACACATCATGTCTGTAATCAAGATGACTGACCTGGATCTTGCAGGTAAACGTGTATTTATCCGTGCTGACCTAAACGTGCCAGTAAAAGACGGTAAAGTAACTTCGGATGCACGTATCATCGCATCTCTTCCAACTATTAAGCACTGCCTAGAAGCAGGCGCTAAAGTAATGGTTACGTCTCACCTAGGTCGCCCAACTGAAGGTGAATACGCTGAAGAGTTCTCTCTACAACCAGTTGTTAATTACCTAAACGACGCACTAGATTGCGAAGTGAAGCTAGCAAAAGACTACCTAGATGGCCTAGAGCTAAATGCGGGTGAACTTGTTGTTCTTGAAAACGTTCGCTTCAACAAAGGCGAAAAGAAAAACGACGAAGAGCTATCTAAGAAATACGCAGCACTATGTGACGTATTCGTAATGGACGCATTCGGTACGGCTCACCGTGCTCAAGCATCTACTCACGGCGTTGGTATGCACGCAGACGTAGCATGTGCTGGTCCTCTACTAGCGAACGAACTAGAAGCGCTAGGCAAAGCAATGGACAAGCCAGCTCGTCCAATGGTTGCTATCGTAGGTGGTTCAAAAGTTTCTACTAAGCTAACTGTTCTTGAGTCTCTATCTAAAATCGCTGACCAACTCGTTGTTGGTGGTGGTATTGCTAACACATTCATCGCAGCTGCTGGCCACAACGTTGGTAAGTCTCTATACGAAGCAGACCTAGTTGAAACAGCTAAGAAGCTAATGGACGAGTGTGCAATTCCAGTAGCAACAGACGTTGCATGTGCGAAAGCATTCGACGAGAACGCAGAAGCTGAAATTAAGCACGTTTCTGAAGTACAAGACGACGACATGATCTTCGACCTTGGTCCAGATTCAACTGCTGAACTAGCTGAAATCCTTAAAAACGCTAAGACTATCCTATGGAATGGTCCAGTAGGCGTATTCGAATTCAAGAACTTCGAAGCAGGTACTAAAGGTATCTCTGAAGCTATCGCAGCTTCTGAAGGCTTCTCTGTTGCTGGTGGTGGTGACACGCTAGCGGCTATCGACAAGTTCGGTATCAAAGCGGATGTATCTTACATCTCTACTGGCGGCGGCGCTTTCCTTGAGTTCGTAGAAGGTAAAGTTCTTCCAGCAGTAGAAATGCTAGAAGCACGCGCTAAGTAATTAAAGCAAAGCGGGGGAGTGATTCTCCCGCTTTCTTGTTTGCTGCAACGTGTGAGGAACTCTGCTAGAATAGCCTCAGTTGTGAGCAAACGTTTGCAAGATTTTCAACTTAACAAGTTTTGTTTAAAAACGACAGATAAATAGGATTACATCCATGTCTAAGATCTTCGACTTCGTAAAACCAGGTGTTATCTCTGGCGATGACGTTCAGAAAGTATTTGAAGTTGCAAAAGAAAACAGCTTTGCACTTCCAGCAGTAAACTGTGTGGGTACTGACTCTGTAAACGCAGTACTTGAAGCAGCTGCAAAAGTTAAAGCTCCAGTTATCGTTCAGTTCTCTAACGGTGGCGCTGCTTTCTTTGCTGGTAAAGGTCTAAAACTTGAAGGTCAAGAAGCTCAAATCCTAGGTGCTGTTGCTGGTGCGAAATACGTTCACGCTGTAGCTGAAGCTTACGGTGTTCCAGTAATCCTACACACTGACCACGCAGCTAAGAAACTACTTCCTTGGATCGACGGTCTACTAGACGCTGGTGAAGAGTACTTCGCGCAAACTGGTAAGCCACTATTCTCTTCTCACATGATCGACCTTTCTGAAGAGTCTCTAGAAGAGAACATCGAAATTTCTGCTAAGTACCTAGAGCGCATGGCTAAAATGAACATGACTCTAGAAATCGAACTAGGTTGTACTGGTGGTGAAGAAGACGGCGTTGACAACTCTGATATGGATGCGTCTGAGCTATACACTTCTCCAGAAGACGTTGCATACGCATACGAGAAACTAAGCGCAATCAGCCACCGTTTCACTATCGCAGCATCTTTCGGTAACGTACACGGCGTATACAAGCCAGGTAACGTTGTACTAACTCCAACTATCCTACGTGATTCTCAAGCGCACGTTTCTGAGAAATTCGGTCTTCCAGCGAACTCTCTAAACTTCGTATTCCACGGCGGTTCAGGTTCTTCTCTAGAAGAAATCCGTGAATCTATCGGCTACGGTGTAATCAAAATGAACATCGATACTGATACACAGTGGGCTACTTGGGATGGTATCCGTAAGTTCGAAGCTGAAAACCACGATTACCTACAAGGTCAGATCGGTAACCCAACTGGTGAAGATGCACCAAACAAGAAGTACTACGATCCACGCGTATGGCTACGTGCAGGCCAAGCTTCAATGGTTACTCGTCTAGAGCAAGCATTTGCTGACCTTAACGCAGTTGACGTACTATAATCGTTACTGATTAAGTTACCTAAAAACCCGCTCTTTGAGCGGGTTTTTTTATGTCTATCATTTTCTTCCCGGCTGCTTTCTCCCGATATTTTTATGCGTTAGATTGTATTTGCTAGTGAGATATCTCACCTTTAACGTTTTTTTAAAGAAAACATGGGAATATCAGTCTTAAGAGTGGCGAAATCAGAGTGCATTGCGTAACCTGTAACAAGTCAGTGTCAGAAAGCTCTGATAAAGTCTTGTTTTGCATATCTTTGCGAAACTCTGACTTTGAAAAAAGTCAGAGTTGGGATATTGTGCCAAAAATCTGACACTGTTCAGTGGAGCAATAGGGATGTTGTTTTAGAAAAGAGCCTTTAAAAAACAAGGTTCATAAATTAACGGCAATTGGATTTATATCTCTTTATTTTTGAGGATAAGAATTATGGCAGGTGAATCGGTGGGTATCGATACCACTTTAACGGATGGTCTAACTCAGGCTGAAACTTGGCTGACAAACAATTCAGATCTACTGGTTCAGTACGGTGTGAACATTATCTCTGCGCTGCTTATTCTGTTTATCGGTAATCTTATCGTTAAGGCAGTCGCTGGTAGTGTTTCTAAAGTACTAGAAAAGAAAAACATGGATAAGGCCGTCGTTGAATTTATTCACGGTCTTGTTCGTTACTTGCTATTTGTAATCGTGCTAATCGCGGCTCTTGGTCGATTAGGAGTTCAAACCGCTTCTGTTGTTGCTGTGATTGGTGCGGCAGGTCTTGCTGTTGGTCTTGCACTACAAGGTTCACTATCAAACTTTGCAGCAGGCGTACTTATTGTTGCGTTCCGTCCATTCAAATCAGGCGACTACGTAGAAATCGGTGGTGTAGCGGGTAGTGTTGAAGCAATTCAAATCTTCCAAACCGTTCTAAAAACACCAGACAACAAAATGGTTGTTGTGCCTAACTCTTCAGTTATCGGCGGTGCCATTACTAACTACTCTCGCCATGCGACACGACGTGTCGACCTAGTGATTGGTGTTTCATACAAAGCAGACCTTAAACTAACGAAGAAAGTGATTCGTGAGACGCTAGAGAAAGATCCACGTATCTTGAAAGACCCGGATATCACAATTGGTGTACTTACGTTAGCAGACTCTTCAGTTAACTTTGTGGTTCGTCCATGGGTGAAAACTGCAGATTACTGGGGCGTATACTTTGATGCAATGCAAGGTATTAAAGAAGCATTGGATGAAAATGGTATCGAGATTCCATTCCCACAAATGGATGTTCACCTGAACAAAGTCGACGCTTAATTAAAAGCAGTCGATATTCAAAAGCGAGGCCAATAGGCCTCGCTTTTTTATATTTCGTAAAGGGTGTGATGACCAGCAAGTAAGAGGCGTTTTAGATGTTTACCTGCAAATCCAAATGTGAACTCAGGTAAGCCAGGCGTATAGAGCAACTCTTGATGTTGATAGAGATTGGTATCAACAATGATAGTGATGTATTCCGGTAAGCCTATTGGGCAAACCGCGCCGGGTACGCAACCTAACACTTCGACCATTTCATCGTCATTACAAATAGAGGGACGTTTACCTGTAATCGCTTTAATCTGCTTGGCATCGAGGCGCGAGTCCTTATCTGTCAGATAAACCGCGTAACCTTGTCCTTTGAGTGTTAAAAAGAGGCTTTTGGTATGCGTACCCGTCCAACCAAGCTCTCTCGCAATGCGTATATCTGTCTCAAAGTCTAAGATGGCTTCGTGCTGCCATTCCCGAAAAGGAATAGAGAGCGCGTTGAATCGCTCTCTATTGTTGTTATAAATACGTTTTAGTGACTCCATGTCTTTGCTGCCTTACTACCTGGTGATTACCAATACTTATCAATAAGCTCACTCGCTAAGATATACGCTATTGTGAACATCATCATTGCGATTGCAATGTCGATGGTTTTTTTCACTTTTGGTTGAGAGAGTGTTGGACCTAGTTTGGCGGCTCCTATCGATAAAGTGTAGAACCAAACAAAGGAAGCCATAATCGTACCTAGTGCAAAAGCAATGCGATCATGGCCTTCAAACTGTCCACCGATCGAACCTAGAATAACGACTGTATCTAAATATAAGTGCGGATTAAGCACAGTGACAGCTAACGCACCTAGAATAACCGTTCGACGACCTCGATCTACGATCTCCCCTTTTGATTCCGATTCACTCTCTGGCTTAAAAGCACTTTTTAGCGAGAGCAGTCCATAGAAGCTTAAGAAAGCAATACCACCAAGTGTCACCGACGTCAGTAAGATTTCATTTTGAGACAGAATTGCACCACCACCAAAGATACCTAGAGAGATGAAAATCATATCTAGCACGCTACAAATAGTGGCGGTTGTTAGGTGGTGGTTACGCTTTATGCCTTGATTCAAAACATACGCATTTTGCGCGCCGATCGGAATGATCATTGATGCTCCTAAACCAAAACCTTGCAATAGAACCCACAAGCTCACACTTCACCTCACTTCAAAATAACAAATACATTTACAGAAAAGGGAAAGATAAAGCGTTTATCTAAATAAGTATAATTAATGATTTTAATCTTACATTAGATAGACTAATTTAACGGGAGGCGTTTGATCAGGAGTGAGAGGAAAGGTATGCGAGGGTTAGATTACAAATGGATTGAGGCATTAGACGCTATAGTTTATCAGGGTAGCTTTGAGCGTGCTGCCGAGCATTTATTTGTTTCTCAATCCGCCATTTCTCAACGTATCAAGCAGTTAGAGAAGTTTCTCGCGCAGCCTGTTTTAATTCGAAGCCAGCCACCTAAGCCAACGCCAATTGGTAAAAAATTGTTGGGTCTTTATCGGCGAGTACGCTTGCTAGAGCATGAAATTCTCCCCGAACTAAAGAATGATACCAGTACGCGACCTGTGCAACTCTCTTTAGCGACTAATGCAGATAGCCTTGCAACATGGCTACTGCCAGCGCTGCAAAATGTTATGAAGCAGCGTCAAGTTGAACTAAAACTGACTATCTATGGTGAATACCGCTCTATTGAAAAACTCAAAAGTGGCGAAGTGACAGGAGCGATCAGCTTGGAGTCCCAGCCAATCCCCGGATGCAGAGCAGACTATTTAGGTCGCATCGATTATGTTTGTGTCGCGAGCCCAGAGTTCTATCAGCGTTATTTTTCTAAAGGCGTAAATAATCAGACATTGGCAAAAGCACCGGCCGTTTCATATGACCAATATGATGATCTACATAAAACATTTCTTACCGAGCATTTTAACGTCAATCCTGACAGCGTTATTCATCACAACATCAGTAGTTCTGAAGCGTTTCTAAAAGTGGCGTTAGCTGGTGTTGCTTATTGCTTGATCCCCCGCTTGCAAATTACCGACGAATTAGACAGAGGTGTGTTGGTTGATGTGACTCCAGGTTTTTTAATGTCCCATCGGATTTATTGGCACCACTGGCAGTTAGAGACTGGGGTATTACAAGAAATCTCACACGCGATAGTGGGGTATGCGCAGCAGCATCTACCTCAATAAGTTTGTCAGAGCTGCATATCGTTAACTTAAGTGTGTTTTGTTTAAAAATTACGCCAATGTTACATAGTCAAAGTTGTGTTAGAAGTCACTATGGGTGCTTGGATAATCGGCGGAAGTTTCTATTATGAAACCACACGCTTTCTCAGCCATGATAGTGATGTTGGAATCTGAGATTAAGTACTTAATTTTGTATGGATGGATTTATTGAATGAAATTGTATTCATTTTTGCTGGCTTCAGCACTCAGCCTTACCAGTGCTTCAGTTTTGGCGAATACGCCAGAGTTTGCTCATGTTACGACAACGGGGTATGGCGAAGTGACGGCCACACCTGATATGGCTACGTTTTCTGTAAAAGTAGTCGATACGACAATGACGGCCGAACAAGCGAAATTGTCCGTAGATAAAACCGTTGAAGAGTTTCTAAAAAGCTTATCGGATGCCGGCTTGTCAAAAGACAATATTACTAGCTCGAATTTATACCTTGCTCCTCAGTACCATTACCCTAAATCAGGGAAAGCAGAACTTGTTGGGTATCGAGCATCTCGCAGTATTGATGTCACGGTGACGGATCTGAAAAACCTTAACCAATACCTAGATATGGCGTTAGAGGCGGGAATTAATCAGGTTGATAATATTCAACTTAAGGTAAGCAACCAAGCCGAGTATCAGCAAAAGGCACGAATGGCTGCGATTAAGGACGCAAGAGAAAAAGCAGGGTCATTAGCGACGGGTTTTGAGAAAAAGTTGGGCGATGTATGGCAGATCAATTACAGACAGATGCACGTTCAGCCTGTGTTAATGCGTTCAATGGCGATGGATAGTAAAGAAGGAGCGAATAGCTACCAAGATTCAACTATGATCATTCGCGATCAAGTCGATGTCATTTATAAGCTAAAGTAAGGCTTAGCAAACAGTAAAAAGCAAAAGGCAGGGAGTCATAACCCCTGCCTTTGTCGTTTCTGTTTCACTGTTTAGTGAAGGATACGAGCACGGATTGTGCCTTCAATGTTTTTGAGCTTTGTTAGAGCTTCTTCTGAGCGTTCAGTTTCAACGTCGATCACTACGTAGCCTATTTCAGCGGCTGTTTGTAGGTACTGCGCGGCAATGTTAATGCCTTCTTCAGCAAAGATGGTGTTGATCTGAGTTAGGATACCAGGACGGTTCTTGTGGATATGAAGCAGACGAGAGCACTCACCACTGTGTTCTGGTAATGACACTTCAGGGAAGTTTACGCTTGAAAGTGTCGATCCGTTATCAGAGTACTTAGCCAGTTTACCCGCCACTTCTAAGCCGATATTTTCTTGTGCTTCTTGTGTTGAACCACCAACGTGTGGAGTGAGGATGACGTTATCGAATTTTTGTAAAGGAGACTCGAACGGGTCAGCATTCGTTTTTGGTTCAGTTGGGAATACATCAATTGCAGCGCCAGCAAGGTGACCAGCTTCTAAGCTATGGCAAAGTGCAGGAATATCCACAACGGTGCCACGTGCCGCGTTGATAAAGATGGAACCTGGTTTCATTCGAGCAAATTCAGCTTCACCCATCATGTTTTTCGTTTCCGGTGTTTCGGGAACGTGCAAAGAAATCACATCACATTTGTTCAATAGTTCACTCATGGTATGTACTTGCGTCGCATTACCAAGGGACAGTTTGTTCTCAATATCGTAGTAGTAAACGCGCATACCTAAGTTTTCGGCAATAATACCAAGCTGAGTACCAATGTGACCGTATCCGATAATGCCAAGGCACTTACCACGAGCTTCGTAAGAGTTGTCTGCACTTTTCTTCCAAATACCGCGATGTGCAAGTGCATTCTTTTCAGGAATACCACGCACTAGTAAAAGGATTTGCCCAAGTACAAGCTCTGCCACGCTTCGAGTGTTAGAGAATGGTGCATTAAAGACAGGAATACCGCGTTTTGCTGCTGCGTCTAGGTTTACTTGGTTAGTACCAATACAAAAACAGCCAATTGCAACCAGCTTGTTCGCCGCATTGATTACCTCTTCGGATAGGTTCGTACGGGAGCGGATACCAATGAAGTGTACGTCTTTTACCGCTTCAATTAGTTCTTCTTCCGGAAGGGAACCTTTATGGTATTCAATGTTGGTATAACCAGCTGCTTGAAGAACTTCAACTGAAGAAGGGTGGAGTCCCTCTAACAAGAGGATCTTAATCTTTTCTTTTTCCAGTGAAACTTTGGCCATTTTTTCTCGTCCTTAAAATGGAAAGGTGGGCTAATGTGGCGCACATTGGACAAAACTATTAAAAAGGGGATAATTAACAGTTTTGTAGGAAGACAAACGTTTCCCTGTGCGTCTTCTGTTCAATAAAGTAACAAAAAAAAATTGCTTTGGGTAAGAAAATTACGGAATAAGAGATAATTTTCTTATAGAAAGGAATAAAAAACGGTGCCTTGCAGCACCGTATGTAATGAAATAACAGAAAAGTGAACCAGATAGGTTCATTTTGGGCTGTTATTTATTCTTCAATTTTTGCACCTTCTGGTGTGCCAGTGATCACTACGTCTGCACCACGATGAGCGAAAAGACCCACAGTCACCACACCAGCGATGCCGTTTATTTTGTCTTCCATTTCTTTCGGGTTGGTAATTTGCATATTGTGCACATCCAGAATCACGTTGCCGTTGTCAGTCACAACGCCTTCACGGTAAGCTGGATCACCACCTAGTTTTACCAATTCACGAGCCACGTAAGAGCGTGCCATTGGGATTACTTCAACAGGCAATGGGAACTGGCCAAGTACGTCAACTGCTTTAGTGCCGTCAACGATACATACGAACTTATCAGAGATTGCTGCGACAATTTTCTCACGAGTCAGAGCCGCGCCGCCGCCTTTGATCATTTCACGTGCTGGGTTGATCTCATCTGCGCCATCAACATACACATCCAGCTTCATTACATCGTTACACTCGTATACTTCAATACCAAGCTCTTTAAGGCGCTCAGTTGAAGCGACAGAGCTAGACACTGCACCTTTAATATCATCTTTGATAGTGCCTAGTGCATCGATGAAGTGATTCACGGTAGAGCCAGTACCAACACCGACAATGCTGCCTTTCTCAACATATTTTAGTGCTGCCCAACCAGCCGCTTTTTTCATTTCATCTTGAGTCATGCCAATCTCCTGAATAGATGTTCGTTAACGTTTGCGGGCGTGATTATAGCGGCTTACTTGTCACTTTCCCATTGCCATATTTGGCTTGGGGTCACGATCTTAGGTAATGGAATGTCCCAGCTTTCAATTGGTAAGCGTTCTACATGTTGGCAGTCATGAGCGATACCAACAGGTTTAGCTCCCTCTCCAGTTATAAACCAACGTGACAGAGTACGATCGTAGTACCCTCCGCCCATGCCTAAGCGGTGTCCGATACTGTCGAACCCAACTAAAGGCGTGCAGATTAAATCAAGCTGGCGAACGGGTTTGAGGTGTCTGATATCGAGCTTGGGCTCTAAGATGCCGTACTTGTTGTAGACGAGCTGTTCATCACTTATATACTGAAGAAACAGTAACTGACCTTTAGAAAAGGGATGGATGACGGGCAGATAAACCGATTTTCCCTGTTGCCATAACCATTCAATGAGCGGTTTAGTATCAAGCTCACCGTCTGCAGAAAGGTAGATGGCAATATGTTGCGCCTGATCGATTTCAGGAAGTTGGGAAAATTGAGTAATAAGGTCGATTCCCGCTTGGTATTGCGTATCACTGCACAGAGCGTTGCGCTTTTCACGAATCAGTTTGCGGAAGTCTTGTCGAGAGAGGTCTGACATAGAGAGAATACCCCAGGGTGCCGTTGAGGATTGTGGCCCTTGAACCAGCTGGTTCAAGGCGGATCAGCAATGACAACCGTAGGCTTCTCGGTGCATGCCGAGCTTGCTCAATAGTTACCAAATACTAACCCTTAGGTATTGCTTATCGGCTCAGGGACTTAAATCCTGCTGACGCACACCCCAGGGTAAATTTTGTATTTACTGCTGTCCTTGCGTAACTTTGCTTAGTGCGTTCTCTAAAGACGCGGTGAGCTTTTCCATTCGCTCAGTAATTTCTTGCTGTTGACCATTGGATTCGTATGACTTGGTGTGCAACTCATAGCAAATATTCAATGCAGCAAAGGTCAGCAGTTGGATTTCATTGGTTACCTTAGTACGTTCGCTCATTTCTTTCAATCGGCGATCAAGATCTTTTGCCGCTGCAACAAGAGACTCTTCTTGTCCTGTCGGACAATTCACACGTGTAAGTTTGCCTAATATTTCAACGTCGATCGCTTGATTGCTCATGATGAATAAACTCTATATTCGCGCTATCTAAGGTGTTGCTTCATACAACTACCGAGGAGCAAACTATAGGAAAACCGCTATTAAGATTCAAGCATTTCCCATCACAGAAAGAGAAATGATGACGAGATCACACAGGAATTGGGCAAATTGAACAAATGCTGTCCAAAATTGAATTTGATAGCCGTTTCAGACCACTAACCTTGATGGTAGGATATACCAATACATTATTACGCAAGAATGAGCCAAGTTATGAGTGAAATCACCCTTCCTGAATACCAATCTATTGCTGCTGAACTGCAATCGGCAAGCCTGGCTGTGACACCGGCGGAGTTACATGGCTTATTTGTTGGCATGTTAAGTGGTGGATTGGCGATCAATGATCAAACTTGGCAGCCGATTCTTTTTGACTACACCAATGATGGGATGGGGTGGCCCTCGACAGCACTCACTTTTGCTCAGAGCATATTCAACGTTACTGTTAATGAGCTTACTGGCACATCAATGGAGCTGTCTTTACTATTGCCAGATGAGCCGGGCGAAGAAGGCTTATTTGCATTAGCCGACAGTGTGTCCGACTTTGTAAACCACTTTATTTCTGGGCTAGGTCTAGCAGGCGTTGCGCTTAACAAAGCATCTGATGACGCTAAAGAAGCACTGGCTGATCTAGAAGAGATTGCCAAATTAGGCATTGATGAAGATGACGATCTTGGTGAACAAGCGCAATTGCTAGAGCAAGTGATTGAGCACATCAAAGCTTGCGTACTAACGATTCATGCTGAATTTGGTGTTCGTCCTGAAAGCAGCGACAAAAAACCTACTATTCACTAATCGTAGACCGTCCAGAGGTTAGTATGAAGCAATATGATGTAGTCATTGCTGGTGGTGCCATGGCTGGTGCAACGTTAGCATTGGCGATTGACCATTTGTCTCAGGGAAAGCTCCGCATTGCCGTCGTTGAGCCTTTTAAAGCACAATCAGATATGCACCCTGGTTTTGACTCTCGCTCAATCGCATTGTCTTACGGTACTGTCAATCTGTTGCGTCAACTACAGCTCTGGACGTCAGTAGAACCGTTTGTCACACCCATTGAACATATCCACGTTTCTGACCGTTCTCATGCTGGGATGACGGAGATTACCAAGCAAGAGGTTGGGGTTGAAGCTCTAGGGTATGTTGTAGAATTAGCCGATGTTGGGCGTGTATATCAAGAATTATTAGACAGTAGCGAGTCAATTACGCTGTTTTGTCCTGACTCCGTTACCGATATCGAGCGCGAGCAAAACTGTACCCATGTGACGTTGAAAAGTGGTGAGCAACTTGAAGCAAAACTGCTGGTGGCTGCAGATGGTGCTGTTTCGACCTGTTGTCAGAAAATTGGTCTAGAACTTTCTGAGCAAGATTTTGAACAAGTGGCTGTCATTGCCAATATTGTGACTCAAGAACCTCATCAAGGTAGAGCCTTTGAACGTTTTACTGAGAATGGCCCTGTTGCTTTATTGCCAATGAGTGACAATCGAATGTCCTTAGTTTGGTGTTTGCACCCTGAAGAAGCCCAAGCCGTTCTTGAGTTATCTGATCAAGCATTTCTCCAGCGTTTACAGAACGATTTTGGTTGGCGTTTAGGCGCGATGAAAAAAGTGGGGCGCCGTGCAAGTTACCCATTGCTTCTTCGCCATCGAAAGCAAAATATTTCACATCGCTTTGCGATTGTTGGAAATGCGGCGCAAACGCTGCACCCGATAGCTGGACAAGGCTTTAATCTCGGTATTCGCGATGTAGTCTCACTAGCAGAAGAAATTGTGCAGCAAAGTGAGGATGTGGGTCTTTATCAAGGCCTGATGCGCTTTAGTCAACGTAGAGAAGCAGATCGAAGCGAAACTATTTGGCTAACCAGTGCCTTAGTACATGTTTTTTCAAATGATTTACCCGCGATGCGAATTGGCCGAAATACTGCCTTAGCAGCGATGGATAACCTTTCTATTTTTAAGCAGCCGCTACTACGCCATACACTTGGCTTGGTAAAACGATGAACGGCCGCACTGAATTAGGTAATAAAAAGCAATGATGCAAAGTGTAGATATCGCCATCATCGGCGGAGGGATGGTTGGGTTGGCACTTGCTGCCGCGTTCAAAGACAGTGATCTGCGTGTCGCCGTTATTGAAGGTAAAGTGCCAGATGATTCGTTGAAAGAATTACCCGATGTTCGTGTGTCTGCGCTGAGCCGCTCTAGTGAGACGATTTTGCGTAAACTTGGTGCTTGGCAGGGCATAGAACAGCGCCGAGCTTCACCTTACCATGGCATGGAAGTATGGGAACAAGATAGCTTTGCCAACATTGAATTTAATGCACAAAGTATGGCACAACCTGATTTAGGGCATATTGTTGAGAATCGTGTGATTCAACTTGCGCTGCTTGAACAAGTCCAAAAGCTCGATAACGTCACGATGTTTATGCCCGCACGTTGCGCGACTCTCGCGGTTGGTGAGCAAGAAAGCTGGCTGACGCTCGATAATGGCCAAGCCATGACCGCTAAATTAGTGGTCGGAGCCGATGGGGCGAATTCGTGGCTTCGCCATCAAATGGATATTCCATTAACGCATTGGGACTATGGTCATCATGCTTTGGTCGCGAATGTCAAAACTGCCATGCCACACAACAGCATTGCGCGCCAGATATTTACTCCTCACGGACCGTTGGCATTTTTGCCAATGTCGCAACCAGATATGTGCTCTATTGTTTGGTCCACGGAGCCAAATCGAGCAGAGCAGTTAGTGGCAATGAGTGAACATGATTTCAATAAAGCGTTGACGAGTGAGTTTGATGCTCGACTTGGTCTATGTGAAGTAGTGGGAGAGCGTGCTGCGTTTCCTTTGAAAATGCGCTATGCGCGAGATTTTGTCGTCGAGCGAGTCGCGCTGGTTGGTGATGCAGCTCATACCATTCATCCATTAGCGGGGCAGGGTGTGAATTTAGGTTTATTAGATGCGGCCAGTCTTGCTCAAGAGGTGTTAGCACTTTGGAAGCAGGGACAAGATATCGGTAGTAAACGCAACCTAAGAAGCTACGAGCGTTGGCGAAAAGCGGAAGCGGCAAAGATGATCGCTACTATGCAAGGGTTTCGAGATTTGTTCTCTGGCGAGAACCCAGCTAAGAAGCTCGTTCGTGGCATTGGCTTAAGTTTAGCGGGGCAACTGCCGGGAGCGAAAGATGAGATCATGAAGCGCGCGCTTGGTTTAAAGGGACACTTGCCGGATCTGGCGCGTCAGTAAGTGCAAAGCGAACTTCAAATACACAAAAGGCTGGTTAATCCAGCCTTTGTTTTATCAACATTTTGCTAAGCATATGCGCATCGGAGTTTCATTATTTCTTGATTGATCTCTTTGACCGCTCGGAAATGGCGTTGCTCTGCTTTCTCCGGCAGTATTAACTTACCGTTATCAAACTCGAATCTACCGACCCCGTAAATATAAATTCTTCCTTTAAAAAGACGACTTATATGTTTAGCAATCATACTTGGTGTATAGCGCTTAAACAGTCTCATATTTACTTTCCTTTTATCTAACCTAGCCTAGGTATTCTACGTTCTGGACGCGAAAATTATTGTGACAGCAATAGTATTAAATACAGATGTAGGGTGTTGCGTCAGAGAATTGTGTTGTCTTAGACAATTTGACAGTGTCATCTCTTAAATAGCGTGAGGATTACCCCAAAAATAACCTCTCTAAAGGAACCTTTACGCCAATACACTCCTTTTTACGTGACGCATTAAGCAATAGTTTTGTTACAGAATTAAGAATAGAACGAAAACGGTTGTTTGCTAGTTGTTCCTATTAAGGTCGTGCCTCGCGCAACACACTTTACGTTCTAACGATTAGAGGAAATGAAAGAGAAAAAGTTCCACGTAAAAAAAAGCCCGCTTCAGCGGGCGAATAGTCACAGATGCATTACACAAAAGTGGATAACTAACTGCATGAATGCTGTCACTCAGCTAGCTGACTCACTTTATATCGGTTAAGTGCTTGTTTGAAACTTAACCAACAAATTCAGCATATACGAGTTTTATCTTTGTGACTATTTATGTTTTATATGTGATTAAAAATTCTGATGTCTATTTTTGTAGATATGAGCGAGATCACGCAGTGATAGAAACACTACGTGTCATTACATTGTTTTTAGACGATTAACGACAGATCTCAGCTACGGTCGGCTGACACAATTGGATAAGATCTTGGATAGAAAGCGCCAGTCCAGCCATGCGATCGCCACTGCTGATCGTGACTTCCTGTTCTTCTAGTAAGCTGGGGTCGAACACGATTGGCATATGACGTTTTAGTAGCAGAGGAGTGACAGTACCAATTTTGTAACCAGTGATGGACTCAACGTCGGCTTGATCAACACAAGTCATCCGGCGACATTTCAGTAACGAGCGCACTTTTTTGGGATCAACGCTACGATCACCTGGCGCACAGGCGAGTGCATATTGATTACCCATGTCTCGTAGCAAGATTGCTTTCACCATTTGAGAAGGGCGAATGCCGCGTTGGTGCGCGGCATCCTCAATGGTGGTTGCTGGTCTTTGATGCGGTAACAGACGAAACGGAATGTGTTGGTCTGTGAGAAATTGCATCAAAGGAGTATTGATTGTATTACTCATCATCAAGACTGTAAGGCAGTGATTCGATTGTCCATTCACACTCTGGTTGCGCAACCAAACGAAGACGAGTGTCCTCATCGAGATTATTAGGCAGCACGATCAGGCCAATCGCATGATTGTCACTGAACTGGTAGTGATTTAATAAAGCACCTACTGAACGCCAGTTTTCACCTACGCTGCGTTCGAGCTCAATTGGTTCGTCACTGAATGGAGCAGAAGTTGCACCTTTTACGATATACATCGCACGTTTATTGGTACCGCGATACTTCGCTCGTGCTACCGTTTCTTGTCCCGTGTAGCAGCCCTTTGTGAAGCTAATGCCTCCTAAAGCTTGCACGTTGAGTGCTTGTGGAATGTGAGCATTCTGCGCGGATGCAGAGACAAATGGTAAACCTGCCTCAATATCGAAACGATTCCAAAGCTCATTTGTCGTAAAGACAGCGTCGGTAGTTTCAACGATTTGCTGTGCTTCTGGCGCACTTAATATCAGTAACCAGCGATCTTGTGCAACTTGCACTGCTGTACCGCCGTCTACTGGGCGAACGCTGCCAGTTGTCTTGCTCATTGTTGAAATGAATTCGTCGGCTTTGACGCCAGCAACACCTAAGATAACGTCATCAGAAGCTTCAATCGTTACTTTAGAGAAAATGGCGTATTTCTT
This sequence comes from Vibrio sp. Y176, assembly GCF_033438945.1. Lineage (NCBI taxonomy): Bacteria > Pseudomonadati > Pseudomonadota > Gammaproteobacteria > Vibrionales > Vibrionaceae > Vibrio > Vibrio sp. Y176. Next base: position 351,074 of record NZ_JAWOQS010000006.1, on the reverse strand, counting down.
TATTTCATTAAGTTCTACGTCAATCGCCGATTTTGGTTGGATCATGCCGTAGCCATCATGATGATGGAAAAGGCGGAACACGCTCCACACTTTTCCTTTTGCATCACAATGTGCGCCCAGTGTTGATTGGTCTTGTTCTAAAGAAACAACATCGCAGGTAACCTGACCTTGTAAGTATGATTTTTTATCGTCACCGATCATGGTGATCATGCCGAAGTTATCCAGCAGTGAGATAGATAACTCTGGAAGTGCGTCTTGAGTTGAGAGAGGTAATGCTGAAAAACGAGTTTGCCATTCCATAATTACAATGCCTTTTGAAGATATTTTTCCGCTATGTTATACCCAAATAACCTTGAGATACTAGGGGAGCGATTTACGAATCAACATTTGTCTGCTTTCACTATCGTATTGTGACCCGCACACTAGTGACGTAGCACATCCCTTGTTACACTCCGCACTAACAACAAGACATCTATGAAGGAATAGTGAATGTACACTCCGGAAGAAAAAGCGCGTATTAAATGGGCTTGTCGTCGAGGCATGCTTGAGCTTGACGTAGTAATTATGCCGTTTTTTGAAGAGTGCTTTGATACTCTGAGTGAACAAGAGCAGCGTGACTTTGTTTCTTTACTTGAATGCGATGATCCTGATCTGTTTACTTGGGTAATGGGGCATGGCCGTAGCGAAAATTTAGGTCATGCAGCAATGGTTGATAAAATTGTCGCCCATAACCTCAGCAAAGTTCGTTAATTTTACTGCTTCTCCCTCTCTGACTGCCCGAGTCCTCAATGTTGTACTTTTCTTATTGATGACTTGGGCTGTTATCTTCTCTAGTGTTCCACTCGTATTATCGACTTATTTGTTATTACTGATTGTTAAGGCTCTCTCAAGCCAAGGCCTTGTTCAACCTACAAGTCATGGGCATTGGTATGTGCACTGCGATGGCTCGGTTAGGTTTGATGCCCTTGAATGTGGCGAATACTCGGAAGATATTGAGTCCGAAAAGGGTCATTTACAGCGAGTCGATACATCGGCATCACCATTCAAGATAACATTCCAATTGCAATCTGGCCGTAGTGTTACGATTTGGCGTGATAGCTGTGACGATGAGCAGTATCGTCAACTATCTTTGGTATTACGCCAATGGGAAATGAAACAGGGAGCTAATGCTCCCTGTTGATGTAATAGTTTAATTGGTAAAGTTAAAGCTGTTTAGCTGGAACCAAAATCGTTGGTCCGCTGTTTTCCAGTTGGTTCGGATAATCAAGCGTGTAGTGCAAACCTCGACTCTCTTTACGCTGCATCGCACAACGAACCATCAACTCTGCTACTTGTAAAAGGTTACGCAGTTCTAATAAGTTGTTCGACACTCGGAAATTGCTGTAGTACTCGTGTGTTTCTTGTTGCAACAGTTGGATACGGCGTAAGGCGCGCTCTAAACGTTTGTCAGTTCGCACAATGCCCATGTAGTCCCACATAAACAGACGAAGCTCGTGCCAGTTGTGCTGAATGATCACTTCTTCATCACTATTGGTTACTTTGCTTTCATCCCAACATGGCACCTGTGAGGGTAGCTCAACGTTAGTGTGATGTTTTAGAATATCTTTTGCCGCAGACCAAGCATAAACCACACATTCGAGAAGTGAGTTTGATGCCATGCGGTTAGCACCATGCAGCCCGGTGTAGCTAACTTCACCAATCGCATACAAATTTTTCAGATCGGTGCAGCCATTTCTATCCACCATGACACCGCCACAAGTGTAGTGTGCAGCAGGTACGATTGGGATTGGCTCTTTAGTCATGTCGATGCCCAAATCCATCAAACGTGAATAAATGGTTGGGAAGTGTTTCGTAATAAAGTCAGCAGGCTTATGACTGATGTCGAGATACATACAGTCTGCGCCTAAACGCTTCATTTCGAAGTCGATAGCACGAGCCACCACGTCACGCGGAGCAAGCTCTTTACGTTCATCGAAATCTGGCATAAAGCGAGAGCCATCTGGACGACGCAGGTAAGCACCTTCGCCACGCAACGCTTCAGTCAGCAAGAAGTTACGTGCTTCTGGGTGATATAAACACGTCGGATGGAACTGGTTAAATTCCATATTCGCCACACGACACCCTGCACGCCAAGCAATCGCAATACCATCACCAGACGACACATCTGGGTTAGAGGTGTATTGATAAACCTTTGAAGCACCACCTGTAGCGAGAACCACAAATTTGGCTCGCACGGTTTCGACATGCTCTTCGTTGCGGTTCCAAATATAAGCACCGATAACTTTGTTTTTATCACCGCCAATTTTGTCTTCGGTGATTAAGTCCAGAGCATTGTGACGTTCGAGAACATGAATGTTTGGATGGTTATGAGCGTTATCTTGCAGGGAGGTTTGCATCGCCATACCTGTCGCATCTGCCGCGTGAAGAATACGACGACGGCTATGACCACCTTCACGAGTTAAGTGGTAGCGAGGTTCATCGTCAGAGTCATCTTCTTCACGATCAAATGGGACACCACCGTCAATCAACCACTGTACACACTCTTTTGAATGCTCAGCAATGAACCTTACGGTCTCCTCATCGCAAATACCATCCCCGGCGATTTGCGTGTCTTCAACGTGTGAATCAATGGTGTCTGACTCATCAAATACGGCAGCGATACCGCCTTGAGCATAGTAGGTCGCCCCTTCGCTGCGTGGTCCTTTACTCAGCACCATCACCTTACAGTGGTTAGCAACGCGCAAAGCCAACGACAAACCTGCCGCGCCACTCCCTACCACTAATACATCACACTCATGTTCACGATTTGTGTTCATATAACTTTTATAATCCCAAGCTAAGGTAACAAAGTTACCTTGTGTATTATTTGCACACCATGTGCATTCCATTATCGCGACATCTGTCGCTAAGGGCTAAGTTGGGAGACCTATCGACGCCCGTGTTACGGCGGTGACTGAGCCACTCTTCTTTTTCATGCAGAGCATGAGCATGCTTCCTAAGTTATAATTTGTAACGCGGTGTTCAGATAGCCATTAGCCATGCAAATGAAAAGTAATAGTTTGTCAATGCCATTGCTTTTCCATGCCCGACCCAGCACAATCTGGGACAGAGATCATTCATTATACCCATTTCCCTCCAAGATGCTCGCTTGTCAAACTTAGACTAAAGTCAGGCAGCGGTGGTCATTTGGGTACAGACATCACACTGTGAAAAAACAATGACAAAAAACTTGAGAAACCATGGAACTTTCTCATTCACGTTAGGGTCACAATAGTGCTCAAGTAAGCAGTGGTGTCAATACTACGTTTTGCATAATTAGTACCCATATCTGAGAAGAGTAGGGGCATAACAAATAGGAGTATCCGCTCGAATGAACGAGCAGCTGACCGATCAAGTATTGATTGAGCGAGTTCAGAATGGCGATAAGCAAGCATTCAACCTGTTGGTAACAAAGTACCAGAATAAGGTATGTAATCTTATTTCCAGATACGTTAGTAATCCTGGCGATGTACCAGATGTAGCACAAGAAGCGTTTATTAAAGCTTACCGAGCTATCCCTAGCTTTCGTGGGGAAAGTGCGTTTTATACGTGGCTGTATCGCATTGCAGTGAATACTGCGAAAAATCACATTGTTGCTCAAGGGCGTAGACCTCCAGCGACAGATGTCGATGCTGAAGATGCTGAATTTTACGAAACAGGTAGTGCACTTAAAGAAATATCGAACCCTGAGAACTTAACGTTGTCCAAAGAATTGCAACGGGTGGTGTTCAGTGCAATCGAAGCTTTACCTGAAGATTTAAAAACCGCAATGACATTACGAGAGCTCGACGGCTTGAGTTATGAAGAAATTGCAGAAGTGATGGATTGCCCGGTAGGAACGGTACGATCGCGTATCTTCCGTGCTCGTGAGGCGGTGGAAAAGAAAATCAGACCTCTTTTGCAACGCTAGTACAAGTAATAACTATGGTGAAAATAATGGCTGACAAAGAAAAACTTTCAGCTCTCATGGATGGAGAATTGGTCGATAAGGCTTTAATTCAAGAGTTAGAGCAAGACCAAGAGAGCCGTGATGCTTGGCAGAACTATCACCTGATTGGTGATGTGATGCGAGGCGAAGCGCCAGCAAAACCTGAGTGGAATATTGCTGAAAGCGTGGCGTTAGCGTTAGAAGATGAACCTGCACACCGTGCGTTTGATTCGCACAGTGCAAATGTTATCTCAATTGCGGATACGCCAAAAGAGTCGCAACCAGAACCGCAAAAAGCAAAACGTCAGTTGCCAGGTTGGTTGACGCAGTTTGGTCAAGTTGCTGTTGCTGCATGTGTATCGCTTGTTGTTATTTTAGGTGTACAGCAGTACGGTGGTAGCGATTCAATGTCGCCGCAAACAGATCAATTACCTGTATTGCAGACGGTTCCGTTTGCTGGCAGCGCAGAACCAGTGAGTTTGACTCGTGAGTCTGTAGAACGTTCTGTAGGCGAGGCAAATATGCAAGAGCAGCGCAAGCGTGTTCATGCTATGCTGCGAGACTACGAATTGCAGTTACGAATTAACAGTGATGCATCTCAACAAGATGCAAATCTGAATCCGGATATTGAATGAAAAAATTTCTGATCAGCGCTTGCGCTCTGTTCAGTATGATGTCTTCTCAAGCCTTTGCTGGTGATAAGCCAGCGGAGGCTTTATTGCATCAAATGAGCGAGGCGAGTAAGAATTTAAGTTACGAACTCTCTTATATCCTTATCAAAAAGAACAGCATTGAGCCGTTGCTGTATCGTCATGCCACGCATGGTGACGATCAATATGCTCATCTTGTCTACTTAAGTGGCCCTGTGCGTGAAGTGATTCGTCGCGGAACTGAAGTAAGTTATATCGAAACGGGTTTAGAACCGTTCACCATCGAGTCAGGTAAAATGGTCGCTCCGACGATGCCTATGCTCAACACCAATATCGATGAGCTAAACTTGTATTACGACTATGTAAAAGTGGGCAGAGCTCGTGAAGCTGGTGTGGCAACACAAGTGCTGCGTATTGTTCCTAAAGACGGTCTGCGCTATTCATACGTACTATGGATCGATGAAAAGAGTAAATTGCCGTTACGTGCCGACCTTGTGGACCGCGATGGTGAAATGCTTGAACAATATCGCACTATTTCTTACACGGTAAACCCAAAAATCGCAGAGTTAATGAGTGGCTTGCAAGATGTTCAATTACCTGCTGTTCTAACCATGCCAAAAGGCGATATTGGGACCAGTAATTGGCAGGTTGGTTGGATCCCTGAGGGTTTCGAGCCGAACGAGCTCAACCGCTATCGTATGGCCGTTACTAACCAAATGGTGGAGAGTCAGCTGTATTCTGATGGTCTGTTTAGCTTCTCTGTTTACGTAGCAAACAAAGATGAGCATTCGTTAAAAGGGCAGTTGGTTCGCCAAGGCAGAAGAACGCTACACAGTTTTGTGAGCGGTCAACATGAAATCTCTGTTGTAGGAGACATTCCACCGACCACAGCACAGCGTATCGCCCAATCTGTCACATTTAATGTAACAAAGAGTAAATAACAATGATGACCGCGTTGGCTACCGTGACAGACGTGCATCGTCGCGGCAAGCAATTCGAAATTGATTTAAGTTGCGAACAGCAGACCAGTTGCAGTAGTTGCTCTTCACAGAAAAGCTGTGGAACGGGCGTTGTTACTAAAGCCATTGGTAACAAGAGTTTATCTTGGCACCTGCGCACGGATAAATCGGTGAAAATAGGTCAAGTCGTCGAGATTGGTTTTCCTGAGTCAAGCCTAATAAAATCAGCAATGGCGGTTTATTTACTGCCATTGTTTGGTTTGATTATCGGTGCGATGTTTGGTCACTTCCTGTTAGCGCCGCTGACAGCCGGCGGGGAAGGCATCATCATATTGGCATCGGTATTGTTTGCCGCTGGTGGAATGTGGATCGCAAAACGTGTTTCTCGTCCGTTAGAAGATGAATCCAAGCGCCAAGTTACCCTCGTTCGGGTACTTGGAGAGCCAATCCAGTAAGTGCTGCCCCCCTCCACTAAAGGTTATTTGGGTATGTACTTTAAATTACGTGCGCCCGTTAACGAAATTCGGTAGAATCTGCCAACTTGATTGAAATGCCGTCAGTAGATGGCGTTTCTTACTGTCCCTATTTGTAAAGAGTTAGTCACCCTAAATCTATGAAGCACATTCGTAACTTTTCGATTATCGCCCACATCGACCATGGTAAGTCGACCCTATCAGACCGTCTAATCCAAGTTTGTGGCGGGTTAACCGATCGTGAAATGGCCGCACAGGTTCTGGATTCTATGGATCTTGAACGTGAGCGTGGCATCACCATCAAATCTCAGAGTGTGACGCTAAACTACACCGCTAAAGACGGTGAGACGTATCAGCTGAACTTCATCGATACTCCGGGGCACGTTGACTTTGCATATGAAGTATCACGTTCTCTAGCGGCTTGTGAGGGTGCGCTATTGGTTGTGGATGCGGGTCAAGGTGTTGAAGCTCAAACACTGGCTAACTGTTACACCGCGATCGAAATGGATCTAGAGGTTGTGCCAATCTTGAACAAGATTGACCTACCAGCAGCCGATCCTGAGCGTGTAGCGGAAGAAATTGAAGAAATCGTTGGTATTGATGCGATGGACGCAACACGCTGTTCTGCGAAGACAGGTCTGGGTGTTGAGGACGTTCTAGAAAACATCGTATCAGCAATTCCAGCGCCAGAAGGTGATCCTGATGCGCCGCTACAAGCGCTGATCATTGACTCATGGTTTGATAACTATCTTGGCGTAGTATCTTTGGTACGAATCAAAAACGGTTCACTGAAGAAGAACGACAAGATCAAAGTAATGAGCACAGGCCAAGTTTGGGGTGTAGACCGCCTTGGTATCTTTACGCCAAAACAAGTAGATACCGATACCCTTCGTACTGGTGAAGTAGGTTGGGTTGTTTGTGGTATCAAAGACATTCTTGGTGCCCCTGTTGGTGATACGCTGACTCTAGCGAAGAATGGTTGTGATAAACCGCTACCAGGCTTTAAGAAAGTTAAACCTCAGGTTTACGCAGGTCTGTTCCCAGTATCTTCTGACGATTACGAGAACTTCCGTGACGCACTAGGCAAACTAAGCCTTAACGACGCATCGCTATTCTACGAGCCAGAAAACTCTGCGGCACTTGGCTTTGGTTTCCGTTGTGGTTTCCTTGGCATGTTGCACATGGAAATCATCCAAGAGCGTCTAGAGCGTGAATACGACTTGGATCTTATCACCACAGCACCAACGGTAGTTTACGAAGTTGAGAAGACGGATGGCGATCTGCTGTATGTTGATAGCCCAGCAAAACTACCAGCGATCAATGATATTGAAGAAATTCGTGAACCGATTGCGCGTTGTAATATCCTTGTGCCTTCAGAGTACCTAGGTAATGTAATCACCCTGTGTGTTGAAAAGCGAGGCAGTCAAGTTGATATGGTTTACCACGGTAACCAAGTCGCTGTGACTTACGATATTCCAATGGCTGAAGTGGTACTGGATTTCTTCGATCGTCTGAAATCAACATCACGCGGTTACGCATCTTTGGATTACAACTTCCAGCGTTTTGAAGCTTCGAACATGGTACGTGTAGACGTTCTTCTTAACGGTGACACTGTTGATGCATTGGCGATGATCACACACAAAGATCAGTCTCAGACTCGCGGTCGTCAGTTGGTAGAGAAGATGAAAGAATTCATCCCTCGCCAAATGTTTGATATCGCAATCCAAGCGGCAATTGGTAACCACATTATCGCTCGTTCAACGGTAAAACAGTTGCGTAAGAACGTTATTGCGAAATGTTACGGCGGTGACGTAAGTCGTAAGAAGAAACTTCTGAAGAAACAGAAAGAAGGTAAGAAACGCATGAAGCAGATCGGTAACGTTGAGCTGCCTCAAGAAGCGTTCCTAGCCATCCTTCACGTAGGTAAAGACTAAAGTTGAACTTTGTCTCACACTTGTCGGTCTTAAGACGTTAGATATTAAAATAAGTGAAAGGGTTTCGGCTCTTTCACTTTCGTATTTTTAGATAAGGGAATTTAATGGCTAATACATTCTCACTGATGTTGGTTATTGCGACTTTGGTAACTGGCGTGGTTTGGCTATTGGAAAAGCTGGTTTTCGCGAAAAAGCGTCAGGAAAAACTGGCTGAGATTCAAGCTCAGACGTCTAATGGTTTGGATGCAGTGACCTTGCAAAAAGTTGAGCGTCAGCCTTGGTGGGTTGAAAATAGCGTCTCTATTTTCCCTGTGATCGCGTTCGTTTTAGTATTACGTTCTTTTATCTACGAACCATTTCAAATCCCATCAGGCTCAATGATGCCTACCTTGCTGGTTGGCGATTTCATTTTAGTTGAGAAGTACGCGTACGGTCTAAAAGACCCAGTATGGCGTACTCAGCTAGTGGAAACTGGTAAGCCTGAGCGTGGTGATATCGTGGTATTCAAATACCCACCACAACCAAGTGTGGACTACATTAAGCGTGTAGTTGGTTTACCTGGTGATATCGTGCGTTATTCAAGTGATAAGCAGCTTTGCGTGCAAAGCCAAGGCGAATCGGCATGTAAGCCAGTTAAACTGAGCAATGTTGAAGAAAGTCAGTTTAGCTCGAACGGTATTCCAATGATCCAACTGGATGAAAAATTGGGTAACGTTGAGCACAATATTTTGGTTAACCCTCTTGTGCGTAACCGCGTGGAGCAATATTTCCCACGTAGCGGCACGACAGAGTGGGTTGTACCACAAGGTCAGTATTTTGTGATGGGTGATAACCGTGACAACAGTGCTGACAGCCGTTACTGGGGCTTTGTTCCAGAAGCAAACTTAGTCGGTAAAGCTGTCGCGATCTGGATCAGCTTCGAGTTTGATCGTGGCGCAGATAGTGTTCTACCTTCATGGATTCCAACTGGTGTGCGTTTTAACCGCATCGGTGGCATTCACTAACCATTCAAATATCGAGAGAGTATGAATTCTCCAATTGATAAACTAGAGAGAAAGCTCGGCTATCAGTTTCAAGATGCCGGGCTTATCAATTTGGCGCTGACGCACCGCAGCGCCAACAGTAAGCACAATGAACGTCTTGAGTTTCTGGGCGATTCAATTTTAAGTTTTGTCATCGCTGATGATCTGTACCATCGTTTCCCAAAAGTGAACGAAGGTGACATGAGCCGCATGCGTGCTACTTTGGTTCGCGGACATACATTGGCGGAACTGGGTCGTGAATTCGATCTAGGAGATTATTTAAAATTAGGTCCAGGTGAATTGAAGAGTGGCGGTTTTCGCCGAGACTCTATTTTAGCCGATGCGGTTGAAGCCATTATTGGCGCAATTTACCTAGACAGTGATCTTGAAGTTGTGCGAGGCATTGTACTGAGTTGGTATCAGTCACGCCTTGAAGCCATTAAACCAGGCGTTTCACAGAAAGATCCGAAAACTCGCCTACAAGAGTTCCTACAAGGCAGAAGAAAACCGCTGCCTGTCTACACAGTGACTAATATTAAAGGTGAAGCGCACAACCAAGAGTTCACGGTTGAGTGCGAAGTAGCAGGTGTGGATAAGCCTGTAATCGGTAAAGGCACCAGCCGCCGCAAGGCAGAACAAGCGGCTGCTGAAACAGCACTTGAGCAATTAACAAATGGCTGATAACGAATTCGATATCGATGCGTTTTTCGCATCACAGGGTGAGCCAAGCTCGCCAGAAAACCAACACTGTGGCTTTATTGCGATTGTTGGTCGTCCAAACGTAGGTAAGTCGACACTTTTGAACAAGATTTTGGGTCAGAAGATTTCGATCACCTCTCGTAAGCCGCAAACGACACGCCACCGTATTATGGGTGTGGATACGGACGGCGATTACCAAGCGATTTACGTCGACACGCCTGGACTTCACATTGAAGAAAAGCGTGCGATCAACCGTTTGATGAACCGTGCTGCTAACTCGTCATTGAGTGATGTAAACCTTGTGTTCTTCTTAGTCGATGGTACGCATTGGACTAAAGACGATGAGATGGTGCTGACCAAACTTCAAAAATCGAACTTCCCAGTTGTGCTTTGTGTAAACAAAGTCGACAACGTACAAGATCGTAACGACGTGATGCTACACATGGCGGAGATGTCGAAGAAGATGGACTTCGTGGATGTTGTGCCAATCTCTGCCAAGCAAGGTAAGAACATTGATGTACTGCGTAAGCACGTGCGTAATCACTTACCTAAAGCAACGCATCACTTCCCAGAAGAATACGTGACTGACCGTTCTCAGCGTTTTATGGCGTCTGAGATTGTGCGTGAAAAGCTGATGCGCTTTACTGGTGAAGAGCTGCCATACTCAGTAACGGTTGAGATTGAGCGTTTTGATTACAACCCAGAAACCGACGGTTTCCACATCAATGCCTTGATTCTTGTTGAGCGTAATGGCCAGAAGAAAATGGTGATTGGCAAAGGCGGCGAGAAGATTAAAACCATTGGTCGCGAAGCGCGTTTAGATATGGAAGAATTGTTCGGTCGTAAGGTTTACCTAGAAACTTGGGTAAAAGTGAAATCTGGCTGGGCAGACGACGAACGAGCGTTGCGATCGTTGGGTTATATAGACGATTTATAATCTTGGCTGCGAAGGTGCTTCGCTCCAACATCGATGAAAAATCAGTATCGATTAAAATAAGGAGCCGCTCGGCTCCTTATTTTTTATTTCACACTTTTTAGGCACAATGACTTAGATGAGTAATCTGTCTTCCGAAGGTTTACAGCGCTGTTTTGTATTGCACCGACGCCCTTACAGTGAATCGAGCTTAATCCTTGATGTATTTAGTGAGGAATATGGCCGAATGACTTTAATGGCCAAAGGCGCGCGCAGTAAGCGTTCGAACTTAAAAGGCGCATTGCAACCTTTTACCCCGCTATTACTTAAATGGTCGGGGAAAGGCTCAATGAAAACTTTGCGTCAAGCCGAGCCGATAAGCCTAGGTTTGCCGTTAACGGGCATTAATCTCTACTCAGCCATGTACGTCAATGAACTGATTGGCCGTATTTTGATGGCTGAAGTGCCGATGCCAGCACTATTTCATGATTATTTGCATGCGTTAACCGAGTTGGCGCACAACGAGAACCCTGAGCCTGCACTGCGTCGTTTTGAGTTAGCCTTGTTGTCTGCGATGGGGTATGGCGTGGATTTTTTGCATTGTGCAGGTACCGGCGAGCCCGTCGACCCAGAAATGACCTATCGTTACCGGGAACAGAAAGGGTTTATTGCTTCGGTTAGGCGCGATAACCTAACGTTTTTAGGGAATGAACTGATTGCTATCAGTGAGCGGCGGTTCGTCACTAAAGAGCAGCTAAAAGCGGCAAAACGCTTTACACGTATAGCCTTAAAGCCGTATCTTGGCGGCAAACCTTTAAAAAGTCGTGAATTTTTCATTCAGACCCCCAGAGCACGGAGTAACGGAAAATGAGCTCAATTTATTTAGGCGTCAATATCGACCATATTGCCACTCTACGTAATGCACGTGGTACAAAATACCCGGATCCTGTTCACGCTGCTGAAATTGCAGAGCGTGCAGGTGCGGACGGTATCACTATCCACTTACGTGAAGACCGTCGCCATATTTTGGATCGTGATGTACGTATTCTGCGTGAAACCATTCAAACGCGTATGAATCTAGAGATGGCAGTGACGGACGAAATGGTTGAGATTGCGCTGCAAACTAAACCAGAGTTTGTGTGTCTAGTGCCTGAAAAGCGTGAAGAACTGACGACGGAAGGTGGCTTAGATGTAGTAGGGCAGCTTGAAAAAATTAAAGCTGCGACGAAAAAGCTGACAGATGCCGGCATTAAAGTTTCGCTCTTTATTGATGCTGACCGTCAACAGATTGAAGCTGCGAAAAAGTGTGGCGCTCCGTTTATTGAGCTACATACTGGCCACTATGCAGATGCGACGACAGAAGACGAACAGCAAGCTGAACTGAAGAAGATTGCTGCTGGTGCGAGTTATGCACATGACCTAGGTATTATTGTTAATGCCGGGCATGGCCTGACTTATCACAATGTCGCACCAATTGCTGCATTACCAGAAATTTACGAACTCAACATTGGTCACTCAATCATTGGTCGCGCGGTATTTGATGGTTTAAATAAAGCGGTTGCTGACATGAAAGCACTGATGATTGAGGCTCGCCAGTCATAGGGCTATCTAGATGGCGATTATAGGGTTAGGGACCGACATTGCAGAAATTGAGCGTATTGAAAAAGCGTTAGCTCGTAGTGGTGAACCTTTTGCTCAGCGGATTCTTTCAGAAGAAGAAATGGCCAAATTCTCACAGCTTAAGCTGCAAGGTCGTTATCTTGCTAAGCGCTTTGCAGTTAAAGAAGCGGCCTCAAAAGCATTGGGAACAGGGATCGCAAAAGGGGTCACGTTTCACGACTTTTCCATCTCGAACGATGAGCTTGGAAAACCAGTGCTCGCATTGACGGGCACAGCCAAGCAAATAGCGGATGCGATGGGCGTTAACCACATTCACCTGTCCATTTCCGATGAGCGTCATTACGCTGTGGCGACGGTCATTTTTGAATCCTAGCTTGTAAGTCTTAAACAAAATACTAAAAAGCCAGAGCATTTGCTCTGGCTTTTGTTTCTCTTCAATAGATCACTGTTCAAGGTATAACTTTGCGGTTGTTGTTACTTTAATCATTTCATCTTGCAGCTCGAACATTTCAGGCTCAACCTCCTCAAGACTGATCCCTGAGCGCAGTGCTTGCTCAAGCGTCGCACAGAGTGACTTCAGTCTTGGAACGCCACAATATGAACTACTGCCGTGCAGCTTATGGATGACATGAATTAGGTCATCACGAGAGATATCTTCTTGCTCCAGAGCTTGGTCAACGACTGCTTCTACTTCAGGGATGAACTCAATCAACATGCGTAGCATGTCTTTAGCGAGATCCTCTTTATTCGCGCTCTGTTTCAAGGCTGCTTGCCAATCAATAATCACATCCTGCTGAGGCGAAGAAACGGATTGTGGTGCGCTTCCTTCAGGTTCATCAACGTATGAAGGGGCGACTTTGCCAATGCTCTCTGTACAAGCATTTGGGTTCCAGTGAACCAAAACCTGTTGTAGCACATGCTCTTCAATAGGTTTGGTCAAGTAGTCATCCATTCCTGCCGAGAGCAAGCGGTCTCGTTCCCCTGCCATGGCATGTGCCGTTACCGCAATCACTGGCGTGTCTTTATTTAGCTCCAACTCTTTAATGTGCTTACAAGCGGTCACCCCATCCATTTGTGGCATTTGAATATCCATGAAGATTAAATCGTACTTTTTCTCTGTCGCCAGGTTCACCGCTTGCTGGCCATTGCTACAGGCGGTGACGGTTTCTACTCGTTCGCGGAGCAGTGCAGAGATCAGCTTCAAGTTTGCAGGGTTGTCATCCACTGCTAGTACAGTGAGAGGTAAACGGTCCCCTTCGCTTGGCGTAATTGGAGCGCTTAATACCGGTGGCGATTCTACATGTTCGCTAATCAGGCTTTGTAGCAACTTACGGCGAGACAATGGTTTCGTCAGGCACTGGACGTGATGCTCTGTCATTATTTGGTCCGCAAGCGCCAATTCGGTACTCGGTGTCCCTAGGAGAACACTCGGAGCCATGCGTTTCGCTTGTTCTATCCAAGGTGTAATAACTTCCGCATCGTGAGTCTGGTTGGCCGCTAAATTCAACAGTACATAATCATATTGTTCTTCGTTGTTTGGTAGCGAAGAGCGGTAGGTTACTAAAATACCCTCCTGACTTAGAATCTGTTGGGTTACGGATGCGGCTTGCATGTTTGGTTCAATCAGCAGTAACTGCTTCCCAGTCAGAAGTTCCACTTCAATCAGTTCGCTCATTGGCATCTCGGTTGAGTGCAAGCGCACCGTAAACCAGAAGGTTGAACCTTGGTGTAGACGGCTGGTTAAACTGATTTCGCCGCCCATCTGGCTCACCAGTTTCTGAGTGATAACCAGACCAAGACCAGTACCGCCGTAACGACGTGAAATACTTGCATCTGCTTGGCTAAAGGCTTGGAACAACTGCGCTTGCTGACGCTCAGAGATACCAATACCGGTATCACGCACCATGAATTGCAGTTCGACGGAGTCTCCTGATTGAGAGCGCATTTCTACGCTAACATCAATGTTGCCTCGCTCGGTAAACTTGATTGAGTTACCGACTAAGTTCGTCAAAATTTGCTGGATACGTAGTGGATCCCCAACTAAACCTGGTGGAATTTTAGGGTCCACTTTTAGGGTGATTTCTAACCCTTTCTCATGTGCACTTGTGGCTTGTAGGTTAATTACCTCTTCTAAACTTTCTCGGAAATCAAAAGGAATGTTTTCGAGTGCCAGCTTACCCGCTTCAAGTTTCGAGAAGTCGAGAATGTCATTGATGATATTCAGCAGGTTGTTCGCCGATTTCTCAATCGTCTGTAGGTAATCCGTTTGGCTGTTAGAAAGCTGCGTTTTAAGCATTTGACGAGTAAAGCCAATCACCCCATTGAGCGGAGTACGCAGCTCGTGCGACATGTTCGCCAAAAACTCTGACTTAACCCTGGCCGCTTCTTGCGCGCGTTTCTTCGCGATATCCAGCTCAACGTTCTGAATTTCTAGCTGCTCAAGCGTTTCACGTAAGTCGGACGTGGCTTGGTCTATACTGTGCTGCATCTCTACGTGATATTCTGATAACGATACCGCCATGGCGTTGATGCCATTTTTTAGCTGGTCTAACTCACCGTGCATTTTGCCTTCGATACGCACATCCAGATGACCACGGCGAATGCGGTCAACGACATTCTTCATGTGGGTGATAGGTTGGGTCACATCGTGCATTAGACGTGAAGCAAACACACTTGCTAAGCCAAGACCGAGAACCAGAACTAAAAACGCAGAGAAGACTTCTTGATACTGTTGCAGCCTCAAGGAGGAGAGATCTAACTCGACGGCGATGTAACCAATCGCTTTTGTGCCTTGGCTTTCGTTCGACAACTCCGCTAAGTAGTGACCTTCTGACAAAATGGGGACACGCAATATCAGTGAGTTTTCGTAGATTTCCGAATTACCCAGTTGCGGGATCGGTTTATCTTTGGGGAACATTAAGGCTTCAAAATTAGGATGAAAGTTAGAGGTCACAAAGAGCTCATGATGTTCATCAAATACCGCGATACTACGAACAAGTTTGGAGTTTTTGCGGTGCGCGTAGCTTATCAAGCGACGTACCGCCTCACGGCTTTCTGATAGTAGATGAGTTTCACTGGCAATCGCCAGCGGCTCAATAATGCTGTTACCAGTGGTGATAACTTGTTTCTCAAGGTCTTGGTAGCGGTTAAATGAGAAAAAGCCGCTCAGTAATAAACCAATAATGAGAGTGGGAGCGAGAGTTAGTGTAATTACACGTGCTCGTAAGCCATATCTGGTCATGTTATCTAATTACATCGGAGTCTGGATATGGGAAAATAACGCATTATTTCTCAAGCGCACGATAAAGCCTTGAGCAAAGAAGTGACGTCACCGAATAAACGGTAAGCATAATCAAGTCACTCGAATCACACAACGGCTGCAACCAAGAATAGTGAAGCCGAAGAGCAATTACACATAAATCAGGCATAGAGCATGGCACGCATCTTTCAACCGAAAAAGAAAACCCAACTCAATACTCGGCACCAAGCAGTGCAAGTAGAGCGTTTAGATCACCACGGCGCAGGCATTGCTTACCTCAAAAAGAAGCCATTGTTTATTGATGGAGCACTGCCGGGTGAGGAGGTGGTCACTCAATTGGTGGAAGAAAAGAGCAAATACGCTCGCGGTAAGTTGATTAAAATCCTTAAGCCGAGTGAAGCTCGTGTGGAGCCATTTTGCCCACATTATCATGAGTGCGGTGGCTGTGATTTGCAGCATCTAGATTATGACCAACAATTGACGTACAAACAGCAAACGTTGCGTCAGCTAATGCGAAAATTTTCAGGCAGTGACATTGAACTAGATGCCCCGTTATTGGGATATTCGCAGGCCTACCGTCGCCGTGCGAGAGTGAGCTTGTTTGTTGATAAAAAAAACCGTCAGCTACATTTTGGTTTCCGTAAAAAGCAGAGTAAGCAAATTGCGCAAGTGACCGATTGCCCAGTGCTGGCACCGGAACTGAATGTTTTGCTGCCAGAGATTTACTCAGCCCTAAAAGCGTTCAAAAAGCCTGAACAATTGGGTCATGTAGAGCTGGTACTTGGTGATAATGGGCCGTGTATTACGCTGCGCCACTTGAGCGCTCTGACAACGAGTGAAACTCAATCTCTAACGGAGTTGGCAAAACGTCATGGCGCATCGTTGTACTTAATGCCATCGACAGAACAATTAGACCTTATCGAAGGCGATATGCCTTTTTATCAAGAAGTTGGAGTGAAAATCCCTTTTGCACCAAATAACTTTATTCAAGTAAATCAAGGTGTAAACCAACAAATGGTCAAACAAGCGGTTGAGTGGTTAGACCCACAAAAGAGTGACCGAGTGTTAGATTTGTTCTGTGGTTTAGGCAACTTTAGTTTACCAGTTGCGAAATTAGCTAAGTACGTGGTTGGAGTAGAGGGTGTTGCAGAGATGGTAGAAAAAGCCACAAACAATGCATCTTTGAACCAAATCAATAACGCGCAATTTTATCACGCTAACCTTGAGCAAGATTTTGAAGGCCAAGCCTGGGCCGCAGAGCGGTTTGATAAAGTATTATTAGACCCGGCACGCGCGGGAGCGAGTGGGATCATCGATCAAGTTTCTGAGCTTGGCGCACAGCGTGTAGTTTATGTTTCTTGTAATCCTGCTACCCTTGCTAGGGATAGTCAAAGCTTGATAGAGCAAGGCTATAAATTAACTAAATTAGGTATGCTGGATATGTTCCCTCATACCAGTCATCTAGAATCGATGGCATTGTTTGAAAAGTCCTAACTTTAGGACTTTGACCCCTTATTTGTGGTGGGTGGTCATAAAGCCAGCGTGTACGCGCGGTAAAAAGAACTAACCTGGACGGTGTTAGTCAAACCACACGAATATAATAATTAGGATGATGAGATGGTTGCGGTAAGAAGCGCGCATTTAAACCAAGATGAACAGTTTGAACTCGAAAACTGGGTGGCTAGCCTAGGACAAGAGAAAAACACAGCCTCACGCTTAATCGAAGTATATCGAGATTGCCAGACGGTATTAGCTGATAACGAGCAAGCGGAGCTGTTGTTGTGGCGTGGACGAGAAATGATCGAAATTTTAATCACCTTGTCTATGGATCAAGCCACTTTAGTGGCTGCTCAACTGTTTCCTTTGGTTTCAAGTGGTGCTTTTAACAGAGAAATTCTGGAAGAGAAATACAGCAAAGAAATCATAAAATTAATCGACGGCGTTGAAGAAATGGCTGCTATTGGCCAACTCAACGTCAACATGGAAGGCAGTGCAGCGTCATCTCAGGTAGATAACGTACGCCGTATGCTGCTTGCCATGGTGGATGACTTCCGCTGCGTAGTTATCAAGCTCGCGGAACGAATTTGTAACCTTATTGAAGTTAAAAAAGCGCCAGATGAAGTTCGACGTGCGGCGGCAAAAGAGTGTGCCAACATCTATGCGCCGCTAGCAAACCGATTAGGCATCGGTCAGCTGAAATGGGAAATTGAAGATTACGCTTTCCGCTACCAACAACCGGAAACTTACAAACAAATTGCCAAACAGCTTTCTGAGCGACGCATCGTTCGTGAACAGTACATCAAAGACTTTGTTGAAGACCTCACGCACGAAATGGAAGTGTCGGGCATCAATGCCGAAGTGAGTGGTCGACCTAAGCACATCTACAGCATTTGGCGAAAAATGCAGAAAAAGAGTTTGGCCTTTGATGAGCTGTTTGATGTGCGAGCAGTGCGTATCATCGCGGACAAACTGCAAGATTGTTACGCGGCTTTAGGCGTAGTTCACACCAAATACAAGCACCTACCGAGCGAGTTTGATGACTACGTTGCTAACCCTAAACCAAACGGTTATCAATCGATCCACACCGTAATTCTAGGGCCAGAAGGCAAAACCATCGAGATCCAGATTCGTACCAAGCAAATGCATGAAGAGTCGGAGCTGGGTGTTGCCGCGCACTGGAAATATAAAGAAGGGGCAAGCAGCCGAAGCGGTTATGATGAGAAGATCACGTGGCTGCGTAAGCTACTGGATTGGCAAGAAGAAATGTCTGACTCTGGCGAAATGCTCGATGAGCTGCGTAGCCAAGTCTTTGATGACCGTGTTTATGCCTTTACACCACGTGGTGATGTTGTCGATTTGCCAATGGGGGCAACGCCGCTAGATTTTGCCTATCACATTCACTCCGAAGTGGGACACCGTTGTATCGGTGCCAAAGTCGGAGGTCGTATTGTGCCGTTCACGCATAAATTACATATGGGTGACCAAGTCGAGATTATCACTCAGAAAGAACCTAACCCATCACGTGACTGGTTAAACCCATCATTAGGCTTCGTTCATTCTGGTCGTGCGCGTGCCAAAATTAACGCCTGGTTCCGAAAACAAAGCCGTGAGAAGAACCTTGAAGCAGGTCGTGAAATCCTTGAGCATGAGTTAGCCAAAATTGGCGCAACGTTAAAAGATGCAGAGCATTACGCCCTCAAGCGGTTTAACGTCAAAACACCAGATGAATTGTATGTTGGTGTAGGTAGCGGTGATTTGCGCATCAACCAAATCATTAACCATATTAACGCGTTAGTTAACAAGCCAACGGCAGAGGAAGAAGACCAGCAAGCACTGGAAAAACTGCAAGAAGCTGAGCATAAATCACCCGCGCAAAGCCGACCGAAAAAAGACGCAGTTGTAGTAGAAGGCGTCGATAACCTAATGACACATCTAGCACGTTGCTGTCAGCCAATTCCAGGTGACGATATCTCTGGTTACATAACGCAAGGTCGTGGGATTTCAGTACACCGTAGTGACTGTGAACAGCTAGAAGAACTGCGCCATCATGCGCCAGAGCGCATCATCGATACAGTCTGGGGCAGCGGCTTTGTGGGGTCATACATCCTCACCGTGCGTGTTGAAGCGATGGAGCGAGGTGGTCTACTCAAAGACATTACGACACTGTTCGCCAACGAAAAGATCAAAGTGACCAGTATGAAGAACCGAGTCGATTACAGACGTCAACTTGCCATCATGGACTTTGACCTAGAAGTCACCAATATTGAGGTGCTTTCTCGTGTTTCGAAGCGTGTTGAGCAGATTAAGGATGTGATGACGGTGAAACGCCTCGGCTAAAATTCTCGTCATACTTGAAGCTGATAGCGTTGTTGCCTGCGCTCACTCCGGAGTGCCGGCCCAGGCTCATCACATAGGCGAGCTATGCTCAGGAGTCGCGAAAACTTGTTGCCTTGTCAAAGTAACAATTACTTAGTGAAAGCTGCTGAGAAAATATAATGTAGAAGGTGAGTGGTTTTGGCCGCTCACCTTTTTCTTTAGTAGAAAGGTTTAAAGGAACAAAAAATGAGTCATCCAATTGAACAGTTAGAACAAATCATGGCGAAGTTGCGTGACCCAGAAAACGGTTGCCCTTGGGACTTAAAACAAACCTTTGACACCATCGTTCCGCATACAATAGAAGAAACCTACGAGGTGGTGGACGCGATTCAAAATCGAGATTGGCCCAATCTAAAAGAAGAGCTAGGGGATTTGTTGTTTCAGGTGATTTTTTACAGTCAGCTAGCGAAAGAGCAAGAGCTGTTCGACTTTTCGGATGTCGTCGAAACCGTGAACGAAAAACTGACTCGTCGCCACCCGCATGTTTTTTCAGATGTTGAGTTTGAATCTGACGAGGAAATTAACGCGAACTGGGAAGCGGAAAAAGCAAAAGAAAAAGCCCTAGTAGGCAAAGCGGAAGAAAGTATCCTAGACTCAATACCAAACTCTTTACCGGCACTTTCTCGTGCTATAAAAATTCAGAAAAAATGTGCAAAATTTGGGTTTGATTGGGATTCACTTGGCCCGGTTGTCGATAAAGTACGAGAAGAAATTGACGAAGTCATGGAAGAGGCACTGCAAGTTCAGCCCGATGAAGAGAAAGTTGAGTTGGAACTCGGTGATTTGCTATTTGCGACTGTCAATTTGGCTCGCCACCTTGATAAAAACCCAGAAGTCGCGCTAGGAAAAGCAAACGTAAAGTTTGCGCGACGTTTTAAACAAGTTGAAGGCAAGGTCCAGCAGTTAGGCAAAGTACTCACAGATTGTTCTTTATCAGAACTCGACCATTTTTGGGATGAAGTAAAACAAGAAGAATCGAGGCAGAGGTAAACTGGCAGAATACATAATATAAGGTCAGCTTGTTTGGTTACACGAAAACGGACTTTGGTTTGTCTTTGCTCACTTTGATTTGAAGCAAAAAATAAAAAATTACGGTGTGATAGATTTCACGTTGTGGCGGTAAGGAGCTTCTGGTATATTTATCTCCCGTCCAGAAGCACTCCATTTCCCTCATTCAACCAATTTCAGGTTAAACATGACGACAAATTACATTTTTGTTACTGGCGGGGTTGTATCCTCTCTAGGTAAAGGTATTGCAGCAGCATCTCTTGCGGCTATTCTAGAAGCTCGTGGTCTTAAAGTGACTATGATGAAGCTTGACCCTTACATCAACGTTGACCCGGGCACAATGAGCCCTACTCAGCACGGTGAAGTGTTCGTTACAGAAGATGGCGCAGAGACTGACCTTGACCTTGGTCACTACGAGCGTTTCATCCGTACCAAGATGACCAAGCGTAACAACTTCACTGCAGGTCGTGTTTATGCCGACGTACTTCGTAAAGAACGTCGTGGTGACTACCTAGGCGCAACTATTCAAGTTATCCCTCATATCACTAACGCAATCAAAGATCGCGTTATTGCAGGTTCTGAAGGCCATGATGTGGCTATCGTTGAAGTTGGCGGTACTGTTGGTGATATCGAATCGCTACCATTTATGGAAGCGATTCGTCAGCTAGCTGTTGAGCTAGGCCGTGAGCGCGCAATGTTCATGCACCTAACACTTGTTCCTTACCTAGCGGCAGCGGGCGAAGTGAAAACTAAGCCGACGCAACACTCTGTAAAAGAACTTCTATCTATCGGTATTCAGCCAGATATCCTAGTTTGCCGTAGCGATCGCGTTATTCCTGCGAATGAGCGTAAAAAAATCGCACTGTTCTGTAATGTTCCAGAAAAAGCAGTAATTTCAATGAAGGATGTAGACTCTATCTACAAGATCCCTCAGTTGATTAAATCTCAAGGTCTAGATGACCTTGTGTGTGCTCGCTTTGGTATTACTGCTCCGGAAGCAGACCTTTCTGAATGGGAACAGGTTATCTACGAAGAAGCAAATCCTACTGGTGAAGTAACCATCGGTATGGTTGGTAAATACATTGAATTACCAGATGCATACAAATCTGTGAACGAAGCGCTTAAACACGCTGGCTTGAAAAACCGTCTAAGCGTCACAATTAAGTATGTAGACTCACAAGATATCGAAACAAAAGGCGTTGAACTTCTAGAAGGTTTGGACGCGATCCTAGTACCAGGTGGCTTCGGCGATCGTGGTATTGAAGGTAAGATCCGTGCGGCTCAATATGCACGTGAAAATAACGTGCCTTACCTGGGTATTTGTTTGGGTATGCAAGTTGCACTAATCGAATACGCGCGTAACGTTGCGGGTATGGAAGGTGCACATTCAACAGAATTTAACAAAGAGACGAAGTACCCTGTGGTAGGTTTGATCACAGAGTGGGTAGACGAATCAGGTAGCGTAGAAGAGCGTACTGAAAAGTCTGACCTAGGCGGTACGATGCGTCTTGGTTCACAGCTGTGTCACCTAGAGAAAGGGACTAAAGCTCGTGAACTGTACGGTAGCGCGACGATCCATGAACGTCACCGTCACCGTTACGAAGTGAATAACGTGCTTCGTCCGCAAATCGAAAAAGCAGGCCTAAAAGTATCAGGTCTATCTGCGGACAAGAAGTTAGTGGAAATGATTGAGAACCCAGCTCACCCATGGTTTGTAGCGGCTCAGTTCCACCCAGAATTCACCTCGACTCCTCGCGATGGACATCCATTGTTTGCAGGTTTTGTTAAGGCTGCGGGCCAAAACGCACGCGGCGAATTCGAGAAGTAAAAGGATACGGGCGGCGGCGAAGGTTGTGCTGCTGCCCTTTAAGATTGACATTTATATTTGAAACGAGAGGAAACATTAATGTCTAAGATCGTTAAAGTTCTAGGTCGTGAAATCATCGACTCACGTGGTAACCCAACTGTAGAAGCTGAAGTACACCTAGAAGGCGGTTTCGTAGGTATGGCGGCAGCTCCATCTGGCGCATCTACTGGTTCTCGCGAAGCTCTTGAGCTACGTGACGGTGACAAAGCACGTTTCCTAGGTAAAGGTGTTCTTAAAGCAGTTGAAGCTGTAAACGGCCCAATCGCTGAAGCTCTAGTTGGCAAAGACGCTAAAGACCAAGCTGCAATCGACGCAGTAATGATCGAACTAGACGGCACTGAAAACAAATCTAAATTCGGTGCTAACGCTATCCTAGCTGTTTCTCTAGCAAACGCTAAAGCTGCTGCTGCTGCGAAAGGCATGCCTCTATACGAGCACATCGCTGAGCTAAACGGCACTGCAGGTCAGTTCTCTATGCCTCTACCAATGATGAACATCATCAACGGTGGTGAGCACGCAGACAACAACGTTGACATCCAAGAGTTCATGATCCAACCAGTTGGCGCTAAGACTCTTAAAGAAGGTCTACGTATCGGTGCAGAAGTATTCCACAACCTAGCTAAAGTTCTTAAGTCTAAAGGCTACAGCACTGCAGTTGGTGATGAAGGTGGTTTCGCTCCTAACCTTAAATCTAACGCTGAAGCTCTAGAAGTTATCGCAGAAGCTGTTGCAGCTGCTGGTTACGAACTAGGTAAAGACGTTACTCTAGCTATGGACTGTGCTGCATCTGAGTTCTTCGACAAAGAAGCTGGCATCTACAACATGAAAGGCGAAGGTAAAACTTTCACTTCTGAAGAGTTCAACCACTACCTAGCTGAGCTAGCTAACCAATTCCCAATCGTTTCTATCGAAGACGGTCTAGACGAGTCTGACTGGGATGGCTTCAAGCACCAAACAGAACTACTAGGTGACAAGCTTCAACTAGTAGGTGACGATCTATTCGTTACTAACACTAAGATCCTTGCTGAAGGTATCGAGAAAGGCGTAGCTAACTCTATCCTTATCAAGTTCAACCAAATCGGTTCTCTAACTGAGACTCTAGCTGCAATCAAGATGGCTAAAGACGCAGGTTACACAGCAGTAATCTCTCACCGTTCTGGCGAAACTGAAGATGCAACTATCGCTGACCTAGCGGTAGGTACAGCAGCAGGTCAAATCAAAACTGGTTCTATGAGCCGTTCTGACCGTGTTGCTAAGTACAACCAGCTAATCCGTATCGAGGAAGCACTAGGTGATCGCGCTCCTTTCAACGGTCTTAAAGAAGTTAAAGGTCAAGCTTAATTCTTAATTGAATTAACCGCTTAACTTAAAGCTTTTGAAAACGCCTCGCACTTGCGGGGCGTTTTTTATATGACGGAAGCTCTAAGTGAGCGCGCTCCTCCATGTTTCAAGGAAGCGGTCTCAAAGAAGTTAAAGGTCAGGCTTAATTCTTATTGAGTAAAGTTTCGCTAAATAGCTTTTTGAAACCATCGCTACGGCGGTTTTTTGTATTTATAGGTTTGTATTTTTGGCTCTTACTTTGGTCATGGGTAAGGAGCGCTTCCTATGAGCTTGTTTCATTTTGCTGCTTATTTCTTGTAAGGAGCGTGTGAGTCTCCCTTTCTCCCCTAGAGGCAACCTCGCATTTATGCTATATATGTCACCTTATCTAATTCCTTCCGGTACAGAATGTTAGCAGCGATATGCGAATCTTTGTTATAGCCCTTACGCTACTGTTTGGCTTGCTTCAATACACTCTATGGTTTGGTAAAAACGGAGTGTCTGACTACTACACAGTAAAAGATGAAATTGAAGTTCAGCAACAAGTGAACAGCAAGCTACAAGCTCGCAACAATGAAATGTTCGCTGAGATTGATGACTTAAGGCAAGGTCTTGATGCGATTGAAGAACGTGCGCGTCATGAGCTCGGTTTAGTTAAAGATGGCGAGACTTTTTACCGCATTATAGGTGAGGAAAACCATTAAAATGTTGGATATGAACTCATCGCATATCGCAATTGTGCCAGCTGCGGGTGTGGGTAGCAGAATGAAGGCAGATCGCCCTAAGCAATATTTATTGATCGAAGGTAAAGCGGTACTGGAACATACCGTAGAGAAACTGCTTTCCCACCCAAATATTTCTAAGGTTGTCGTTGCCATTACTGACGGCGACCCATATTACCCAGAATTGTCCATTGCTAAGCACCCAGATGTGATTCGTGTAGCTGGTGGTAAAGAAAGAGCAGACTCTGTGTTATCAGGGCTAAACTATGTCAATGAGCATCTGGAAAGCGAGTGGGTATTAGTCCACGACGCTGCGAGGCCATGTGTATTAACATCCGACATTGACCGTTTGATTGATGTTTGCTGCGCCCACTCAACGGGTGGCATTCTCGCATCTCCTGTGAGAGATACAATGAAGCGAGCAAACGCAGTACAAGATATCGATCATACGGTAGATAGAGAAGCATTGTGGCATGCACTTACTCCACAAATGTTTAAAACTCAGCAGCTTACTCAAGCACTGGCTGACGCATTAGAACAGGGTGTAACCATTACCGATGAAGCCTCGGCTTTGGAATGGTTAGGCGAGAAGCCAGCCTTAGTTCAAGGGAATGCGAACAATATAAAAATCACTCAGCCAGAAGATCTTGCGTTAGCCGAGTTTTATCTAAGCCGTGAGCGCGGCGAATAAAGAAAGGATAGAAAATGATTCGAATTGGTCATGGTTTCGATGTACATAAATTCGGTGGTGAAGGCCCAGTCATTATTGGTGGTGTAGCAATCCCTTATGAGCAAGGTTTGATTGCTCACTCAGATGGCGATGTAGCGTTGCATGCGTTAACGGATGCTCTGCTGGGCGCGATTGCTGCCGGCGATATTGGTCGTCATTTCCCAGATACGGATGATAAATGGAAAGGCGCAAACAGTCGTGAATTACTGAAAGACGTTTACCGTCGAGTTAAAGAGCAAGGCTACCGTCTTGGCAATGCTGATGTAACCATCATGGCACAAGCGCCTAAAATGGCACCACACATTGACGCAATGTGTGCGGCGATAGCCGAAGACCTAGAAACCGACATTAGTAACATTAACGTAAAAGCGACGACGACAGAACGTCTCGGTTTTACTGGACGCAAAGAAGGCATTGCAACGGAAGCCGTTGTACTTCTGTTTAAGCAATAACTAGCAATTTGCTCCTCTAAGCTGTGATATCAGCGGAAACACATCATGTCAGACATTTTATCTTCATTGGCTTACCTAACGGGTAAGCCAGTTGCATCGGCAAAAATTAAAGCGCAGCCAGAGCATTTTCAGGTTCGCGAAGATTTAGGTTTTGCCTTTACGGGCGAAGGCGAGCACTTAATGGTTCGTATCCGTAAAACGGGCGAGAACACCAGCTTCGTTGCTAACGAGTTAGCAAAAGCCTGTGGTGTTAAGTCGAAAGACGTTAGCTGGGCGGGTCTTAAAGACCGTCATGCGGTGACGGAACAGTGGTTAAGTGTCCATTTACCAAAAGGTGAAACGCCAGATTTTTCAGCGTTTTTGGCTCAATACCCAAGTATCGAAATCCTTGCAACAGATCGTCACAATAAAAAACTGCGTCCTGGTGACCTAGTAGGGAACGAGTTCGTGGTTACTTTGTCTGAAGTGACAGATATAGCGGATGTAGAGCAACGTCTTGAAAAAGTGAAACAAGTTGGCGTGCCAAACTACTTTGGTAGTCAGCGTTTTGGTAACGATGGCAACAACCTTGAAGAAGCACGTCGATGGGGACGCGAAAACGTTCGTACCCGCAATCAAAACAAGCGAAGCATGTATTTATCAGCGGCTCGTTCGTGGATTTTCAACCGCATCGTTTCAGCTCGTCTAGAGAATGGTGTGTTTGATAAGTTCATTGATGGTGACATTGCACAGACGAATTCTGGCACTCAGTTGATTGATGCAAACAACATCACTGATTTGCAAGTGCAATTTGCACAAGGTGAAGCGGCAATTACCGCTGCGCTTGCTGGCGATAATGCACTGCCTACTCAAGCCGAGGCTCTGGCATTAGAGCAACCGTTTTTAGACGAAGAGCCTGACCTCATGGCGCTGATTCGTGGTAATCGCATGCGCCACGATCGTCGCGATATTGCGCTGAAGCCAAAAGATTTAGCTTGGACGGTTGAAGGTTACAACATTACGCTGACTTTCTCACTGGATGCGGGATCTTTTGCGACCTCTATTGTTCGTGAGTTAGTTAATGAGGTTGAAGTAGAAAGAGAATACTAATGGAACAGGATTCACGAAACCCGAAGCCCTTAAGAGTCTTAATCAGCAATGATGATGGTGTTCATGCACAAGGGATTCATGCCCTCGCTGATGAGTTGAAAGATATCGCCGAAGTGACCATTGTCGCACCTGATCGAAATCGTTCAGGTGCTTCGAATTCACTCACATTAGAACAACCATTACGCGTGACTGAAATTGCCCCAAATATCTACTCAGTGCAAGGCACGCCCACGGATTGTGTGCATTTCGCGCTGAATGAGCTAATGAAAGATGATTTGCCTGATCTTGTTCTGTCAGGAATCAACCATGGCGCTAATTTGGGTGATGATGTTCTTTATTCTGGAACAGTAGCAGCCGCCATGGAAGGTCATTTCCTTGGCGTTCAGTCGGTGGCTTTTTCACTAGTGGGTAAGCGACATTTCGAATCCGCCGCTAAAATTGCACGTCAAATTGTACAACAGCATTTAGCGTCGCCGATTCCAACGAATCGTCTACTGAACGTAAACGTGCCTGACTTACCATCAGAGAATTTAGGTGAAATTGAAGTTACGCGTTTAGGTGCACGTCATCACGCAGAGAATATGATCAAGCAGAAAGATCCGAGAGGCCATGACATTTATTGGTTAGGGCCACCAGGAAAGGAGCAAGATGCAGGAGAGGGCACGGACTTTTATGCAATTGAGCATGGCCGAGTTTCAATGACGCCTCTGCAAGTTGATCTCACCGCTCACGAGTCGCTGCGTGCTATGGATAGTTGGTTAAAGGAAGAGAAGTAATGAGTAACCCACATGCTGACAGGTTGATAGCGTTTCTTATCTCCAGTGGCATCAAAGACCAAAGAGTTCTGGATGCTATCCAACGCTTGCCACGAGAAAGCTTTGTTTCTCAAGCGATGATGCACCAAGCCTATGATAACAATGCGTTACCAATTGGTCAGGGACAAACTATTTCTCAGCCTTATATCGTTGCTCGTATGACCGAGTTGCTTGAGCTAGAATCGGCGAGTCGTGTTCTGGAAATCGGAACGGGATCGGGTTATCAAACTGCGGTACTGGCGCAAATTGTTGATCATGTATACTCCGTTGAGCGAATTAAATCGTTGCAATGGGAAGCAAAGCGTCGCCTGAAGCAATTGGATATTTACAATGTTTCAACTAAGCATGCTGATGGGTGGCAGGGCTGGGAAGCGAGAGGTCCTTTCGATGCTATCATTGTTACCGCTGCCGCTGAAGTGATTCCCCAAGCTCTTCTCTCACAATTAAGAGATGGCGGCAAAATGGTCATTCCTGTTGGAGATACGGAACAACAGTTATTAAAAATAGAGCGTAAGGGAGACGAATATCTCTCTACCGTTGTAGAAATGGTTCGGTTCGTACCTCTGGTTGCGGGTGATTTAGCTTAAGGGTTAGGGATAGGTGAATAAGTTACTACGTCATATTGGTATTAGCTTTGTGTTTGCTGCAGGACTAGTTGGTTGTGCAGCGCATTCCCCTGCACCTGTCTCTAGCCTAAAAAAAGACTATTCAAGCCTTGAAAGAGGGAGTTACAGAGGGAGTTATTATGAGGTAAAAAAAGGCGATACACTTTACTTCATAGCTTATGTCACAGATAAAGATGTAAATGATCTTGTTCGTTACAATGAGTTAACTCAGCCTTACACTATCTACCCAGGACAGAGGCTAAAACTTTGGGCTCCGAAATATGTCGCCCCTAAATATGGTCAAAAAGTTGAACCCGTTGTGGCTCCTGTTGTTACGACACCCCCAGCTCCAGTGACGAAAACATCAACAGCCTCTAAACCTAAACCTTCGAGTAAAAACTCTAGTCAAAAACCTACAGAGACTAAGCCTAAAGTCGTACAAAAACAGCCTCCAAAGAAGGTTGAACAATCGAAAACAAAGGAGTATGTTGGTTCAAAAGACAACCAAAAAGTGAAGCAAAAAGCGCCAACTACCACAGTAAAGAGTGATAAAGTCTCAAAGTGGTTGTGGCCAACAAAAGGGAGAGTAATCAAGAACTTTTCGGCGGGAGAACAGGGAAATAAAGGTATCGACATCGCAGGACAGCGTGGTCAACCTATCGTTTCAACCGCAGCCGGCACAGTCGTTTATTCAGGCAATGCGCTACGAGGTTATGGCAACTTAATTATAGTAAAGCATAACGACAATTATTTAAGCGCATACGCACATAATGACAAACTGCTGGTCACAGAAGGACAAAGCGTAAAAAGCGGACAAAAAATCGCCACCATGGGTAGTTCAGGTGCAAAGTCGGTCAAACTACACTTTGAAATTCGCTATCAAGGTAAATCAGTGAATCCAAAACGCTATTTGCCTTAAAACTTTGAAAAACAACTTGCGACATCATTTAGCGACATATTGAGTTGTCATGTCTTGCTAACTCGCCAGGGGGAGGCGTTATGAGTATCAGCAACACAGTAACCAAAGTTGAAGAGTTTGCATTTGACAATGCGTCAGTGAAGACCATTGATAACGAGCTCGAAAGATCATCATCCACAGAAAGCAAAGCGACTGCGCGTGAAGAATTTGACGCGAGCAGTAAAAGCTTAGATGCAACTCAGTTGTATTTGGGCGAAATTGGCTTCTCACCTTTACTTACTGCCGAAGAAGAAGTGCTTTACGCAAGACGCGCCCTACGTGGCGACGAAGCGGCACGCAAACGCATGATCGAAAGTAACCTACGTTTGGTTGTTAAGATTTCTCGTCGATACAGTAACCGTGGTCTAGCACTACTCGATCTGATTGAAGAAGGTAACCTCGGCTTGATCCGAGCGGTCGAAAAATTCGACCCAGAACGTGGTTTCCGTTTCTCTACTTACGCAACATGGTGGATCAGACAAACGATAGAGCGAGCGTTGATGAACCAAACTCGCACGATCCGTCTACCTATCCATGTAGTGAAAGAGCTGAACATTTATCTGCGTACTGCGCGTGAACTTTCTCAAAAGCTCGATCACGAACCGACCGCAGAAGAAATTGCTGCTCAATTAGATATTCCAGTCGAAGACGTAAGCAAAATGCTACGCCTTAATGAGCGTATTAGCTCTGTCGACACGCCAATCGGTGGTGACGGTGAGAAAGCGCTGCTGGATATTATTCCTGATGCAAACAACTCTGATCCAGAAGTTTCGACTCAAGATGACGACATCAAATCATCGTTGATTCATTGGTTAGAAGAGTTGAATCCGAAACAGAAAGAAGTGCTTGCACGTCGCTTCGGCCTACTAGGCTACGAGCCTTCGACGCTGGAAGAAGTTGGTCGAGAGATTGGTCTGACACGTGAGCGAGTACGTCAAATACAAGTGGAAGGTTTACGTCGTCTTCGTGAAGTCCTAATCAAACAAGGTTTGAATATGGAAAACTTGTTTAACGTAGAAGACGATTAAATAATCCGTATTTCACTAGATACACAAAAGGCTATGGTTCCCCATAGCCTTTTTTCTTTTTTTCTCGTTGGTGTGAGTCTGCTTACAGCATCTTCTTCAAGCGATACAGCTCTTCAAGAGCTTGGCGTGGCGTTAAGTCGTCAGGATCAATACCTGACAGAGCTTGTTCGACCTCGCTAGGCTCTGGAATCAGGCTCAACTGGTTAGCCACATCTACTGCACTTGGACGTGGTGTGTCACTGTTTTGCCCCAGTTGCTCTAGCTGAGATAGCTTGTTACGCGCATTTTTGATGACCGTTTTTGGTACGCCTGCTAAGCCCGCAACAGCCAGGCCGTAAGACTTACTTGCCGCACCTTCTTGAACTGCGTGCATAAAGGCAATGCTGTCTCCATGTTCTACGGCATCCAAGTGAACGTTCGCTAAGTTTGGCAGCTGGCTTGGTAACTCTGTTAATTCGAAGTAGTGGGTTGCAAATAGGGTCATCGCACCAATTTGTGTTGCGAGCCATTCCGCACTTGCCCAAGCTAAAGACAGACCGTCGTAAGTACTAGTACCACGTCCGATTTCATCCATTAGCACCAAACTATTCTTAGTTGCGTTGTGAAGAATATTGGCTGTTTCGGTCATTTCTACCATGAAGGTCGAGCGGCCAGATGCAAGATCATCTGACGCACCAATACGAGTAAATATACGATCTAAAGAACCAATCTGTGCGGATTCTGCCGGTACATAAGAGCCGATATGTGCCATCAATGCAATCAGCGCAGTTTGACGCATGTAGGTTGATTTACCACCCATGTTTGGACCGGTGATGATCAACATCTTACGGGCTGGGTTAAGCTCAATTGGGTTCGCGATGAACGGCTCTGTTGTTACTTGTTCTACGACTGGATGACGACCAGCTTGAATGTGAATTCCTGCGTCTTTCACAAGCGTTGGGCGGCAGTAATCTAACGAATCTGCACGCTCTGCTAGGTTTTGTAATACATCCAGTTGAGACAGAGCAGAAGCTAGGTTTTGCAGCTTCTCAAGGTTTGGCATCAATAGATCAAACAGTTCTTCCCACAACTGTTTCTCAAGTGCTAACGCTTTAGATTTCGAGTTAAGTACTTTGTCTTCGTGTTCCTTAAGCTCTGGAATGATGTAGCGTTCAGCGTTTTTGAGTGTTTGGCGACGTACATAATGCGGTGGAACCAAATGGCTCTGGCCACGGCTTACTTGGATAAAGAAGCCATGAACGTTGTTATAGCCTACTTTAAGCGTATCGATACCGTGTCGTTCACGCTCATCTCGCTCAAGCTGCTCAAGATATTCTGTTGCACCATCTGCTAATTTTCGCCATTCATCGAGCTCCGCATTGTAGCCTTCAGCGATGACGCCACCATCACGAATAACAACCGGCGGATTTTCTTTAATCGCGCGCTCTAACAGGTCACATACTTCGTCAATCGGAGCTGCATACTTCGCCAATTTCGTTAGATACGGATGGGTCAAAGAAGCGGTGACAGATTCTAGCTCTGGTAGCTGTTGCATGGCATTGCGAAGTCTAGCCATATCGCGAGGGCGAGCAGAGCGTAATGCAAGGCGCGCTAAGATACGTTCAATATCACCAATTTGCTTTAACGTTGGTTGAAGATCGGCAAACAGAGCTTGTTCTTTAATCTCACCAATCGCATCAAGGCGATTGTTTAACGTTTCAATGCAACGCATAGGCTGATGCAACCAACGCTTCAGCATTCGGCTGCCCATCGGAGTAGCACAATGGTCGAGTACTGCAGCGAGCGTGTTATCGGTTCCGCCTGCTAGATTTTGAGTAATTTCCAGATTACGTCGGGTAGCAGCATCAAGGATGACGGATTGATCCTGATGATCAAACGTTAAAGAGCGAATATGAGGTAAAGCCGTACGTTGAGTATCTTTTACGTACTGGATCAGACAACCAGCAGCACATAACCCTAAGGACGCATGTTCTACACCAAAACCAACCAGATCTTTTGTGCCAAATTGTTGATTGAGTTGTTGCTTAGCCGTATCAAGCTCAAACTCCCAGACTGGGCGACGACGGTTACCATTGCGGCTCGCCATTAAATGTACAGGTTCAAAATCTTCTGGGAACAGTAGCTCACGTGGTGCGGTACGTTGAAGCTCGGCTGTCATCGCTTCTTCAGTTTCTGGTTCTGTCAGTTGGAAGCGACCAGAGGTGACATCCAGCGTCGCATAACCGAACTTACCGTTGTGATGGTAAATTGCTGCGATTAAGTTATCGACACGCTCAGAAAGCAGTGCTTCATCCGTCACAGTACCTGGTGTCACGATACGCACAACTTTACGTTCTACCGGGCCCTTGCTGGTGGCCGGATCGCCAATCTGTTCACAGATCGCCACAGACTCACCAAGCTGAACAAGTTTTGCCAGGTAGCCCTCTACGGCGTGAAATGGCACACCCGCCATTGGGATTGGTTCACCTGCAGACGCACCACGTTTGGTCAATGAAATATCAAGAAGCTGAGAAGCTCGCTTGGCATCATCGTAAAAGAGTTCGTAGAAATCGCCCATGCGGTAGAACAGCAAAATCTCTGGGTTCTCAGCTTTTAGCTTGAGGTATTGCTGCATCATCGGAGTGTGTTTTTGTTCAGCTTTCACAGGTAAGTTCTTTTGTTTATTTCCGTAGCGGCTTAGGATACGTGAATCCCTATCAAGTAAAAAGAGACAAAGGGCATTTTGGCTATGGAAAAAACAACAAAATTGAGTGCCGATTTAGGCGCATTATTGGCTAAACACGGGCATGTTTTAACAACCGCAGAATCATGCACAGGTGGTGGTGTTGCAACCGCCATTACTGACATTGCTGGTAGTTCAGCGTGGCTTGACCGTGCGTTCGTCACCTACAGTAATGAAGCGAAAATGGAGATGCTTGGTGTGCAAGCTTCAACGTTAGAAGCGCATGGTGCAGTGAGTGAGCCAGTTGTGATTGAAATGGTACAGGGTGCAATTAAAAACTCAAATGCCACCATCGGTGTATCCATCAGTGGTATTGCAGGGCCGGGTGGTGGCAGTGAAGAGAAACCAGTCGGTATGGTCTGCTTTGCTTTTGCTGATAACCAAAGTTGGCAGCAAGTAGAAACCATGCATTTCTCTGGTGACCGTGCAGAAGTTCGCAAAAAAGCGGTCGAGCACGCGTTGACTCAATTGTATCAACATCTGCTCTAGAATTTCTTAACTTGTTTTAGCCCAGCATTGATAAGGGCTAGAGCAAATCATGACTTTAGGTCAGCCAAATTTTTTTCATACAGGTATGGACACTGTATGAATCAACAGTATAATAACTTTCATTGCTGAGCAGTTCTTCTGCTTAAGAAAAATGAATTACTATTCGTCGCCCAAAGAAGATGAATAAATCGGAGAAAGTAATGGACGAGAACAAACAGAAAGCGCTCGCCGCTGCGCTAGGTCAAATTGAAAAGCAATTCGGTAAAGGCTCTATCATGCGCCTTGGTGATAACCGCGCAATGGACGTAGAAACCATCTCAACGGGTTCTCTTTCTCTTGATATCGCTTTGGGTGCTGGTGGTCTACCAATGGGTCGTATCGTAGAAATCTACGGCCCAGAATCTTCAGGTAAAACAACATTAACGCTTGAGCTTATTGCTGCTGCGCAACGTGAAGGCAAAACGTGTGCGTTTATCGATGCAGAGCACGCTCTAGATCCTGTATACGCGAAGAAACTTGGCGTTGATATCGATGCATTGCTAGTTTCTCAGCCAGACACAGGTGAGCAAGCGCTAGAGATCTGTGACGCACTTGCACGTTCTGGTGCTATCGATGTTATGGTTGTCGACTCTGTCGCAGCACTAACACCGAAAGCAGAAATCGAAGGCGAAATGGGCGATAGCCACATGGGTCTGCAAGCACGTATGCTTTCTCAAGCAATGCGTAAGCTAACGGGTAACCTAAAGCAGTCTAACTGTATGTGTATCTTCATCAACCAAATCCGTATGAAGATTGGTGTGATGTTTGGTAACCCAGAAACAACAACAGGTGGTAACGCACTTAAGTTCTACGCTTCTGTTCGTCTAGATATCCGTCGTACTGGCGCAATCAAAGAAGGTGACGAAGTCGTAGGTAACGAAACGCGCATCAAAGTTGTTAAGAATAAGATTGCAGCACCATTTAAAGAAGCAAACACACAAATCATGTACGGCCAAGGCTTTAACCGCGAAGGTGAACTTGTCGATCTAGGTGTGAAGCACAAGTTAGTTGAAAAAGCCGGTGCTTGGTATAGCTACAATGGCGATAAGATTGGTCAAGGTAAAGCTAATGCATGTAACTACCTGCGTGAGCACCCTGAAGTGGCTAAAACTATCGATACAAAACTGCGTGAAATGTTGCTAGCGCCAGCACTTGCGGAAGCGCCTGAAGCTGGTGAAGCGCCAGAGCAAGCTGAAGAGTTTTAATCTCTCATAGATTAATAAATGACAAAGCCCTGCAATGCGGGGCTTTGTTGTATCTATTGAAATCAAAAATCGAATTATCACAAAGGCCATTGAGAGCCTGTACAGCAAAAATACTTTTAGGATCATCATGTACCAAAAACGCCAGGCGCCAACATTATCGAGCAAAGAGGCTGCTATACAATTGCTTAGCCGTCGCGATCATGGTCAGTATGAGCTTTACCAAAAATTATCGATGAAGGGCTATGAAGAATCAGACATCGACATCGCAATTAATTTTTGCCTAGACCATAACTATTTAGATGATTTACGTTACGCGAAGAGTCAAATTAGACAGCATGTATACAAAGGACATGGAGAGCGTCGAATTCGTCAAGAGTTAAACCAGAAGCGTGTTGCGGAATCGGTGATTGAGCAAGCTATGGCTGAAGAGCCGCAAGATTGGTTTGAGCTGGCTAAACAGGCGGCAGAAAAGAAATTCAAAGGTATTAAAGCCAAAGACCAAAAAGAGTACGCAAAACAAGTTCGTTTTCTGCAGTATCGCGGCTACAGTTTTGACCAAATCAGCTACGCGCTGAACTTTGAGGACGAAGATTAACGGTCAGTCGTCCGCACTGATTTTTGTTTTGCTTCAAATTTTTTCTCCTACTCCCTCTTTTCCTCAAGAAAACTAGTCTCAGCTGTTTGCATGATCTACAATACGGCAAAATTCTAACTCGACTATTTTCAGGAAGAGCTGCATGTACATGAGCACTGATGAGGTTCGTAACGCGTTCCTCAAGTTCTTTGAGAGCAAAGGACACCAAATCGTAGAAAGTTCATCGTTAGTTCCACATAACGACCCAACCCTGCTGTTCACAAACGCAGGTATGAACCAATTTAAAGATTGTTTCTTAGGCTTAGAAAAACGAGCCTACACTCGAGCGACTACGGCTCAGCGTTGCGTACGTGCTGGTGGTAAACATAACGACCTAGAAAATGTTGGCTTTACTGCTCGTCACCACACATTCTTTGAAATGTTAGGCAACTTCAGCTTTGGCGATTACTTCAAAGAAGATGCGATCTCCTTTGCTTGGGAATTCCTAACCGAAGTTCTTAAACTGCCAGCGGATCGTTTATTGGTAACTGTTTACGAAACCGATGACGAAGCGTTTGACATCTGGAACAAGAAAGTTGGCGTACCCGCTGATCGTATTGTTCGCATTGGTGATAAAGAAGGCGGCAAGCCGTACGAGTCTGATAACTTCTGGCAAATGGGCGACACTGGCCCTTGTGGTCCATGTACTGAAATCTTCTACGATCACGGTGAGCACATCTGGGGTGGCCGTCCTGGCACGCCTGAAGAAGATGGTGACCGTTTCATCGAGATCTGGAACAACGTATTCATGCAGTTCAACCGTCACGCAGACGGCACTATGGAACCGCTACCAAAACCATCGGTAGATACTGGTATGGGTATCGAGCGTATCTCTGCAATCATGCAGGGCGTTCACTCAAACTACGAAATCGATGTATTCCAAGCTCTTATCAAAGCAGCAGCAGAAGTGATCGGTTACGAAGACCTATCAAACCAATCACTACGCGTTATCGCTGACCACATCCGTTCATGTTCATTCCTGATCGTGGATGGTGTTATGCCTTCAAACGAAGGTCGAGGTTACGTATTACGCCGTATCATCCGTCGTGCAGTTCGTCACGGTAACAAGCTGGGCGCACAAGGTGCATTCTTCCACAAGTTGGTTGGCGTTCTAGCTGACATCATGGGTACGGCTGGTGAAGAGCTGAAGCGTCAACAAGCTGTGGTTGAAAAAGTACTGCGTATCGAAGAAGAAAACTTTGGTCGTACACTTGAGCGCGGTATGGCGATTCTAAACGAAGCACTAGATAACCTAGACGGTAAAGTACTAGACGGCGAAACCGTATTTAAACTTTACGATACTTACGGCTTCCCAGCTGACTTAACTAACGACGTAGCACGTGAGCGTGAGTTCGCAATCGACGAAGAAGGTTTCGAGAAAGCGATGGAAGAGCAGCGTCAACGTGCGCGTGAAGCGGGTAACTTCGGTACTGACTATAACGCAGCAATCAAAGTTGATACGCAAACAGAATTCTGTGGTTACACAGGTACTAAAGGCTCTAGTTCTGTAGCAGCGATGTTCGTTGAAGGCAACGAAGTAGATTCGCTATCTGCGGGCGACAAAGCAATCATCGTACTTGGTGAAACACCATTCTACGCAGAGTCAGGCGGTCAGTGTGGTGACGCTGGTGAAATCCGTACTGAGTCTGGTGTATTCCGCGTTGAGGACACTCAAAAACTAGGTAACGCAATCGCGCACCACGGTGTAATGGCAGAAGGCGTTCTAGCGAAAGGTGATGAAGTAGCAACTATCGTTGACGCAGAGCGTCGCGCAGCTATCTCTCTAAACCACTCAGCAACGCACTTGCTACACGCAGCACTACGCCAAGTTTTAGGTGAGCACGTAACGCAGAAAGGCTCATTGGTGAAGGCAGACAACCTACGTTTCGACTTCTCACACCTAGAAGCCGTAACTGCAGCAGAACTGAAAGAAGTTGAGCGTCTAGTTAACGCGCAAATTCGTCGCAACCACACGATTGAAACCAACGTGATGGACATTGAGTCTGCTAAGAAGAAAGGCGCAATGGCACTGTTTGGTGAGAAGTACGATGACGAAGTACGCGTACTGTCTATGGGTGACTTCTCGACAGAGCTTTGCGGTGGTATTCACGCATCAAGCACAGGTGATATTGGCCTATTCAAAATCACTTCAGAAAGCGGCATTGCTGCAGGTATTCGACGTATTGAGGCGGTAACAGGCGAGGCTGCATTAGACGCGATTGAAGCTCAAAACGCGAAGTATGAAGAGAAACTGGCAGAATCTGCACAGAAAGCAAAAGCGCTAGAGAAAGAAGTGCAGAAGCTAAAAGATAAGATGGCGGCAGCAGAAAGCGCTAACATCATGGGCAAAGCGGTTGAAGTCAATGGTACAAAAGTTCTAGTCGCAGCTCTTGAAGGCGCTGACAGCAAGAACCTACGTACTATGGTTGATGACATCAAGAACCAAATGGGGTCTGGTGTCGTACTGCTTGCTAACGTAACAGGTGACAAGGTTGGCCTGATTGCTGGTGTGACTAAAGATCTAACTGGTAAAGTAAAAGCTGGTGATCTAGTTAAGATGATTGCTGAGCAAGTCGGTGGTAAGGGCGGTGGTCGTCCTGACATGGCTCAAGCTGGTGGTACTGATGTAGCCGCACTACCAGAGGCAATTAAAACAGTTCAGCCTTGGTTAGAAGAGCGCTTATAAGCTTTTAACTACTAAAATTACGCTCAATCAAGTTTCTTTGATTGAGCGTAATTTTTTTTAGCAGCCAAGTGGTTTAATTGACCAAAAGTTAACCGAGTCATTTAGGCTATTTGGTTTTTGTTGTAACTACTGCTTATATAATTTTTCTAAAAGGAAATACTGAAGATGTAAGCAGTTCTAAAGAGACTTCGGTCTTGGGAAGGTGAAGACTGGTGAAAAAGCCCCTTATCGTGCAAAAGTTTGGCGGAACCTCAGTGGGTTCAATTGAAAGAATCCACCAAGTTGCTGAACACATCATTAAGGCGAAAAATGATGGCAATCAAGTTGTTGTTGTCGTGTCTGCAATGTCAGGCGAAACAAACAGACTGATGGACCTCGCTAAACAGATAGATAGCGTGCCTACAGCTCGAGAACTTGATGTTTTGCTCTCTGCTGGTGAGCAAGTGTCAATGGCACTGTTAGCAATGACACTCAATAAATTGGGTCATGCTGCACGCTCGCTTACCGGAGCACAGGCGAATATTGTGACGGATAATCAACACAATGACGCAACGATTAAACACATTGATACTAAGACAATTCTGGGATTGCTTGAGCAAGACCAAATCGTGATTGTTGCAGGCTTTCAAGGTGTGAATGAGAACGGGGATATCACCACATTAGGTCGAGGTGGCTCAGATACGAGCGCAGTGGCACTGGCAGGCGCATTGCGCGCTGATGAGTGTCAAATCTTTACCGACGTTGATGGTATTTATACTTGTGACCCACGTGTAGTGAAAAACGCGCGAAAATTGGCGGTTATCGATTTTCCTTCCATGGAAGCGATGGCAAGCCGAGGCGCGAAAGTATTACATTTACCTTCAGTGCAATTTGCATGGAAGAATAATGTGCCACTGCGCGTGCTTTCGACATTTGATGTTAATGAAGGCAGTCTGGTAAAGGGGGAGTTAGGCAATCAAGCCGTCTCTGGTATAGCCATTCAACGTGACCTTGCCATAATCGAAGTCGATAAAGAACATTTATCTAGTGCTACAAAACAATGTCAGATGTTGGGTATTGACATTTGGAATGTGATCGAGGAAACAGAACGGGCAGGTATCATGATAAAACAAGATGCATGTGCCAAGTTCGATCTGGTGTTCAGCGACAAAATCCGTAATAGTGAAGTGGTAAGCCTGTTGACCGCAGTGGGGCTTGAGGCCAATGGAATGGTAGAGCACGCATGCGATTTGTTGGCAAAGCGAGATATTGAGATCAATTTCAGCGCAACGAATGCACTCACTATGATGCTAGTTTTAGCACCCGAATGTGTGGATACAGCAGCAAACATTCTGCATGATGCTTACATTACGTCTAGTGAAGCATTAAACATTCAACAAAAACATGCCTTTTTAGGCTGATTTTCGCTAACAAGGTAGTTTACGAAAATATAACTTTTGTTGGATAATAGCTTTGTAGCAAGAAAATTTAGAGATTACTCAAGGAGCAAAGAATGCTAATTTTGACTCGCCGCGTAGGCGAAACACTGATGATTGGTGATGAAGTGACTGTAACTGTACTGGGTGTTAAAGGTAACCAAGTGCGTATCGGCGTTAACGCTCCGAAAGAGGTTTCAGTTCACCGTGAAGAAATCTACATGCGCATTCAAGCTGAAAAAGGCAATGGCAACGTTGCTTCAGGTAACTACTAAGTCGCTCCTGTTTACAGAGCTTAGTTTGAATGAAAAAGGCTAACCGAAGGGTTGGCCTTTTTAGTTTTTACTGTTTTTGAAAATTTGCAGAAACTATTGTGTTGAGTATGGCTGTGAATTCATCGAATAATATTGATTCGAACTTCAGAAAGTTATTTGAAAATAAATGTCTTTTTTTCAGAGAAGACTCTCTTTTTTTCATCATAATAGAGTGATAAAGTTCGTTTAATAGTCACTTTGATTAAATCAGCAACGGTTAAGCCAGTTTCGTAGATTTTTTCAAAGAAAGTGTTTGACATATTTTCGGTAAAACGTAATATGTGCCTCCGCAAGACGGTGAGGTGGCCGAGAGGCTGAAGGCGCTCCCCTGCTAAGGGAGTATACGGTTTATCCCGTATCGAGGGTTCGAATCCCTCCTTCACCGCCATTCTTGCAACGTTGATTTATCAACAAAAAGTGCGTCCTTAGCTCAGCTGGATAGAGTACCTGGCTACGAACCAGGCGGTCGGAGGTTCGAATCCTCCAGGACGCGCCATATCTCTTTTGAGATATAACAATGAAAACGGTGAGGTGGCCGAGAGGCTGAAGGCGCTCCCCTGCTAAGGGAGTATACGGTTTATCCCGTATCGAGGGTTCGAATCCCTCCTTCACCGCCATTCATTGACTGGCCCGATGGCCTTTTTTTTGTTTCGTAAGAAATGAATGTGATTTACTTCACAACTTCTTAGCAAGAAGATCTGCGCGTCCTTAGCTCAGCTGGATAGAGTACCTGGCTACGAACCAGGCGGTCGGAGGTTCGAATCCTCCAGGACGCG